>NZ_CP087112.1:2423038-2725917 GCF_025643255.1 Halomonas sp. 7T | reverse complement strand
GCGAATAATAGCTGTGGCGCCATCACCGGCTATACCAACGCTGAAATCATTGGCCAGCATTTTACGCACTTCATCGAGGTGGCTGATGTTGAGCGTGTGGGTGAATATTTTAAACATGTGGTGACGGGCAACAGTGCCCGGTTTGAGCTCACTCTTAAAGACCGTGATGGCCAAGCCCACCTTCTCGACTTAGTCGCCTTACCGATCAGTATCAATGGCAGTTTTGTGGGCGTGCATTGTATTGCCCAGGACGTGACTGCCAGCCGTGAACAGCAGGTTCGCTTACGGATACTGGAACGCAGTGTGGAAGCCAGCGTGAACGGCGTGCTGATTGCGGATGCCAGCCAGCCCGATACACCGATCGTCTACGCCAACAAGGCATTTGCCAGGATGACGGGTTACTCTCAAGAAGAGGTGATTGGGCGGAACTGCCGTTTTTTACAAGGGCCTGATAGTGACCCTGACGTAGTGGCCCAGCTCAGGCGCGGTATCCAAGAGCAGCGCGAAACGCACGTTACCATATGCAACTATCGGCAAGACGGTACTCCCTTTTGGAATGAACTCTATATATCGCCTGTACGAGATCAAGAAGGACACGTAACGCATTTTGTGGGCATTCAGCACGATATCTCGCAGCAGAAAGCGTCTGAAGCGCGCTTATCTTACTACGCGAGTCACGATGACCTAACGCGGCTGCCCAATCGTATGCTGTTTGAGGAAACGCTGTGTAAGCAATTTGCGCTAGCCAATACGCATCATCAGCGTATCAGCGTGCTGTTTGTTGATTTAGATGATTTCAAGCCGATTAACGATAGCTTAGGCCATGCGGTAGGAGATCAGGTGCTGGTGGAAGTGGCCCAGCGCTTACGCGATACGCTACGCCAAGAGGATACGGTAGCGCGCTTGGGTGGCGATGAATTTGTCCTGCTGCTGACCAACACGCCCCATGAGGCCCAGGCAGAAGAGGTCGTTGAACGTTTGTTGCTCGCGTTGGCAAAGCCTTACTGTATCGAAGGGCGCGAGCTTCATTTAAGTGCCAGCGTCGGTATCGCAATGAGTCAGCCAGACACCCCCCAGCCGCACACGCTGATACAACAAGCCGATATCGCCATGTACCGGGCCAAGCAGCAGGGCCGCAATGCTTACGCCTGGTTTCATCACAATGGCAACGATATTGCCAGCGAGCGAGTGACGCTACGCAATGACCTGCAAGACGCTATTGAGCGCCAAGCGTTTGAACTCTACTACCAGCCGATCTTTAACCGCGATGGTCAAATTGCCAGTGTAGAAGCCTTGCTGCGCTGGCCTCACCCTATCCAGGGCTATATCTCTCCCGAACGATTTATCCCGCTGGCAGAAGCGACGGGGCAAATTATGCCTATTAGCGAGTGGGTGCTGAAACGCGCGTGCAGGGATATGCAGCAGTTACACGATAAAGGGCTAGGAGCGATATGCGTGGCGGTAAACTTGTCGCCTCTACAGTTTCATCGCGCGAGCTTCCTGGAGACGCTGTGCGCAACGCTTAAAAGTACCGGGATGCCACCAGCCCAGCTAACACTGGAACTAACCGAAGGCATCCTGATGGATAATACGGCGAATGCCATTGATACGCTGCACTCGGTACGCAGTATGGGGATCCGCGTCTCCATTGATGATTTTGGTACTGGCTTTTCAAGTTTGAGTTACTTGAAGCATTTGCCGATTAGTGCCGTTAAAATTGATCGCAGCTTTATTAACGAATTAACCCATCGAAACGACGATGCCGCCATTGTTCAGGGGATTATTTCCATGGCGCACCACTTGGGACTAAGCGTGGTGGCCGAAGGCGTCGAGACCGACGCGCAGTATCAACGGCTACTTACTTACCAGTGCGATTTTTTCCAGGGCTTTGGATTAGCAAAGCCAATGCCGCTATCCGCGTTGGAAGATTTAATAACCGTTCATGCGGTTTCCTCAACCGACATGCCTTAGCGAGTGAATATGGTAACGGCGTTACACCCAGCGGCAGCGGCTTCATGGTACGTCTACTTACTCGAGTGCAAACGCGGCACCTATGTAGGGATTACCAATAATCTGGCCAAACGTTACCAAGCACACTGCGACGGCAAAGGTGCACGCTACACGCGAGCGAACCCACCCATCGCACTCCTAGGGGCACAACCCTTCCCCAACCGTGCCACGGCCAGTCGGGCAGAGTATCAATTGAAGCAGCGATCGCCTTCGCAAAAACGCCAATGGGCCGCCCAGTGGCACTGCTCTCTATAAATAAGGAAACGATATGCGGACGTTTTTTTCAGAAGATAGCCGTCGTCGCCAAGCGCGGAGTGAGCTACACGATGGCGCGTTAGTCGCTCCCTTTGAATGCCCTGAACGCATGGACCTTGTGCTAAGCGCCTTGAATCAGGCAGGTGTTGAGGTGCAGGCGCCCAAAGAGTATGGCTTAGCGCCGGTGCTGGCCGTCCACGACGCAGGCTACGTGGCCTTTTTAGAAACCTGTTGGCAAGCGTGGCAGTCAACCGGGCGCCAAGGTGAAGCAATCCCTAACATCTGGCCAGCCCGAACGATGCGCGGCGACCGCATCCCTCAATCAGTGAGTGGCCAGTTAGGCTATTACGCACTGGCAGCAGAAACCTCGATTACCGAAGGTACCTTTGCGGCGGCCATGGCGAGTAAAAATACCGCGCTGGCGGCGGTAGAGCATACCCTAGCCTCTGGAGAGCCCGCTTTTGGCCTGTGTCGGCCACCGGGCCATCACGCTGCGATGGATCAATTTGGCGGCTACTGTTTTTTTAACAATGCAGCGATTGCCGCCCAGCATGCACTGAATGCAGGCAAGCGGCGGGTAGCGGTGCTGGATGTAGATTTTCATCATGGCAATGGCACCCAGCAAATTTTCTACCGCCGCGCGGACGTCCTTTTTGCCTCGTTACATGGCGATCCCGACGTTACGTTTCCCTATTTTTCGGGCTACGCTGATGAGACTGGCGAAGGGCCTGGCGCTGGGTTCAACGTTAACTATCCGCTGCCGCCAGGCACTTCCGTTGCGACATGGATGGCGGCCTTGGATGACGCGCTGGCCCGCATCCAGCAAGCAGAGTGTGACCTGCTAGTGGTCTCGCTGGGCGTGGATATTTTTGAAGGCGATCCCATTAGCGCTTTTACCTTTCAACACGCTGACTTTATCACTTTAGGAAAACGCTTGGCCGATGCCGGGCTGCCCAGCGTGTTTTTGATGGAGGGGGGCTATGCCGTTGAGGATATTGGTGTCAATGTGGTGAATGTATTGCAGGGCTTTCAGCAAGCGCGGGGCTAGTGGCATGACAAGAAGATGACAGTGGCGTCAGATTCGGGCAGTCTAATGCCCATTTAGTAAGCGCTAATGGTTTATGATCTCTCTTTTAAGCATTCAGCATGGAGTGCAGTGTGGCAGTTTACGGCGGTATTCAGGCGCATGAATTGGAGCGTTGGTTAAATGCATTAACCAACGCGGCCTATGATCGACGCTGCCCACTTTCCAAAGTGCACGGCGGCAACGCCCGTGCCCGCACTGCCCGCCAGGACTTACTGCATCTCGCCCACGCTTTTCGGAGCGGTGAACGTATTCGCGATGACGTAGCCGCTGGCTTAAGCCGCTGGTGCCAACACTACCTGACAGAAGCGGAGTGGTATGTGCTGGTGGGTGGCCGCAAGCCTGCTGTCTTCAAGCCCTCTTCTAATGTAGATGTGCCGGCTCCCGCTCAGCAGCCCGATGACCAGGATGCGCTGGACGTGCTCTATCAGCACCGGGTGGGTTAACCTGGTCCATCAAGCGCTGTTACAATGGATAAATGAACAGTGCCCCTGTCGCGTCAGCGACCGCCTCCCTAGATGATCCTTTCTACTACCTGACGAATTTTCGTTACGTATTGGCGTGGGTAGAAGCCCGCCATCACGATCTCTTAAGCGCTTCCGAACGCAACACGATTCGTCATTTTGAAACGTTACCCCAAGCCTCTCAGGCGCTATTGGTGCGCATGGTGATGCGCAAAGGGGAATTGTTTCGTCTGGACAAACTGGCCTATGCGGAAATCGGTGATACCGAGCAGGCCTTGGCGCCGTTGGTCGCGATGGGCTGGGTGGACAGCGCACCTCAGTTAAACAGTCGCGAGCTATTTCGCCTGTTGCGGCTGAGTGAGCTGCGCCAGGCATTGGCAGGCGAAATCACCCGGGCAGGACTAGCCCGCAACAGCACGAAAGCCGCGCTTCAAACAGACTTGGAAGAGCGGCTGCAAGCGCCCGCGCCCCTTCAGCAGTGGTGGCCAACGGCGACAACACAGATTGTGCGGCTAACGGTGATGGCGCTCTGCGACCGCCTACGGTTGATGTTTTTTGGCAACCTGCGCCAGGACTGGGCAGAGTTTGTGCTAACGGAGCTTGGCCTGCAGCGTTTTGAGCAAGTGCCGATTACCGCAGCCTCGCGCGCGTTCCAACATCGCGATGAAGTGACTACTTACTTAACACTGCACCGCCTGCGCGAACGCTTGGTAGACGGCGAACCACCTAACCTGCTGGCGCAAGAAGTACCCGGCACGTTCGGCAATCGCTGGCTAGACGCCCGTCGTTCGCGGCTGCTGCTTAACCTCGGTCGCACGGCAGAGCGCAGCGGTGACGCGGAGCTGGCGCTTTCACTTTACGCTGAGTCGAACAACAGCGAGGCACGCATTCGCAGGTTGCGGGTATTGGAGCGTCTGCGTCGTTATTCTGAGGCCTATCAGCTCACCATCAGCGCGCTTGACGCGCAGCCAAACGACGGCGAGCAGCAAGCGCTTAGGCGGCTGTTACCGCGTTTGGCGCGTAAATTGAACCAGCCTGTGCCCCATACCTCTAACGCGGCTGATGCGCCCACCTATATGCTAGAACTCCCCGGACCTCAGCCGGTGGAGCGTGCTGTCGCCGAGCACTTTTCTGCGGCAACTGCCCCCGTGTTTTATGTGGAAAATAGCCTCCTGACAGGGCTGTTTGGTTTGCTGCTTTGGCCGGCTATTTTTAAACCGCTGCCAGGGGCGTTTTTTCATCCGTTTCACAGCGGGCCAGCGGATTTATACCGCGAAGATTTTGTCCATCATCGCCAAGTCGATATCGACGCCTGCTTGGCCCAGCTGGATGACGGCCGCTATCAGGACACGATCCTGCGCACGTGGCACGCCAAGCAAGGCATTACCTCGCCGTTTGTACACTGGGGTATCGTCAGTGAGGACCTGCTAACGCTGGCGCTTAAGTGTTTGCCGCCTGCCCATTTGCGTGCCTGTTTTATGCGGCTATTAGATGATCTTAAGCATAATCGTGCGGGCTTGCCTGACCTGATTCAGCTGATGCCGGAGGCACTGCCCGGCGAGCCACGCTACAAAATGATAGAAGTGAAAGGGCCGGGCGATCGTCTGCAAGATAACCAGCGCCGTTGGATCGACTTCTTTTGCCGCCACGGCATACCCGTTGAGGTATGCCATGTGCGCTGGCAGCAAGAAGGGAAACAATGAATCGCTATCGGGTAGCGGTGCGTACGCTGTGTGATTTCACCGCACGGCAGGGCGATCTTGATCACCGCTTTACGCCACCCCCCAGCGCTCAGGAAGGTATCGAAGGGCATGGGTTAGTGGCTAGCCGTCGGGGCGAGGATTACCTAGCTGAACTGCCGCTTTCCGGTGAGTATCAGGCGCTTCGCGTGGCGGGTCGCGCTGACGGCTTTGACCCCAGCGCTAACCGGCTGGAAGAGGTTAAAACCTATCGTGGCAATTTAGAGCGCATGGCGGCCAATCAGCGTGCATTGCACTGGGCGCAGGTGAAAATATATGGCGCGCTGCTGTGCGCCGAACGGCATCTTGAGCGTTTGACGCTGGCCTTGGTGTATCTGGACATCGCTAGTGGCCAGGAAACGCTGTTGACCTACGAGGCTAGTGCAGCCGAATTGCAGACGTTTTTTACCGAGCAGTGCCAGCGCTTTTTGGCCTGGGCAGAACAGGAGTCTGCCCATCGTCAGCGGCGTGATGCGTGGCTGGCGACGCTCACGTTTCCCTACCCGGATTTTCGCGTTGGCCAACGGACGCTGGCGGAAGATGTCTACAAAGCCGCCAGTACTGGGCGGTGCCTCCTCGCTCAAGCGCCGACCGGTATTGGCAAAACCCTCGGCACGCTGTTTCCGATGCTGTCTGCAATGCCCCGCCAGGCGTTGGATAGGGTGGCTTTTCTGACGATGAAAACCCCTGGCCGCCGCTTAGCATTGGATGCCCTGATCAGCCTGGGTGCCCCCTCGCAGCCGTTGCGGGTGCTGGAATTGGTGGCCCGCGATAAGGCCTGTGAATACCCGGGCACCGCCTGTCAGGGCGATGCTTGCCCGTTAGCAGCAGGCTTTTATGACCGCTTGCCTGCTGCACGCCACGCTGCTGTAGAACGACATTGGCTTGACCGCGAGGGCGTACGCAACGTGGCGCTTGCCCACAAGGTGTGCCCGTATTATCTAGGCCAAGAGTTAGCCCGCTGGGCCGACGTAGTAGTGGGCGATGTGAACCACTGGTTTGACAGCCATGCGCTGCTGCATGGATTGGCCCAAGCCAACGACTGGCGGGTCGGTCTGCTGGTCGATGAAGCGCACAACTTAGTTGAGCGCGCACGGGGCATGTACAGCGCCGAGCTTTCCCAGCAGCGCTTGAGCAGGTTGCGGCGCCGTTCACCTCCCGCGCTTGCCAAACCGCTGGCCCGGGTGGGCAGGCAGTGGCAGGCGTTAACGAAAGACGTGACCACCGAGGCAACGGCGTCACAGCGTTACCATTTGCTTGATGCGCTGCCCAACAAGCTAATGAGCGCACTGCAAACGCTGGCGGGCGCGATCACCGATTATTTGGTTGAGCACCCCGATACTGCTAGCGTTGAGCTTCAAGAGCTGCTGTTTGAATCCTTGGCTTTCTGCCGTTTGGCGGAGCGGTTTGGCGATCACTCACTTTGCGACTTCGCCCTTGATGGCCGAGGCAACGCTTTACTGGGGCTGCGCAATGTTATTCCAGCAGATTTTTTAGCGGCACGCTTCAAGGCAGCCCACAGCGCTGTGCTATTTTCGGCCACGCTAAGCCCTCTCCATTACTATCGCGATTTACTGGGGTTGCCAGACAATAGCGTGTGGCGGGAAGTGGCGTCGCCGTTTGCCGCCCGTCAATTGGACGTGCGTATTCGCGCGGATATCTCTACCCGCTATCATCACCGTGAAGCCTCTGTAGCGCCGATTGTGAAGGTGTTAGCCGAACAGTATCAGCGCAAGCCTGGCCACTATTTGGCATTTTTTAGTAGCTTTGCTTACTTGGAGCAAGTGATGGCGCCGTTTGAGCAGGCACACCCCGGCGTGCCGGTGTTTGCCCAAGCCCGCGGTATGCAGGAAGCCGAGCGCGACGCCTTTCTGGCGCGCTTTACTCCGGGCGGTAAAGGAATTGGATTTGCCGTACTAGGTGGGGCCTTCGCCGAAGGAATCGACCTTCCTGGCGAGCGCTTAATCGGCGCGTTTATTGCCACCTTAGGCCTACCACCGTTTAATGATTTTAACGAAGCACTGAAAGAGCGTTTGAACGCTCGCTTCGGCCAGGGGGAAGATTACACCTACCGCATACCTGGCATGATCAAAGTGGTGCAAGCCGCCGGAAGGGTGATCCGCAGCCCCGAGGATGAAGGGGTGGTGGTGTTAATGGATGATCGTTTTGCCCAGCCCAAGGTGCGGGCATTGCTGCCCCGTTGGTGGGGGCTAGGCTCCTAGGGGGTTGCCAGCGTGTACCCGGCATTGATTAAGCGGGTGGCGATGGCCGCAATATGGGCAGGGCCGACTTCGCAGCAGCCACCGACCACCGTCGCGCCTTGTTCCACCCACTGAAGCGCGTAATCAGCATATGCCTGTGGGCCAAGATCCTCTCGCGCCGTTAATGTGTCCACGGTGCCCCCTGGCTGAAGTGCGGCGATAGAGGTGAACCCATTGGCAAAGCCACCGAAGGGGATGTTGGCGGCTGCAAGCACGCCCATTGCCGTGGTAATGGCTTCGGGGACGGAGCAGTTCACTAATATTTTCTCAGCGCCTGCAGCCATAATGGCCTGCGCCGCGTCAGCCAGAAGTTCGCCAGACCGCAGGCGTGTCCCGTCACTATCGTCAACCGTAAACGCTGTCCATACCCGGGTATCGCGCTCCACCGCCGCAGTGGTGGCTGCCAGCGCTTCCCGCGCCAGCGACATGGTTTCGCAAATGAAAAGATCTACGCCTTCTTGGGCACCCACTAACTGGCGGTAGCTATCCAGGCAAGTCTTGTCATCAGGCACTGCCGCATGATGGTAACTTGCCACCAGAGGCGGCAGGCAGCCAGCAATAAGGACAGCACGGCCACTCTCTTGCTGCGCCTGTCGGGCTGAGGCAAGTGCCGCCCCATGTAGTGTTGCAAACAGCGCTGGGTCGCCATCCCGCGCTAGCCGTTGAGGCGTGGCGCTGTAGTTGTTAAGCGTTATGATGTCTGCCCCGGCCTCGATGAAGTCGCGATGAGCCGCGGTGACCAGGTGCGGCTCATCGAGCATGACCTGTGCCGACCATAAGGGCGAGGCGGGGTAGCGGCTACGTCTGCGCAGCTCTTGCCCCATGCCGCCATCGAGCAGGGTTATCTGGCGTTCTTTAGCGGTCATCTACGCATGCCCTTTCATCGGTTTGTGGGTTCTACTAGGCCGCTGATACCATGCCTCACGACACTAGGTTTTAGATACTAGGTTTTAATGGCTACCATCTCAAACCTGTTTATTGGTCGATCTCTCTATGCTTTTAGCCCAAACAAAAACGGCCACTTGCTTTAAAAGCTAAGTGGCCGTTTTCATAGAATTTTTGGTCGGAATAGCAGGATTCGAACCTACGACCTCTGCCTCCCGAAGGCAGCGCTCTACCAAGCTGAGCTATATTCCGTGGATTGTTAAAAGCATGCTGGACAGTGCTTAACAACGGAGCGAATCATACGCAGGCGAAGGGGGTTTTTCAAGCCCCTTTTTGCGCGCTGGGTTGCTTTGTTGTGCAGACTTTATGCTTTGCGATCAACCGCTAAACGAGCGATGTTCGCCATGCTATCTCGATAGGGGCTGGGTGGCAGACTATCAAGTTCGGCCAGGGCTTTATCGGCCATCTCTACGGCCCGTGCGCGGGTGTATTCCAGTGCACCGGTGGTATTGATAATCTCCAGCACGTCGTCGAGCTGTTCTAGCCCGCCCTTGCGAATTACTTGGCGGATCAACTTTGCTTGTTCCGGCGTGCCGCGCTCCATTGCGTGAATCAGCGGCAGGGTAGGTTTGCCTTCCGCTAGGTCATCGCCAACATTTTTGCCCATGGTTTCGGCATCGCCTTGGTAATCCAGCAGGTCGTCAATGAGCTGAAAAGCGAGGCCTAAATAGCGGCCGTAATACTGCAGGGCGCGCTCTTGTTCCGGTGTGGCATTGGCAAGCACGGCACCGCTATGGGAGGCGGCTTCAAACAGCATGGCTGTTTTACCTTGAATGGTTTCAAAGTAGTCCGCTTCAGAAATGCTCGGGTTGCCGATGTTGGTGAGCTGAAGTACTTCACCTTCGGCAATCACGCAGGTCGCGCCGGAAAGAATGGCCATAATGCGCATCGATCCTACGTCTACCATCATTTGAAACGAGCGTGAATATAGGAAGTCGCCCACCAGCACAGAAGGTGCATTGCCCCAGGCGTCGTTGGCGGTTTTTTTGCCGCGCCGCATATGCGATTCATCGACCACGTCGTCGTGCAGCAGCGTCGAGGTGTGCATAAATTCGATCAGCGTAGCGAGCGTAATATGTTTGTCGCCCTCATAGCCCAACGAGCGGGCCGCCAGAAGCACCAGCAGCGGGCGCAGACGTTTACCACCGCTTTCAATAATATATTGGCCGATGGTTTCTACCAGCGGTACCTTGGAGTTCAGCTGCGCGACAATGGTGCGGTTTACGGCGTCAAAGTCATCAGCCACCACGGCGTGCAGCGGTGAAGGCGTTGGGCTGGCAGGCGAGGTTTGAGAGACGTTGGCTGTCATGGGTTCCGTTCATCGCGGGGGTGGGGTAGTTGAGGCCATGCTATGGGGCTGTCTGTGAGGCGTCAAGGTAGTGGAAGGCGTTCATGGCGTAAGGTGTGATTGACAATGCCCTCTCATCTTGTGGTAAGCCGTGATAGTCGCTATAATTCGCGACCCACTCATCATGCTCCCTGTCAGATGGCTGCCAAAAGGGGCGCCACTCGCAGCAGGTCGATAAGAGCGGAAGGCGATGAGCGTTGGTTACGCGGGGCGTAACCGGCATTAACGACAAGTCCGGAGAGCGACATGTACGCAGTTATTAAAAGCGGTGGCAAACAGTACCGCGTTCAAGAAGGTCAAACCCTCAAACTCGAAAAAATCGAAGTCGCTACCGGCGAAACGATTGAGTTAGATGAAGTGCTGCTGGTTGCAGACGGCGATGACGTCAACATTGGCGCACCTTTCATTAGCGGTGCCAAAGTGTCCGCTGAGATCGTTTCCCACGGCCGTGGCGATAAAGTAACGATCATCAAGTTCCGTCGCCGGAAGCACCACATGAAGCGTCAGGGCCACCGTCAGTGGTTCACTGAAGTCAAAATTACCGGAATTTCTGCGTAAGCGGTCAATTCCCTTAGGAGGATTTTGCAATGGCACATAAAAAGGCAGCCGGCTCCACGCGTAACGGTCGCGATTCCGAGTCCAAACGCTTAGGTGTGAAACTCTTCGGTGGCCAAGCGGCCAGCGCGGGTAGCATCATCGTTCGTCAGCGTGGCACGCGTTTCCACGCAGGCACTGGCGTTGGCTTAGGCCGTGATCACACGCTGTTCGCTTTGAACGACGGCTTCGTGAAGTTCGAGACCAAAGGTCCGAACAACCGTAAATTCGTTAGCATCGTTTCTGCCTAAGCAACACCCGTTGCGCAGGATGAAGATGACGAAGTAAAAGCCCCGCCATGGCGGGGCTTTTTTGTCTTTTCGATCCCTTTTGCCCGTTATCAACGGGCGGGATATTGCAGTTAGGGCGGCGGAAGCGGCCGGGAGAATCCAATGCAGTTCGTCGATGAAGCCTCGATCATTGTTGAGGCAGGTAAAGGCGGCAATGGCTGTCTGAGCTTTCGCCGCGAAAAATATGTGCCCAAGGGTGGCCCTGATGGTGGCGATGGCGGCCATGGTGGCAGCGTTTACCTGATTGGTGATGATTCACTCAACACCTTGATTGATTTCAAATTTCAGCGTTTCTACAAAGCTGAAAATGGGCAAGGCGGCATGGGCCGCCAGATGAGCGGCAAGGCGGGTGAAGACCTGCACGTGAAGGTGCCGGTGGGCACCACGGTGATTGACGAAGACACCCTTGAGGTGATCGCTGACGTTACCGATATTGGCCAAGTAGTACTGGTGGCCGAAGGTGGTCGTCGTGGTTTGGGCAATATCCACTTTAAATCTTCGACCAACCGTGCACCGCGCCGCACCACGCCGGGCACTGAAGGCGACCGCCGCAACCTGCGCCTGGAAATGAAGGTAATGGCCGATGTGGGCCTGTTGGGCATGCCCAATGCAGGCAAGTCGACGCTGATCCGTTCAGTCTCTGCGGCCAAACCGAAAGTGGCGAACTACCCGTTCACCACCTTGGTGCCTAACCTGGGTGTTGTGAAGCTGGGTATGCACGAGCACTTCGTGATGGCCGATGTGCCGGGGCTGATTGAAGGTGCCTCTGATGGTGCGGGCCTGGGGCTGCGCTTCTTGAAGCACCTGACGCGTACGCGGTTATTGTTCCACGTGGTGGATGTGGCGCCGTTTGATGAGTCTGACCCCGTGGAAGCGGCCCAGGCGATTATTCATGAGTTAGGCCAGTTCTCGCCGGCGCTTTCCGAGCGGCCGCGTTGGCTAGTGCTGAATAAGTTTGATCTGCTGCCGGAAGATGAGCGCGAAGCCCGCGCTCAGGCGATTATCGATGCCCTGAACTGGGATGGCCCGGTATTCCGCATCTCGGCCATCAGCAGCGACGGTACTGACAAGCTGGTACAGGCGGCGTATCGCTGGCTCACCGAGCAGCAGCGCCTGGAAAATGAAGATGAAGAGGCCCATGCCCGCGAGCAGGAAATGCGCCGCCGCATGGAAGAGGAGTCAGTGGCCCGTACTGAAGCGCGCCTTGGCCGTCGCCGTAAACGCGACGACGATGAAGAAGACGATGACGATTTCGACGACGATGATTACGATGTCGAAGTAGAGTACGCCCCGTAATCGTCCGTTGGTTGCAGGGGAAGCGTCCGCAGGGATAACGGAATTGAACGCGTGAGCAAAATGGCTTGGGAGAGTCGCGACGTGGAAAGCAATGAGCAGTTGCCGGGCCGAGAGGCGTTAAGCAGCGCCCGCCGGGTGGTGGTCAAAATTGGCAGCGCGCTGCTTACCAACGATGGTCGCGGCTTGGATGAAGCGGCGATTGGTGGCTGGGTCGACCAGATTGCCGCACTGCATCAGCAGGGCAAAGAAGTAGTGCTGGTTTCCTCCGGTGCCGTAGCGGCAGGCATGGTTCGCCTGGGGTGGCAAGCGCGTCCCAGTGCCGTTCATGAGCTGCAGGCGGCGGCGGCGGTGGGCCAGAACGGCCTCACCCAGTGCTATGAGCAGCACTTTGCTCGCCACGGTATGTTAACGGCACAGATTCTGCTCACCCATGATGACCTTTCTAACCGAAAACGCTACCTCAATGCGTTGTCGGCGTTGCGCACGTTGGTTGAAATGCGCGTAGTGCCGGTAATCAACGAAAACGATACCGTGGTCACCGATGAGATTCGCTTTGGCGATAACGACACCCTCGGCGCGCTGGTCGCTAACTTGTTAGAAGCCGATGCACTGCTGCTGCTCACCGATCAGGAGGGGTTGTTTGACGCTGACCCTCGTCACGACCCCAATGCCAAGATGATTGCCGAAGGCCGCGCTGATGATCCACGCTTAGCAGCCGTGGCGGGCAGTGGCGGGGTGCTGGGGCGCGGTGGTATGAGTACCAAGGTGCGCGCGGCGCAGCTCGCCGCTCGTTCTGGCGCGGTCACCGTGATTGCCAGTGGCCGCCAGCCAGAGGTTATTGCTCGCGTTATGGGGGGTGAGGCACTGGGCACTCTGCTGCGGCCAGATCAAGCGCCCATCGCTGCTCGCAAACGTTGGCTAGCAGGCCAGCTGCAGGTGCGTGGCACCTTAGTGCTGGATGCCGGGGCGGTAAACGTGCTGCGTGGCAAAGGCTCTAGCCTGCTTGCAGTGGGGGTGCGTGACGTGCAGGGCGGCTTTAAACGTGGGGACATGGTGCTGTGCGTGGATGAGCAGGGTGCACGTGTGGCTAAAGGGTTGGTTAACTACGGCGCTGATGAAGCCCGCCAGTTAGCGGGCCAGCCGAGCCATCAAATTGAGGCAATACTCGGCTATGTGGAAGCGCACGAGCTGATCCACCGCGATAACTTGGTGGTTGTTTAATCAGTTGATTATTTAATCGCGAGCGTGAGGCGGTAGCGGCACTTGTCGTGGCCAGTCATTGGGTACAATGATAAGACGTTCTATTGGCTGTGCTTCGGTATCTACTTCTGGGTCGTAAAGCATCACCTGCTGCGGGCCATAGCGTTCAATGAGTGGTTTCACTATTGCCATTTCCTGCTTGGCGGGTTGGAACGCGGCTTGGGGTGGCGGAGCCAGCCAGTGAGGTTTCTCCAACCACACCATCTGTAGTGACTCACTTCTTTGGTTCGCAAGTGTCGGCCAATCCTTTAAATAACACCACGTGCCGCGCCGATGATTGACCGTTGCTCCGATGGGCGGCGGCATCGTCGTGTGCCAGGGATAAAACAGTACGCCAGGCATTGCTAGGCGTTGGGTGAGCTGACCGTTAAGTGGCGGGAGGGGGCCTAAATCTCTTGGCGCTAGCCATTGGGTGATAAGTGCTTGCGCGATGGCGGTGCGCGAAATGGGCAGCTGGTGATGGCGCAGATGGCTGCATTTCAGCGCTAGACTGTCTAGCCCGCCAGGGCCAATCCAGCGGCTTTGGCTGGTCGCTTCCCCAGGCCCTTCGGGTAGGCCAAGATAGAACTTTATCGCCACTTCGAGATGAACAGGGTCAGGGTTATTACGTGTTCGATAGAGCATATCCAGCTCGCCCAGGGTATTGCGCCGCTGAGTAATACGCAGATTCTTGGCGAGTAGGCGCGTGTTGGGCGCGTTATCTAACATCAGGTGCCACAGCCGCTCATGGTAGTGCCCCATACGCGTTGCCAGTTTGCCATCTAGCGCATTCACCAGTGGCGAAATGCGCGCCAGCCACTCATCAACTGAATCGACTAAGCCCAGCTCCTGGCGAGTGGGTCTGCCTGGGTAGGCGTTAGGGCCCGGTAGTTCAATTAAATCAGGCGTGGCTAGCAACCACGCAAGATCACGCAGTACCGCGTGTTCTAAGCGGTCGCTGACGCCTTCTGCGGTGGTAGATAGCGTCAAAGGCATCTCCCAGAGGTACACAGTCAATGACGATTGATGACGTATACCACCTTACAACGCGTTGTTAGCAATGTCCCTCTTAACCTAATTAAAAACGTCACTTACGTTGCTTATTTGTCGCGTCCATCATTATGAAAAGCCCAAAAAAAAGCGGGCCGTAGTGGCCCGCATGATGTTTGGCGTTGGCTAACGCGGGGAATGCGCTATCCAGTTAGTCGCGATCCATTTCGCTCACTTGAAAAGAGCCTTGGCGTAGGCTTATTTCTAGCTCACGGCCATTTTCATCACGGCCTTCCACATCGATTATGCCCCAGGCGCCGGTAATAAGACGCTCACGTTTTTCTTGCAGTGTTTCGCCACTATCGATAGAAAACTCAATGTCAGCGCACCATTCGTCGTCAAGCCAGCCCTACCTCGGCGCTGCCACGGCGTTTAATGCTGATCTCTTCGTAATGGGTGAACCCATAGTCAGTGGCATGGGTTAGTACGCTATCAATCTGGTCGATGGGCAGTGAATCAGCTTGCGGCAAACAGCAACGCATAAGTCGGGATCAGCGGCATTTTTTTCATAACGTTCATGATGGCTTTGGCATTCTAGTACGATGAGCAATATGCCTCTCATGCTAACCCTTTCACGTTATTGGCAGCGCCTAAAACGTACGCGTCTGCGTAAGGCAGTGCCTATGCACGTCGTGTAATTGATGTTCAAGTGAGTTGGCTGCGGCGTAAACTAGGTGCGTGGCGGATTGCTACGCTGCGTGACCAAGGGTATCGCTTACGCGCTGAAACGCCCTCCGAGCCTGGTTAAGCAATGGCCCAGTGAAAGCCGCACTCATGGGGAGGTTGAGCTGCCGGTGGTCGCAACGTATGACCCAACAAAGAGACGATGACATGACGCAAACCGCCAAGACATTGCCAGACGTGCTGGTGGGGCCACTGCTGCGCCGCCTTTCGCCTACGCGGCTAGTGCTGTGGCTAGTCGCGTCGCGTCCGCTCACCATGCAACTGGTGCTTTACCCTGAGCAAACGGATGCCCAGACGCATCCACTCGATGGGTCTCATCAATGTGTGGCGATTGGCCAGCACGCCTATCTCTATTTTATTGACCTGAGCTTGCCGAGCGCGCTGCCCACCGATGAGCGAATTGCCTACGATCTGCAGGTACAGGATGCGCAAGGCGAATGGCAACGCCTGCCGGATTGGGCGCCCTGGTTATGCCACGAGGGAGAGTCGTACCCAGGCTTTGTGCTGGCCTCTCGGCATCACCGCTTGATGCACGGTTCGTGCCGTAAGCCCCATCACAACAGCGCCGATGGCTTGGTGCGGGCAGATGCGTGGTTGGCCGAGCGCCAATCCACCCCAGAGGAGTGGCCCGCTTGGCTGCTGATGACCGGAGATCAAGTCTATGTTGATGATGTTGCCGGCCCGATGCTGCGCGCCGTACACGCACTGATTGAGCGTTTGGGATTGGTAGATGAGCGGTTGGAAGGCGCCACGGTAGATAACAGTCAGGCGCTTTACGCCGCTCCTGAAAGCTATTATCACCGTGAAGCGCTGCTACCGGATGTGACCAGCAATGCTGCGCTGCGTGAGCGTTTTTTTGGCGGCGTTAAAAAGCCCGTGTTTACCTCTGCCAATGCGCAAAACCACTTGATGACACTGGCAGAAATGCTCGCCATGTACTGCTTGGTATGGTCGCCGACGCCCTGGCAACTTGTAGCCGTTAAACCGCCAGCGCTGGGTGACAAAGAAGCAGGTACTTACCAGCAAGAGCAGGCAGTGATTGATGACTTTGTTGCCGGTCTGCCCCAGTGCGCACGGCTAATGGCTCACGTTCCCAGCCTGATGATCTTCGATGATCATGATGTCACCGATGACTGGAACTTGACGGCTGACTGGGAGCGCTGTGCCTATGGCCATCCGTTTTCAAAGCGGATTATCGGTAATGCGTTGGTGGCCTATCTATTGTGTCAGGGATGGGGCAACGCCCCGGAGAAACTCAATCCGTTGCTGCAGCAAGCGTCGACCCTTTTTGAAGGGGCGGGCCCGCTTAACGCGAGCGCTCAGGATCGTTTTATCGAACAGCTGCTGCGCTTTCAGGGCTGGGAGTACCAGGTGCCGGGTACGCCTGCATTAATCGTGCTGGATACGCGCACCCGACGTTGGCGCAGCGAAAGAAACCCCAACCGCCCTTCGGGCTTGATGGACTGGGAAGCGCTGATGGAAATGCAGCAGGCGCTGTTGGGGACTAAAAGCGCCATTATCGTTTCCCCAGCCCCGATGTTCGGGGTCAAGCTGATAGAAATCATACAAAAGCTGTTTACCTTGGCGGGCAAACCGTTGGTGGTGGACGCAGAAAATTGGATGGCGCATCGCGGGGCTGCCAATGTGCTGCTGCATATTTGGCGGCACTCAAAAACGCCGGGTAACTACGTGATCTTATCGGGCGACGTCCACTACTCGTTTGCCTACGATATTGTGGTGCGTCGGCAAAAGCAGGCACCACACCTTTGGCAAGTGACCTCCAGTGGAATCAAAAATACGTTCCCCAAACAGTTGCTGAACACCTTTGACCGCTTAAACCGTTGGCTCTACGCGCCGCTGTCGCCACTTAACTGGTTCACCAAGCGCCGCAAGCTGAGTATTCACCCCCGCGACCCGGACCGGGCCAGCGCCGGAGAGCGGCTATGGAATGCCAGTGGGATTGGGCTGGTAAGCCTGGATGAACAGGGTCACCCAACGGACATTCGCCAGCTCGATGCGAGCGGCGGCGATGTGGTGTTTCCGCCGCCGACCGAGAGTGGGTATAGCCCATCCAGGCGTGAGTAACCGTCGCTAAAAAGCTTCCCATTCGTGTGTTAACGGCGTTTGGCTTTCTTGGGCAGCGCCCAGTGCCTTTTGGGTGCTCTGCTTAAGCGGGCGGGGAGTGTTGCCTAAGCGGGGTGTGCTGTGCGAATGGCTGTCACTGGGCAGTGCCTGTGAGTACCTATTTCGCTCCTGTTCGTTTAAAAAAGCCATCGCACTGTGAGAAAGCCCGCGGATCTGCTCGGTCAGCTCGGAGGTTGCGTCTTTATAGCTGCCCATGCTGGTTGCGCTTGACTGAGTGCTTTGGTCAATCTCATTGATAGCACTGCTAATTTGGCTGATCCCCTGGCTCTGCTCACGGGCTGCCGCCGTAATTTCGCCCATCAAATCATTGACCTGATGGCTGGCCGTACGAATTTTCTCCATGGCCTCAGTAGCTTCATTGGCCTGCGCCTGGCCACCGTGGATGCTGTCACGCGCTTGGTCGATTAACGACTGCACTTGTTTCGCCGCCTCAGCCGACTGGCGTGCTAATTTACGAACCTCCTCGGCGACTACCGCAAAGCCACGCCCATGCTCGCCTGCTCTAGCGGCCTCTACCGATGCGTTGAGTGCAAGGATATTAGTCTGAAAGGCGATGGTGTCAATGGTGCTGACAATGCCTGCCATCTTATCCGCGTGCTGAGTGATATCGTCCATAGCGCTGGCCAGCCTGCTCATCACTTGGCTGGTGTGATCGACTTCACCTACGTTGCCCATGGAGGCATTGCTAGCCTGTATGGCGTTGTCAGCACTTTGTGCCACTGTCGAGGAAATTTCCTCTGCGCTGGCGGCGGTTTGCTGTACGGCGCTGGCCTGCTGCTCAAGCCGCGAGGCCATATCATCATTACCCAGAGCAATGCTCTCCACAGCAGGACCGACCCGACTAACGCGCGTATTAAGGTCGCCAATAAGAGCGTCTAACGAGCGCCGCATAAAGTTCATGGTTTTAAGCGTTTGGTCCATCTCCCGGTGGCCAATGGTAGGAATATCCGCCGCGAGATTGCCGGCTGCAAGCTGAAGCGCAAAGTCGTTGGCGCTATACATAAAGCGGCGAGTACGTAAACCGCTTAGCCATTGGTATGCGCCCACCATCAACCCAACACCCAGGCCAAGGGTTAAAAAGGCGGGGGCAGCGACGCTTCCTGGTGAGAGCGAGTAAATCGTGGCCGCCGCGCCAATACCTAAACCGCTCACCACGCCTGCACTCACAAGGCTAAACAGTGCTGTGCGGACGCGCATGCTCGCGAAGTTAATCGGTAGTAAGCGCTGGCGAAGCGTTCGGCGGTAAGCCACCCCGTGCTTAACGAAAAAGTGGCCTCGTTGTTCGCGTATATCACGGTAAGCGGCTTCAGCGTGTTCAACGTCGTCACGCTCAGGCTTGACGCGTATTGAGCAAAACCCCGTTACTGTGCCGGCTTCCCGAAGCGGCACCACGTTGGCGCGAACCCAGTAGTGGTCACCGTTTTTACGCCGGTTTTTAACCAGTCCCGACCAGTATTGACCTGCATTCAAGTTATCCCACATATCCTTGAAGACAAGCTCGGGCATATCCGGGTGGCGAACAATCTTATGGGGCGCTCGATAAAGCTCTTCGTACTCATATCCGCTAACGTCAATAAAGGATTGATTAGCGTAAAGAATATGCCCCTTTATGTCCGTTTTTGAAATTAAGACTGCATCCTCATCGAGAGGGTACTCCCGCTGGCTAACCAGCTCGTTATCGCGCATAGAACCATTCCTTAGGGCTATTCCTTAGAGCTATCTCTAAGTGACACGAGTTTCCAGGGGAGGGAGCTTTTGTATAATTTTTTAAAAATTTAAACCGTTAGTTTGCATATAGCAAGAATACAACGCATTAAATAACACGTTGTTGCTAAGGCTTGCGTTAACTAACGCTTAAATCATCGATTAGGGATGGCAGTTTCACGTCGTGATGCGCGTTTGAGCGCTAAACGGGGTGTTGCGCAGAGGGTTGTCACATTGATGTCACAAAAATAACGCACGCTTGCCGCCCAAATACCTTCCTTATGGCGCGTTACACATCATAGGGATAGTCGACGTTTGATAGGGCAGCAAGTATATGACCGCACAAGAAGCGCAGTGGCTAAATCACATTATTGCGGCAGAAGAGCTGCACGTGCTGTTCCAACCGATTGTAGACGCCACCCAGCAGGCCATATATGGCTATGAAGCGCTGATTCGCGGGCCAAAAACGTCCCCGCTTCACTCGCCGCTGCGGTTATTTGAGGTGGCCACCCAGGCGGGGCTGCTGGTCGAACTGGATCTGCTCTGTCGGCGGCTCGCCATTCGCCGATTTGCCGAGCTTGAGCTGCCGGGGCTGCTGTTTCTCAACGTGATGCCGCTGACCATCGTGGAGCGCGACTTCCGCGAGGGGCTGACGATGCGCTTTATTCAAGAGAGCGGCCTGCCCCCTGAGCGTGTGGTCATTGAGTTGACCGAGCATGTGCCAATTCACGACTACGAACTGATGCGCCAAGCGGTAGACCACTACCGCGATATGGGGTTTCAGGTGGCGCTGGATGACTTGGGTGCCGGGCATTCGAGCCTGCGCCACTGGTCGGAGCTACGGCCCGATTTCGTTAAACTCGACCGCCACTTTATTTCGGGGATCGATAAAGAGCCTGCCAAGCGGGAGTTTTTGCGCTCCATTTTAGATGTCGCACGTAGCCTAGATTGTCAGCTGATTGCAGAAGGGGTGGAGACAGCCGCCGAGCATCTCTGCCTGTGGGAGCTAGATCGTGGGCTGGCACTGTTGCAGGGGTTCTACTTTGCCCGGCCAAGCCTTCAGCCGCCCATGCAGCTCAATACGCTACTGCCTGCGACTACTCAGCTCAAAAGCCCGGCGGGGCGCACCGCGCACTCTATTTTGCGCCCGATTGAGAGTGTGTCGGCTACCTGCTCGGTACCGGCGCTGGCTGAGCGTTTTCGCGAAGACCCCCGCCTGCGCTGCGTGGCGGTGATTGAAAAGGGCGTGCCCGTGGCGGTGGTGCGTCGCAACGCTTTTCTAACGCTGTTCACCAACCAGTACAGCCACGCGCTGTACGCGAAGCGCTGCGTGTTGGAGATTGCCGACCCCAAAATGATCGTGGCGGAGGCGGAGCTCTCCTTGGAGGCACTGAGCCAGCAGCTCACCGACAGCCGCGATATCGAACAGGAAGATTTCGTCATCGTCGACAGCGACGGTCACTACCTTGGCATGGGCAATATCGTCGACCTGCTGCGGGAAATTACCGCGATTCAAGTGCGCCAAGCGCGCCATGCCAACCCGCTCACCGGGCTGCCCGGCAACATACTGATCAACGAAACCCTGGCCTCCTATTTGGCTCAAGGCCGCGGATTTGCGGCGGCCTACGTGGACTTGGACAACTTCAAAGCGTTTAACGATGCCTATGGCTACGCCCGTGGCGACCACGTGATCATTTCGCTATCGCGCCTGCTGCAGGCCCAGGTGGAGAGCGCGGGGGGCTTTATCGGCCATATCGGCGGCGACGATTTTATGATGCTGCTGCCGCTGGAGCACTGGGAAAGCGTGTGCCAGCAGATTCTCCACTCGTTTGCAGTGATGGCGCCTGGTTTTTACGAAGAGCATGACCGCCTGCTGGGAGGAATTTCCATTGAGAGCCGCCAGGGAGGTGTGACGTTCTTCCCCTTTGTGAGCGTCTCGATTGCGGTCAAACCGATTACTGACCCCGCCCCCTGCAAGGCGCTGGATATCGCCGCACAGCTGTCAGAGCTCAAGCATCAAGCCAAGAAAATCACGGGCAATAGCCTATTTGTAGAGCGTCGCGGCTGCTGCGTGGGGGAGTGTCATTAACGCGTCACTTATTCGTCACCTAGCCGTCATAAGAGTGTCCCGCCGCTGTCATATCTTGGCATCATGATGACGCCTAACGTTTCACAACCCGTTTAGGTGATCCATGCACTCTCTCATACACACCCGCCCTTTCTCTCGTACGCTGCTGAGCACCGCCGTGGCAGGCACGTTTGCGCTGGCAGCGGTGACGGCCTCTGCTGATCTCTCCTCGCGCTATACGGATAACGACGGTGACATGATCGCCGACATACCCAGCGACGAGTCGCAGTGGGCCGACCCGGATACGCTGGTATTTGCTTACACGCCGGTAGAAGACCCCGCGGTTTATGCCGACGTTTGGGCCGATTTCCTGGATCACCTGAGCGATGCGACCGGTAAAAACGTCCAGTTCTTCCCGGTGCAGTCTAACGCTGCCCAGCAGGAAGCCCTGCGCGCGGGCCGTCTGCATGTGGCGGGCTTCAATACCGGCGGTGTGCCGGTGGCGGTCAATTGCGGTGGCTTCCGTCCCTTCGCCATGATGGCTGCTGAAGACGGTAGCTTCGGTTACGAGATGGAAATCATCACCTACCCCGATAGTGGCATTGAGTCGGTAGAAGACTTAGCCGGTCGTCAGCTGGCGTTTACCTCGGAAACGTCCAACTCGGGCTTCCGCGCCCCCTCCGCGCTGCTGCGCTCTGAGTACGGCCTGGAAGCGGGCGAAGACTTTGAGACGGCCTTCTCTGGCTCCCATGACAACTCCATCCTGGGCGTGGTGAACAAAGACTACGACGCGGCCGCCATTGCAAACTCTGTGGCCAAGCGCATGCTGTCACGCGATGTGGTGAGCGAAGGCGATTACAACGTCATCTACACCTCGGAAACCTTCCCCACCACGGCCTACGGCTTGGCGCACAACCTGAACCCAGAGCTTGCCCAGCAGATTCAGGATGCGTTCTTCAGCTACGACTGGGAAGGCACTGCGCTGGAAGCCGAGTTCGCTAACTCCGGCGAAGCGCAGTTTATTCCGATCACCTATCAGGAAAACTGGTCGGTCATTCGTACTATCGCCGATGCCAACGGTGTGACGTACGACTGCGATTAATCGATCGGTCATCCCGTTAGTTTTCTCGGCCAGGAGGGCGACCTTCTGGCCGAGCCGCTATGTAGCTCAATACATAAGTCCTTATTCATATAAGCACTTGAGTATCAGACACTGAGGCACTTCCCATGTTGACACTCACCGGCGTTGGAAAACGTTACCCCACCGGCGACCGTGCGCTGACCGATATCCAACTCTCGCTGCCGAAAGGGCAGGTTATGGCGCTGATTGGCCCATCTGGCGCAGGGAAGAGCACCCTGATTCGCTGCGTGAACCGCTTGGTCGAACCCACCCAAGGCAGCATTCGTCTGGAAGAGGTAGAGCTGACCAAGCTCTCCGGCAGCCGTCTGCGCCATGCGCGCCGCTCCATGGGGATGATTTTCCAGGAGTACGCGCTGGTAGATCGCCTGAGCGTGATGGAGAACGTGCTCTCTGGCCAGCTGGGCTATGTAGGGTTCTGGCGCAGCTTCTTGCGCTGCTACCCCCAGGAAGCCGTGGCAGAAGCGTTTCGCCTGTTGGAGCGTGTTGGCCTGCCTCACGCCATTGATAAGCGCGCCGATGCGCTCTCCGGTGGCCAGCGCCAGCGGGTAGGCATTGCCCGTGCGCTGCTGCAAAGCCCCAAACTGCTGTTGGTGGATGAACCCACCGCGAGCCTGGACCCGAAAACATCCCGCCAAATTATGCGTTTGATTCGCGAGCTGTGCGCCGAACGCGAGCTGGCCGCCATTATCAATATTCACGATGTGGCGCTGGCCCAGCAGTTTGCGGATCGCATTGTGGGCCTGCGCGCCGGGAAAATTGTATTCGACGGCAAGCCCAGTGAACTCACCAGCGATATTCTCACCACTATTTACGGTGAGGAAGATTGGGACACCACGCCCGAACCCGCCGATGAGGAAGAAGATGGCGAGCAAGTGAAGCACTCCGCTGAGCCGTTGCGTGCGTCCCACTCTCATCCCTCGCCGCGCCAAAGCCTGCTGGCGAGTGGAGGCGCACAATGAGTATGGCGAACTCTTCAGCGCGACAACAGCGTGCCCGTCAAGGCCAGTGGCGGCGGCTGCCGCTGATTGAAAGCCCTCGGCTGCGTTGGGCGCTGGTGTTGGGTGGCGTGGTTTACCTGGTGTTGGCGCTGGCATCGGTGGAAGTGAACTGGGCGCGCGTCGCGGAAGGCTCGGGGCGGGCGCTGAACTTTCTCGGCGCGTTTTTGCAGCCGGATTTTTTCAGCCGTCAAAACGATATTCTGGCGGGCTTGATGGAAAGTCTGACCATGACGCTGACGTCCACAGTGATCGGCGTGTTGTTGGCCATTCCCGTGGGCTTAGGGGCTGCCAAAAACATTGCGCCGTTGCCAATCTATGCCGTCTGCCGGGCCATCATTGCCGTCTCGCGTACCTTTCAAGAGATCATTATCGCCATTCTGTTTGTGGTGATGTTCGGTTTTGGCCCTTTTGCGGGCATGCTCACATTGGCCTTTGCCACCATCGGCTTTATGGCCAAACTGCTGGCGGAAGATATTGAAGACCTCGATTGGAAGCAGGTAGAAGCCGTGCGCGCCACCGGCGCGAGCTGGTGGCAAACCATGAATCATGCCGTACAGCCGCAGGTAATGCCGCGCTTGATTGGGCTTTCCATGTATCGGCTGGATATCAACTTCCGCGAGTCATCGGTGATTGGCATTGTCGGGGCCGGTGGCATTGGCGCCACGCTCAACACCTCGCTCAGCCGCTACGAGTACGGCACGTCGGCCGCCATCTTGCTGATTATCATCGCGATTGTGTTGATGAGTGAGTATGCGTCGAGCCATGTGCGTCGTTGGACGCAGTAGCGCCGCACGCCTGTTGCCAACCCTTTTTGTACGGCCTTTAAGCCAAAGGAATTCTCCATGCCGGTTTCAACTTCCCCCCAAGGCGTGCCGCAGTGGCAGCGGCGCACCACCCGTGCCCAGTGGCTGCAGTATCTTGGCTGGCTGGCGGGCATTAGCCTGTTCTTGCTTTGCTGGAAAGTGATCTCTGACAACACCATGTGGGTGTTTGTCGAAGACGCTGGCCGCCAGGGCAGCGACCTGATTAGCCGTATGATGCCGCCCCGCTGGGAGTATGCCAGCGTGCTGTGGAAGCCGATGTGGGACACCGTTAATATTGCCACGCTGGGCACGGCACTGGGCATTATGATGGCATTTCCCGTGGCGTTTTTGGCCGCGCGTAATACCACACCGCATCCGCTCGTGCGCAGCTTGGCGCTGACCATCATTGTCTCCTCGCGCTCCATTAACTCGTTGATTTGGGCCA
The DNA here is from genome assembly GCF_025643255.1 of Halomonas sp. 7T. Taxonomy (NCBI): domain Bacteria; kingdom Pseudomonadati; phylum Pseudomonadota; class Gammaproteobacteria; order Oceanospirillales; family Halomonadaceae; genus Halomonas; species Halomonas sp. 7T. The sequence continues at coordinate 2,701,354 of NZ_CP087112.1, read as the reverse complement.
TGCTGTTGGTGACCATTCTGGGCCCTGGCGTACTGGCGGGCATTATTGCCATCGCACTGCGCTCGATTGGTTTTGTGGGCAAGCTGCTCTACGAGGCCATCGAGGAGATTCACCCCACGCCTGTGGAAGCCATCAGCGCCACCGGTGCTAGCCGCCTGCAGGTGATGAACTACGGCGTGCTGCCGCAAGTTATGCCCGCCTTTGCGGGGATCAGCGTGTACCGCTGGGACATCAATATTCGCGAATCGACGGTGCTGGGGCTGGTCGGCGCGGGCGGCATTGGCTTGCAGCTGAATGCCTCGATCAACAGCCTGGCCTGGAATCAGGTCAGCGTGATTTTCGCGCTGATTTTCGCCACGGTGCTGGTATCGGAGTGGGTCTCTGCTCGCGTGCGTCACGCCATTATTTAACCCGTTCAAGACAGGAGAACCGCCATGCGCTTTCCACATGCCGACATCACCACCATTGACCTTATGCGCCACGGTGAACCGGTGGGCGGGCGCATGTTGCGTGGCAGCACTGACCATCCGCTGAGTGAAGTGGGCTGGAAGCAGATGACCGATGCGGTGATGCGCCACACTGTGGATGGCAGGCCGCCCTACGATGCGGTGATCAGCTCACCTCTGCTACGGTGTCGAGAATTTGCGCTGTGGTTAGGTGAAGAGTTTGATGTGCCGGTACAAATCGATGACGACCTGGCCGAGCTGCACCTGGGCGGGTGGGAAGGCAAAACCTACGCCCAGGTGTACGAACAGGAAGGCAGCGAGCAGATGAGTGCTTTCTGGTACGACCCCGCTCGCGGTGCGCCACCCAGCGGTGAAACTCTCGCCGAGCTAGATGTGCGGGTTAGCGAATCCTGGCAGCAGCTGCTGACCAATCCCCCTGGTAAGCATGTACTGGTGGTTGCGCACCTGTTTGTGTGCAACGCGCTGCTGCGCCAAGTGTTGGAGCAGCCGCTTTGCAACGGCTTGGTGATGGATTTGCCCTACGCGGCGATGAGCCGACTACGCCATGAGCGCCATGCGCTGGGCGAAAGCACTTTTATCGAGTGGGTAGGGCGTTAACGTTCTCGGTAAGCAGTAGCGGGTCAGCGGCGCTTAGGCCATGATAAGAGCACTAGGCTGACTTGGAGCGTTGCCATGCCGTTCACCCATTTCTCACCGCTTTTTGCGCTATTTACCCTGCTGTTCTTGACCGGATGTGCTAGCAAAGACGTTGCTATGACGCCCGCGCTTAGCCCGTCAACAGGCATCTCGATGGAGCGCGCGCTGATTCTCTCCCATGCCCAGCAGGCGATTGGCACCCCCTACCGCTTTGGCGGCAGCTCGCCGGATGGTTTGGACTGCTCTGGGTTAGTTGAAATGACCTACCGTGCCGCAGGCATTCGTGTGCCCCGCACCGCCGACGCCCAGTTTCGCGCGCTTCCCCAGGTCAACGCGCCTCGCCCCGGCGATCTGCTGTTTTTTGGCGATGGCAGCAAAGCCACCCACGTGGGCATCTATGGCGGTAACCGCCAGATGATTCACGCTCCCGGCAGCGGTCGCGCCGTGGTTAGCGTGCCGTTGGATATCGACTACTGGCAGCAGCGCTTTCTGGGAGCCGCGGCGCCTGCACCTTAACGAGCCAAGCATTTTTCAGTGGAGCAAGGTTTTTTACATTTTCTTGACCCCTGTCGCGTTGACTAATCGCTGTGTCATGTAAAACATAGCGATTGTGCGTGGTGGTAGTATGACTAAATGTAATCAAACCTATACCGAGTTAGATGAAGAGAGCACGCGTTCAGGTGCCGGCCTCTGAGTCTGCCTAAGGAGCTGGCGTTGCCTCAGCACACTACTCATGATGCTCCTGAAATGGATAGCACTACCGCAAGGTCGATAAATACGATGTCGACGACCCCAATATTGAATACCGCCTCCGGAGCACCGCTTCTTCGCGCTGAGTCAGCGTTTAGCTTTGCCAACGAGGCCATCATTATTACTGACGCCCAGGGCTGCGTAGCGGACGTCAACCCTGCGTTTTGTGAGCTGACCGGCTTAACCCTTGCAGAGGTGTTCGGTCAATCCTTAGAGGCGTTTAGCATTTTATCCCTCGACAACAGCCCCACTACGCGCTTTATGCGTGATGAGCAGCAGCTGCGGGATCGTAGTAAATGCCAAGTGAGCTACCGCAGCCACGATGGTCAATTTTACCCCGGCATGATGTCGATAAATCGCGTGCGTAACGAGCAGGGTCACGTCGACCACCACGTGATTGTATTGGCTGATCTGTCTGCCATTCCGGCCCACGCGCGTCATCTAAAGCGCGAGGTCTTTTTTGATGCGCTGACCGGGCTACCCAACCTTCAGTTACTCACCCAGTTAATTCAGGAGTCGATTCAGCATGCGGAAGCCAAGCAGCGACCGCTGGCAATATGCTCGCTGGACATCGACCACTTTCAAACAATTAACGACCAGCTAGGCTCCCACGTCGGCGATAGCATACTCTCCACCTTCGCACAGCGTATTAGCCATCTGCTGTTTGGCGATGACGTGCTGGCACGGGTGGGGGGCGATGAGTTCGTGCTGCTACTGCATCACGGCGATGACGAGCACTTTTTTGAGAAACTGCTGACCACAATCCGGAAACCGCTACTCATCGATGGTCAAAGTATCTACCTCACCGCGAGTTTGGGCATCACACGCTACCCGAATGATCATGCTCAGGGCGATGTGCTGCTGCGCCATGCGCACCAAGCGATGTACCGAGCAAAGCAGCGGGGGCGGGATACCTACCACTTTTTTGACCCCACCCAAGATCGGCTGTTACAAGTGCGCCATGAGCAGCGTCAGCGCTTTATGGATGCCCTTAACCACGACGAGCTTCGCCTGTTTTATCAGCCTCAGGTGGATATGGCCAGCGGACGCGTGGTGGGTGTTGAGGCATTAATTCGCTGGCAGCACCCAGACGAAGGACTGCTCTCACCGGCTCAATTTTTACCCATTATTGACGCCACGCCGCTAGAAGTTGATCTTGGCGAGTGGGTGATTAAGCAGGCGTTGCAGCAGCTGACGGAGTGGCAAAACGTGGGTATTGCCCTGCCTATCAACGTCAATATCAGCCCTGCGCACTTGTTGGGTAAGGGGTTTAGCGAGCGGCTGGCCGAGCTGCTCGCAAGCTACCCAACGGTTGCGCCTGCCATGCTGAAGCTTGAGGTGCTCGAGAGTGCGGCGATGCACGATATTCAGGCAGCGCTGAAAAATATGGCACATTGCCAAGACCTGGGAGTTGGATTTGCCATTGATGATTTTGGCACGGGCTTTTCGTCACTAACGCACTTGCGCCAACTGCCGGTAAATTTGATCAAGATCGACCAGAGCTTTGTCCGCGATATGCTTAGCGATCAGGATGATATGGCGATCGTAGAAAGTGTGATCTACATGGCCAATCGCTTTAAGCGGCCGATGTTGGCTGAAGGGGTTGAAACGCTAGCGCATGCGAAGGCGTTAATGTCGCTGGGCTGCGAGCTGGCCCAAGGCTACGGTATTGCCCGCCCCATGCCTCCGTGTGAGATGCCCGCGTGGTTGGAGCGGTGGCCACAACGCAGTGACTGGCACTCATTGGCAACGCATTAAATAGCACTGCTTTACTGCGGCGCTCTGTATATGAGGGCCTATTTAAGCCTTAAGCCGCTTCCTCTGGTGGGCTGGTGGCGGCGCCAGAATCACGCGCTTGGTTCATTTCGCTCTGTTCCATCGCTGCTTCTAGCTTTGCTTCCAGCAGGTACTGCCGCGCTTGGGCAGCCACCTGCAAATCTTTAGGGGAAGGGTCGGCAGGTGCTAGGGCGGCGGCAATCACCGTTTGCATTTTTTCCACCGTGGCTTGTGGGTCACCAGGCACGGGGCCATAGTCAATGGGGACTTCGCCCGCCACCGCGTAGCGTTTTCCGTCGGGCCCTACCTCGTATTCATAAGAGGCGCCACCGGTATAAGCGCCACCTGCTATCTGGTGGGCCATTTCATGCTGGCGCACTGCTCGGTCTGTCTGCTTTAGCTGCTCTAAATACTGAATTTCTTCAGGCGCCATCGGCGTGCCGTCTGCCCGAGTAGGGCCAGCGGTATCGTTAGTGCTGTGATCGTCCTCGCTCACCTGTAAGGTGTCGTCGGCCTGCTTGCTGGTTTGCGGCTCTTCGTCATTAACAGCGGGTGCTGATGAGCCTCTAGCCGCTATGGGAGAAGCAGAAATGTGCGAAGCAGAGAACGCACTCATTGAGGAGAGTTCCATAAGCAGTTACCGGCGTATAAAAGGTGTCAGATAGTCTTGAGTATTAGCGAGCCAGCGTGGGTACGCAAATATAGCGCTCTATTTTTCTCTGCCATCGCCTGCGTTATCTAGCCGCCTTAGCTTGGTGAGTGCTGTCCTCTCAAGAGCTGCTCTATTATTATCTTTATCATTTTTGAGTGCTACTTGTTTAAGAGTGCCTATGCCTGCCATCGATGTGGTGATACATCTTTCTGAAAGTGAATGCCTAGCCCACTACGAAGGGCGCTACGCTAATGTGCGGACCCGAAGCGTGGATGGCCGCTGGGTGGTCTTTCCTGCTGATGCATTGCGCCGTGTTGTGACAAGAGAGGGGGTTCAGGGCATCTATCGACTTGAATTTTCGGATCAGGGGCGCTTTGTTAGTATTCGGCGCCTCCCAAGCAGCTAAGCATCTTATCAGTGCTCACATGGCATTAACATTGCATGTATACTGAGGTGTATGTAATGGGCTTACCCGCCCTCCCGTAAACGGCCTGCCTACCCGGCAACGGCCGTCGTGTTTTTAGGAGATATACCATGTCTGCCTCACCTGTCACTTTAATGGTGGCCCGCCGCGTGGCAAATGGCCGCTATCAGGATTTTAATCGTTGGTTAAATGAAGGCCGTGAACTAGCGGCTGACTTTCCGGGATACCTGGGGTCAGGCGTGTTGGCACCGCCAAAAGATGACGATGAGTATCAAATTATTTTCCGCTTTAGCAGTAGCGATACGCTAAACGCCTGGGAACACTCCGCTTCACGCCACGCGTGGCTTGCCCGTGGAAAAGACCTTTATGACGCGCCTCACGAGCATCGCGCGACGGGTCTGGATGCTTGGTTTCAGGTGAATCCAGGTATCACGCCACCGCGTTGGAAACAGGCGGTGGCTGTTTGGCTGGCATTTTTCCCCATCTCACTGCTGTTTCAATTGCTATTCGGAGGTGTGATCGCTGAGTGGGCGCTCGTTCCCCGAGTTGTCGTTAGCACGCTGATGCTGACCCCGGTGATGGTGTTTGTGTTTATCCCGCTTTCAATGCGTTTATTGGCGCCTTGGCTGCAGGGTAAGTGGTCATTCGCGGACCTCTTGGCAAAGTGGCGGCACGAGCACAAAGCATAAGCGAGTAGGTCGTCAATATGGCCAAAGTGGTGCGCTATTTGCACTTATATCGTGCAAATAGTTGTCTTTAGTCAAAAGCTAAGCTTTGCTTAACACTTCCATAGGGTTCAACGCTGCAAGGGTGCTACGCTATATAAGCTTGCAGTAAAAGGATAACTGGCGCTGGCCATTTGCCTGCGTGACAAGTCGCCCTATGGAGTGTTTATGATTCACGTCCACCATCTGGAAAAGTCCCGTTCCCACCGAGTTTTATGGCTTCTTGAACTATTAGGCGTTGCGTATGAAGTTCATTTTTATCAACGCGATAGTAAGACCCAGCAGGCGCCAAATGCGCTGAAAAAAATCCATCCGCTGGGTAAATCTCCTGTTATTACCGATGGCGATCTTACCGTTGCAGAGTCCGGGGCTATTATTGATTATCTTGTGGGCCGGTATGGTGAAGGGCGTTTGCAGCCTGCGGAGGGGGATACCCATCAGTGGGTAGATTATCGTTACTGGTTGCACTATGCAGAAGGCTCCTTGATGCCGCTGCTAGTGATGGGCTTAGTATTTAGCCAAATCCCGAAACAGTCGCCATGGTTAATCAAGCCCCTGGCGAAAGGCATTAGCTCAACGGTGCGCCAGCGTTTTATTCAGCCACAAATGAATCAGCATTTAGATGTTATTAACGCGCATCTGGGGTCAAAGGGTAACTTTGCTGGAGACTGGCCAAGTGGTGCCGATGTTCAAATGAGTTTCCCACTGCAAGCGGTGGCGGCTACACAATCGTTGGAAAAGTATCCGCATATTGCTGCCTTTGTGGACCGTATCGAGCATGACGCTGCTTGGCAACGCGTCGTAACGCGAGCTGGCCCGCTTACCATGCCCGGTGGGTAGGGTCGATGATATCGCGCAGGCGGCAACCCTTCGGCGTTCGCGTTTCGCACACTAGGTTTGGGGCCCGGTGTTTACCTTGCCGCTGGCTTACCGGCGCCATGGCGCTAAGCACCTGTTTGTGGGCTTCTGCTAGCCTCGCGAATGACGCTTTGCGTGTTGGGGTTTACCATAATCCGCCGAAGCTATTTGCTGATAGCCAAGGCCAGCTGCGCGGTGTGTTGGGTGAGCTGCTTAACGCGATCGCTGAGCAGCAGCAGTGGCAGTTAGCGACCCTTCACTGTGAGTTTTCACACTGCTTAACGCTGCTAGAGCAGGGCGAGATTGACCTGCTGCCTGACGTTGCGTGGAGTGAAGAGCGTGCCCAGCGCTTTGCTTTCCATAATGAACCGGTGCTGCATAGCTGGTCACTGCTCTATCAGCGTGAAGAAATGAGCGTTGAGGCGATTTTAGATCTGGCCCAGATGCGGGTGGCGGTGGTTGAAGATGCGATACAGCAACGTTATTTAGCGGCCGTTACTGAGCGCTTTAATGTCCCGGTGACGTGGGTCTCTGTTAATAGTTTTTCAGAGGGCTTTGAAGCCGTTGCACGTGATGAGGCGGATTTGGTGGCGTCCAATCACTTATACGGTGATTGGCGAGCGCGCGAATATGGCCTGCGTGAGACCCCGATTGTTTTCCAGCCAGCGCAGCTATTTTATGCCGTATCTTATCAGGCTGCCGATCGTGTATTAGAGCCTGTCGACACAACGCTCAGAGCGTGGAAGCAAGATAGTAATTCGCTCTATTTTGATATATTACGTGCTTGGCGCGTCTCAACGCCATCTTCTCCCCTGGTGCCTACCTGGGTGTGGTGGGGCGTTGGTCTGCTTGCGTTTTTCCTGGCATTCGCTTTGGGCCGTAATGCGCTATTAAAGCGCCGCGTAGCGGACAACTACGAGCAGCTTGTTGCTCATGAGGCGCTCTTGGCCACCATTTTAGACAGTGTCGATGCGCATATTTATATCAAATCGCCTTCCTTAGAGTATCGTTTCGTTAACCGTCAAGTTAGCGAGCTGTTTGGCATCCCTGCTGAGAAAATTATTGGCCAGCGTGACGAAGCATTTTTTGATGCGGCAAGCGCAGCGGAAATGCATCAAATAGATCGTCAGGTATTAGCATCGGGCAAAAAAACGACGCTGGAAGAGCACAACCTGCTCAAAGGTGAAGAGCAGGTGCGTACGTTTTTATCCATAAAAATGCCTCTTGTGATGCGCAAGGGGGAAGCGCCGTGCATCTGTGGTATTTCAACCGAGCTAACGGAATACCTGGAGATGCAGTCGCGTACCCATCATTTGGCTTTTTACGATGCCTTGACGGGATTGCCAAACCGACGCCTGTTGATGGACTCACTCGCGCTGGTCACTGAGCAAGAGAGCAACGCATCGACGTTTAGTGCCGTGCTGATTATTGACCTGGATAACTTCCGGTTGGTTAATGATATCCAAGGCCATGAAAGCGGCGATCAGCTACTGATTAATGTCGCGGTGCGGCTGCAGGAGTCGCTTTATAACTCCACTCACGAAACGACCGTTGCACGGGTGAGTAGCGATGAGTTTGTTGTACTGTTAAATACGCTGGGCGAGCAGCAAGAAATGGCCGCGATGAGCGCCGAGCGTGTCGCGAGTAAACTGCTGGATGCTGTGTCGCAACTGCGCAATGACCGGGCGCTGCCGGTCAGTGCAAGTATTGGTATTACGCTATTTAAAGGGGCAGGCCACAGTATGAATAGCGTATTACAGCAGGCGGATATCGCCCTGCAGCAGGCTAAGGTGGCGGGTGGTAATAAGCTCTGTTTCTTTAACCACGATATGCAAACCAGCGTACTAGAACGCGCTAGTTTAGAAGGCGACCTTCACCATGCGTTGGCGCGCAATGAGTTGGCGCTTCACTATCAGGTGCAAGTTGACCACCGCAGCGAGACGGTCGGAGTGGAAGCGCTGCTACGCTGGTACCACCCCCAGCGCGGCTGGGTATCGCCCGCCACCTTTATTCCTATTGCCGAAGAGAATGGCCTCATTTTGCTGATTGGCTATTGGGTGCTTAAATCGGCCTGTGAGCAGTTGGCCAAGTGGGCCTCTCAGCCTGCCTATGCATCACTGACGATTTCGGTCAACGTCAGTTCGGTGCAATTTCAACAGCCTGAGTTTGTGCGGGATTTAGAAGGGCTATTAGCCGAAACCCAGGCGCCGCCAAACCGTTTGGTGTTGGAAGTAACGGAAAGCTTGCTGATGCGAGAACCGACCCGGGTACGCAATACCATGCTAAAACTGCGTGCCCAAGGCATTCGTTTCGCGCTGGATGATTTTGGCACGGGCTATTCATCGTTAAGTTATTTAAAGCGCTTGCCACTGGATGAGCTTAAAATTGACCAATCATTTATCCGTGAGCTGCTGTCCGAAAAGACCGACGCAGCGATTGTCGATACGACCATTCTGCTAGCCGCAAGCCTAGGTTTAACCGTGGTAGCCGAGGGTGTCGAAAAGAAAGAGCAGTTAGAGTGGCTGCGCGGTCATGGATGTTACCGCTACCAAGGGTATCTGCTGGGTAGGCCAACCCCCATTGAATATCTGTTTGAGGAGTACTAAAAAGCCCGCGCAGCGCCAGTGGGCGCTATACGCGGGCCTGCGGTTTTTAAGTCAGCCGTTTATTAACTAAAGACAGTAAAGCTATCGGCGTTCAGCCACATATGCACAATGATGCTGGCGATGTAGCCTAGAAGTATCACCGGCGCCCAGCGCAGGTGGCCCATAAAGGTGTAAGCGCCTCGGGCTTGGCCCATAACGGCGACCCCTGCTGCAGAACCAATAGAGAGCAAGCTACCCCCTACGCCAGCCGTTAGTGTAATCAGCAGCCAATGCCCGTGAGACATTTCTGGTTCCATGGTCAACACGGCAAACATTACGGGAATGTTATCCACGACCGCTGAGACAACCCCGAGTACGATGTTGGCCCAGGTAGCATTCCAGCCGGTGTAGAGCGCTTCAGAAAGCAGCCCTAGGTAGCCCATAAAGCCCAACCCGCCCACGCACATAACCACCCCGTAGAAGAACAGCAGTGTGTCCCACTCGGCTCGCGCTACGCGGTTAAACACATCGAACGGTACGACGCCACCTAGTTGCTCAAGCTTCTTATTGTCGCCCCGGCGGCTGTAGCGCTCACGTTTACGCTCCAGCGAGCGGGGGAGCGTCCGACGCAGGTAATAGCCAAAGAACTGCAAGTAGCCAAGCCCGGTCATCATGCCGAGTACCGGCGGCAAATGCAGCAACGTGTGACACATAACCGCCGTGGCGATGGTGATCAAAAATAGCGCAATAATGCGCCGAGCACCGCGCTTTAACCACACATCTTCATAAACGCTGCTGGGTTTCTGATCCTTGATAAAGAGGCTCATGATGACAGCAGGAATCAAGAAGTTAACCAGCGAGGGTAAGAACAGGATGAAAAACTCTTGGAACTGAATAAGCCCCGCCTGCCAAACCATCAGTGTGGTGATATCGCCAAAGGGGCTAAAGGCGCCGCCGGCATTGGCGGCCACGACAACGTTAATACAGGCGAGATTAATAAAGCGCTTATCACCCTCTGCCACTTTAGTAATGACGGCGCACATGAGTAGCGCCGTGGTTAAGTTATCGGCAATCGGTGATAGCACAAATGCGAGCCCACCCGTCAGCCAGAACAGCTGGCGGTAGCTAAAGCCTTTGCGCAACATCCACGAGCGCAGCGCATCGAATACGCGACGCTCTTCCATGGCGTTGATATAGGTCATCGCGACCAGCAGGAACAGCATTAGCTCGGTGAACTCTAAAAGGGTCACGCGGAACGCATACTCTGATGTTTCCGACATGCCATTTTGGACGTACACCCAGCCAATGAGTCCCCAAATGATACCGGCTGCGACCAGTACAGGCTTAGACTTGCGCATGTGAATTTTCTCTTCAGCCATGACTAATGCATAGGCCAAAACGAAAATCGCCAGCGCAAAAAAGCCAACGGCTGAACTGGTTAAGTCAATATCACCCGTCACGGCGAACGTCGCTGGGCTTATGCCGAGTAATAAAGCAGCAAACAGAAAAAGCCAGCGACGAGAGACTCGTGGCTGGCCAGGGGATTGATGCAACATCAACATGATGGGCTTTGTCCTAATAATGATGAGAAGAGGAGGGTTTTAAATCGCGGCTAGTTTAACAATCTGTATTGCATTGCAATACGGAATAAAAACGAATGAAAACTGTTAATAAGCAAGTGATTACGTCTTTTTTTAGAAACTACCCATTTCGCTAATAGTAAAGATAATTTTTATTCAAATAGCGGCGGCTGACGGTGTGCTGCGGCTAGCTAAGCCTATGGTTATGTCCTTTATCCATGTTTATGCGCTTTTTGAAAGCAACGTATCTAATTCATTGCAGAGAAAGCGTGGTTCAATCCAATGGACGAGATGTTCGTGCACATAGTGGAGAAAGCGCTGAGCAGACTGGGGAAGCCGCTGGTCGTTGCGCGCAATCATCTGCCAGTGGCTTTCAATCGGGAACCCTTCGATTGGCAGTATCGAAATTTCAGGGTGCTCTTTGGGCAGCACATGCTCGGATAAGACAGCGACCCCCATTCTTGCTGCGACGCCCACGCGAATCGCTTCATTGCTGGCCATTTGCAGGGTCTTTTTCATGGTTAAACCATGCTCTTGAAGCCAACTTTCTAATAGCATGCGCGTGGCTGAGCCTGGTTCGCGCAGCAGCAAGCGCTCATTTAGCAACTGTTCCATGGATAGGGTGGCGTGCTGTGTAAGCGGGTGGTCTGTCGCCGCGATGGCCACCAGAGGATTGCGCATAAAGCGTGCTGCCACTGCATGGGCGAGCGCTGGTGGGTGGCTAAAGACATAAAGATCGTCTTCTTGGCGTTCAAACCTTGCTAACACTTGGCGGCGGTTGCCAATGTGAACCGTGACATCTACGTCGGGAAACGCTTGGCTAAACGGGCCTAACAAACGTGGCAACACATATTGAGCTGTATTCACTAGAGCAATGCTAAAGCGGCCTTTGCTGCCTTGCTGAAATTCACTTAGCTGATCGGCAAAGTCATCAAAGCGGCCTAATACATCGCGGCTAACGTGATACAGCGCCTGCCCAGTGGCCGTCATCGTCAACCCTTGTAAATGGTGCTCTAGCAAAGGCATGCCAACCGCTTCGCTCAGTCGTTTTAACTGTTGTGATACGGTCGGCTGGGTGAGATGCAGCTGTCTTGCAGCTTCGCTGATTGACCCGCAGCGCACGACGGTGACATAAACTTGTAGCAACCTAAAGGTTAGATGGCGGATGTTCATGAACCCAACTTCTCCTGAAGCACGCGTTTTTATAGCGACTCGCATAGATGATTATCTATGACTATCTTACAAGTTATTATTAGTTGTCTCACGTAAATCCTCGCAAAATGCAGCCTCTTTAAAAGCTGTGGAGTGTCGGCAATGCCAGATATTGTGGTGATGTTTTTCTTACTGGGGCTCATCGCAGGCGCGGTGAAGTCCGACCTGCAGGTGCCCAAAGCGACTTACGATACGTTAAGCCTACTGTTAATGCTGACGATTGGCTTAAAGGGGGGCATGGCGCTGCACGGTAATATTCATTGGGGATTGGTGCCCGAACTGTTAGGCGTCGCGCTACTCTCGGCAATCACATCGCTAATGCTGATGCCTGCACTGCGGCGCTGGGTTCGCCTTTCTGCGGCGGATAGTGCGAGTATTGCCGCGCACTATGGTTCGGTAAGTGCAGGTACGTTTGCCGTGGCGCTGGCCTATGTGGAAGCGCGCCAGCTAGCGGTCGGTAGCGAGGTCACTCTCTATTTAGTGGCTATGGAGCTGCCGGCGATTATGGTGGCTATCGCGCTCTATAGGCGTTACCAAGGTGCTGCGGTTAAAGAGAGCACCCGCAAGCTCTGGCATGAAACGTTGACCAATCGGGGCGTGATTTTGCTCGCAGGCGGGGTGGTGATCGGAGCACTTTATGGGCCTTTTCAAGGAGAGGAGGTCACCGCGCTCTTCACCGGCGCCTTCAAAGGCGTACTGGCGCTATTTTTGCTGGAGATGGGGCTTACCGCTGCGCAAACCTTACGGCCGATGCCTTGGCATCAATGGCGTTTGGTGACATTCGCCCTGGTGATGCCAGTGTTGTTGTCGCTCCTCGGCATAGGCCTGGGTGCTGCGCTAGGGCTGCCGTTAGGCTCAGTGGTTATTTTGGCAGCACTGGCGGCAAGCGCTTCTTATATTGCCGCCCCGGCAGCGATGCGTGCCGCTATTCCCGAAGCCAATATTGGTCTCGCGATGCTGGCATCACTCGGTGTCACCTTTCCGCTCAACGTTATGCTGGGCATTCCTCTTTATCACTATCTTATCGAGCGAATATTGGGGTAGTGACGCCTACGTGAAGCGTCGCTGTGTCGGTCGTTGGAAGGTGTTTCATCAGTAGCACCAATTGACAACGCCCGGCTCAGCACCTACGGTAGCGGCTGTCCTAGGGGAGCCTGCACTGGCTGAGACTCCACCGCCATTTGGCGTTGGTAACCCTTAGAACCTGATCCGGGTCATGCCGGCGAAGGGAAGGATGTAGCCAACCAATACACCCTCTTTGCTTTCGCCTGCCTGCCGTGCGCTCACCGCACACCCCGGCCTAACAATACAGGCAAAGAGGATCCGCTTTCATGATGCTTGACCCTATCTGGACTGGCCTGTGGCTGTCGCTATGCGCCATTGCGCTGGCTCTCCCCGGCCTGCTTTATGCTCGTCGCCATCGCGATAATCTTGAAGATTACATCATTGCCCGCAATAGCCAGAATACCCGCGCCACGGTGCTGACGCTGGTGGCCACCACGCTGGGTACTTGGATTCTGTTTGGCCCGGCTCAGGCCGCGACCTGGGGGGGGATTGGGGCGATACTCGGCTACGCGTTTGGTTCGATGGTTCCCAGGCTAGTGATGATTCCCCTTGGCCGACGCATGCGTGAACTGATTCCCGAAGGCCACGGCTTAACGGAGTTCGTGATCCATCGGTACGGCCGTGCTATGTATGCGTTTACGCTGGTGATTATGCTGTTTTACCTGTTCATTTTGCTGGCCGCTGGGCTGACCGCCGTGGCGCGTATGGTGGGGTTGCTTGCGCCTATTCCGCTGTGGTTAACCGCCAGCGTGGTCATGATCGCTACCTTGATCTACACCTTTTATGGCGGGCTGCGCGCGTCTATTTATACTGACAAGCTCCAGATGCTGGTGATTATGCCGCTGCTGGGGCTACTGCTGGTGTTTGGCTGGCAGGCGGCTGGCGGCGTTGCGCCGACGCTGGCAGGGCTTGCTGACAGTGCGCCCCAGCTGCTGCAGGTGAGCGATATAGGCGGTATCCGCGCGGGGTTAACGTTCTTTCTTGCCGTCGCGCTTACCGGGCTCTTTTATCAAGGCACGTGGCAGCGTATTTATGCGGCTAAAGACACCCAAGTGCTGCGCCGTGGCTTCTGGATTAGCGGCGTGTGTAGCTTCATCGTGGTGGCGTTGATGGGGCTGTTTGGGCTGGCGTTTGTGGGGCTGGGTCTTGAAGGCGATGGCTCTGTGGCGCTGTTCAGCGTGCTATTGACGGATGTGCCGTTATGGTTCGCGTTAGCGTTGGTGCCACTAGGCTTGGCGTTAGTGATGAGCAGCGCCGACTCCACCATTAGCGCGACATCCAGCATTATCGCCGTGGATATGGGGCGGCTGATTCCCACGGCCAGCGATACCACCTTGATGAGTTTGGCGCGTTGGTTAATTGTGTTAGCCGCTATCCCCATTACCTGGGTCGCCTCCCAGGGCTATAGCGTGCTTTACCTATTTTTGCTGGCTGATTTGCTCTGTTCGGCAGCGGCGTTTCCGGTGTTTTTCGGGCTTTTTTATCGCCGTTACACGGGCCTTAATGCCGTCATCAGCACCGCGCTGGGGCTGGTGGCGGGGCTAGCGATGTTCCCTGCCCCCGGTGGAAGTACGGCAACACTGTTGGAGTCTTTCCTGCTGGCGGCACTGGTGCCCGTGGCGGCCTCGTTACTGCTACTGCGTATACTGCCGTCACGCCCAGCCTACGATTTTGGCCTGTTACATACGGCGGTGCGCCGCTTTAAAGGGTAAGTGCCGGGCTAGCAATACGCGCTCATCATATAGCCGCCCGGCATCGCTTACGCTGCTGGGCGTGCCAGCCCCAAATGATCACGCAGGGTGCTACCCGTATACTCGCGGCGAAATAGCCCGCGTGCCTGTAGCAGTGGGACGACCTGCTCAATAAAGTCTTCAATGCTGCCTGGCAGCGTCGGCGGCATCAGGTTGAAGCCGTCGGCACCACCTCCCTCTACCCAGCGCTGCATCTCGTCAGCGATCTGCTCTGGCGTGCCGACCATGGTGCAGTGGCCCCCGCCCGCCGCGAGCCTGCCTAAGAGTTGTCGTAGCGTGGGTGTTTCACTTTCGATAATGCGCAAAATAGTGGCATAGCGACCTTTAGGGCCCGCGAATGCCTCTAGCGGTGGCAATTCTGGTAGTGGTGCATCCAATTCCCAGTGACGGCAATCTTGGCCGATAAACTGGCTCAACTGATGCAGCGAGTCCTCGGTGGGCAAGCGTTCATCCAGTTCGCGCTGCTTCGCCTTTGCGGCGTCCTCGGTGGATGCTACATACGTTACCAACCCAGGCATAATCGCCACGGGCGCGCGGCCAGCGGCGCGGACGCGGGCTTGAATATCTTGGTAGTAGGCTTGCGCCGAGGGGAGGTCGTAGGCCACCGCATAAATCGCTTCTGCATACCGCGCTGCTAAGTTGCGCCCCGGTTCAGAAGCTCCCGCTTGAAACAGGACGGGGTGCCCCTGGGGAGAGCGTGGCACGGTGAGTGGGCCATCCACCAAAAAGTGTGCGCCATAATGATCAATCGGCCGCACTTTGCTGGGATCGGCAAACTGGCCCTGGCGGTCGCAGCGCAGCGCATCATCCGCCCACGAATCCCATAGCGCTAACACCGTTTGCGCAAACTCTTCGGCCCGCGCATAGCGCACCTCTTGAGGGGGCATAGCCTCCCAACCATGGTTGCGCGCTTCGCTATCAAACATTGAGGTGACTAAGTTCCACCCCATACGGCCGTTAGAAATATGGTCTAACGAAGCGAGCATCCTGGCCGCATGAAACGGGGTAAAAAACGTGCTGGATATGGTAGAGATCAGGCCGATATGCTCGGTAGCCCGCGCCATAGCGGATAGCGCCGTCAACGGTTCTAAAAACCACTGCGGCCCTCCGGCTACGTTGCCTGCGGCATGGCCATCGGCAAAGAAGACGGCGTCCAGCTTCCCGCGTTCAGCGGTACGTGCCAGCGACTCGTAGTAGCCAATATCCCCCATGCGCTCAGCGGCTGAGTTTGGCTCGCGCCAGGCTGCCTTATGGTGGCCGCAGCCCATGATAAAAAGATTGAGATGCATCTGAGTAGCCATCAGTTTTTAACCAGGCCGCCATCGACCACTAAGTTTTGGCCGGTGACAGCCCGGCTCCAAGGCGATGCGAAAAACAGTGCTGCATCCGCAAACTCTTCAGGGGTAGTGACACGGCGCAGCGGCGTATTGGCCGCGATGAGATCAAACACCGCTTCAGGCGTCGCCGCTGAGGCATCAGTGGTGCGCAGCAGCCCGCCCGAGAGCATATTCACCGTAATGCCGTCAGGCCCCAGGTCGTTAGAAAAAGTACGGGTGAGCGACAGCAGTGCCGCCTTGGCAGCGGTGTAATCGTGATACGGCACGACCGGGTTTTGGAACAGGTTAGTGCCAATGTTAATGATCCGTCCGAACCTCTGTTCACGCATGCCAGGTAGTGCTGCTTGAATAGTATTGAGGGCGCCGCGTGCCACGCCTTGCAACTGCTGGTCGAGGTTTTCCCAGGTAAGGGTGTCCGGAGAGGGGCGCGCATCGCCATTAAACGAAAAATCTGGCAGGGCATTATTGATAAGTGTTGTCACCGGCATGCCGAAATGGGCTTGCGCGGTGGCGAACATCGCTTTCACGGCGTCAGGGTCACGTACGTCTGCTTGTATCGCCAGAGCGTGGTCAGGAGTTTCTGCCGCTAGGGCTTTCGCCGCATCAGCGCTGTTTAAGTAGTTTACGACAACCCGCGCGCCTTGGGCTAAAAAGGCGTGCGCTAGGCACTCGCCTAGTCCACGGCTAGCGCCGGTAATCAATACAAGTTGCTGGGAAAGCGGAAGTGCGGTGGGTGTTGTTGGCATTGTGGTAGTTCCCTCGTAAAAGCGAGGGATGCATACCGACCCCATTGCGGGTCATGAGTGTGACATCCCTTCGCCGGTATGAACTGGATCAGGTTCAGCGGGTCTTATCTCAGCCCTGGCGTAACGCCAGGACACCCCGTGTCGTTTATTGAATGTATCCTAACTGATAAGCCTGCTCGATTCATACCGCAAGGTTCAAACCGATAGCCACCCACCGCGCTTGTCAGAATCGCCAGCGCCTAGAAGGCTTCCCATTCGGGTTCTGCTTCGACTACCTTGCGGTAGTGATTAGCACGAGCGGCCGAGGGATCGGCTGCCACCGGGACGGCAAGGCGGCTAGCGGTGGTCAAGGTTTGTGATACAGCAGCGCTTGCGGGTAGCGCCGTCGTATGATTATTCATGCGAAATGCGCTCACCGTGTCGGCGAGCAGGTCTGCCTGGGACTTCAGTGCCGATGCTGCCGCTGCAGACTGTTCTACCAAGGCAGCATTCTGCTGAGTGACTTGATCCATTTGGCTCACCGCGACACTGACTTGCTCGACCGCTTGGGACTGCTCCTCTGAGGCGGCGTTGATGTCCGCCATCAGTTCGGAGGCCTGCCGCACACTGCCAACCACCTGCTCCATTGCCTTGCCAGCCTGTTGCACTAAGGCGCTGCCGTCTTTGACCAGTTCACCGTCGTGAGTAACGAGTGTCTGAATCTCTTTAGCCGCCGAAGCGCAGCGCTGGGCAAGGTTGCGAACCTCGCTGGCAACCACGGCAAAACCGCGCCCTTGTTCGCCCGCTCTGGCAGCTTCCACTGAGGCGTTCAACGCTAATATGTTTGTTTGGAAGGCAATGCTGTCGATGACCGAAATGATGCTGCCTATTTTCGCGGCGCTCTCTTCCAGCTCATTCATTTTGCCCATGGCCTGGGCGGTTTTTTCGCCTCCGTTATCGGCCAACTGACGAGCGCTGAGTATTAGGTCGTTTGCTTGACGGGTATGGTCGGCGTTCTGTTTAACCGTTGCGGCAACCTGCTCCATGCTAGTCGCGGTTTCCTGAAGGCTGGCGGCCTGCTCTTCAGTACGCTGAGAGAGGTCGTAGTTACCTGAGGAAATCTCACCAGAAGCAGTATGGATAGCGTTGGAAGCGTGCTGAATCCGCGAGACCAGCTCGCGCTGCTGCACCTGTGTTTCGCTCAGCGATTCAAGGGCAAGGCCGAGCTCATCACGGCGTTCGATCTCAATATGGTTATTCAGGTTGCCAGCGGCAATCGCCTTAAAGTAGCCAATCATCCGGCCGAGGGGGTGGGTAATAACACGAATCAACAGCCATCCGCCCAGGGAGCCAATCAGCAGCGCCAGAATGATCATGGCGGCGGTTAGCGTGCGCATAAAGGTAAACGTTGACTGTGCCGAGGCATACTCGCTACGTGCTACTTCGCTTTGTAGGTCAATCAAATTGTGCAGCGTTTGGTTGGCAGACGTGAACGCGGGGCGGGCGACCTCGACCATGTGGGCTGTCGCGCGATCAATACGACCTGCCTCGTAGAAAGCGATGGCTGGCGCGATACCCTGCTGAAAGAAAGCACGACGTTGGTTGCTATAGCGTTCGGCTAGCTCTGCCTCTTGGGGGGTTAAGAAGGTAGCCATATAAGCTGACCAAAGCTGCTCCATCGTCTCAGTGTTGGCGGCTACGGTGTCTAAGTGGGACTGACGGTTAGCGCTGTGGGTAGGCTCACCACTAGCGGCCTCATGGGTCAAGCTGATTTGGTTGAGCTCTATGATGCTGTCACGCATTAACTCATCAATGCGGGTGAGCTGCTGCACGGGAACTAACCGATCTTCATAAATAGTTTCTATGGCGCCGTCCATGGCGGTCATGCCGCGTATGCCAAAGCCGCCAACAACGGCAATTAGGGCAATTAACAAGGCGATCAAAAGGATCAGGCGCGCTTTAATAGTAAGGGACATCCAAACTTCCTAGGAGTGAGGGAGTAGTTAACGGCTTGCTGCAAATGCCAGGGAGGGGGCGGGCTGGTATGCCCACTGATTTGTTGTAACCAGTTGATTTTTTTATTCGTTTCTATTGTATCGTTATTCTCTGATTGCCAAACATTGAATTTTTCAATGGGCGTTATCGTTTTTGCGTGTTGCCTGTTAGCTGAGAAATCTGAGCAGCCAACGCTAAAAAGTGAAGCAATACTGTCTGGATGCATAAGAAGATTGCTCGCAATGCTGAGACTTATTAAGAGCAATATGCAGCCGTGGAGGAGACATGGCATCAAAGTGATGGCACAAAAAAAGCACCCGGAGGTGCTTGATTTGTGGGGTGTCTGGTGGAGGCGGCGGGAATTGAACCCGCGTCCGCCAGCACGCGCCTATTGGCTCTACATGCTTAGATTCCGTCATTTGCTTTAGCGCGACTGACTCCGACGGTCAGGATTCAGCCACGCGAGCCTTCTAAAGTTTAACGGTTGACGAGAAGACACCACCAACCGCGGTCCTATCAGCTTTAGCTCATATCCCCGCAGTGATGAATAGGCACATCACCTTGGGGCCAGACAAGAAGCTAACAGTGTTTAAGCTGCTAGCGCGCCTTGAGCGTAGTTTTCGTCGTTTGCGACTATTTTATCGTGATGTGGGATTTACGAGATACATCACGCTCTCGGCATGCACCGCAAGGGTTGTTACCGGCGTCGAAACCATGTCGCCCCCTGATTGCAGCAAGTATTCTAACGTGCTCGTTGCTAATTGACCAGCTATGCCTTGTTATGTTCCCGCATAATTCGGCCTTTTTGACGGCTCCAATCGCGGTCTTTTTCTGTTGCACGTTTATCATGCAGCTGTTTACCGGTTACCAAGGCTAGCTCGCATTTTACTTTATTGCGTTTCCAGTAGAGCTTAAGCGGTACGCACGTATGGCCTTTGTCCTGAGTCACCGAAAAAATCTTAGCAATCTCTTTGCGATGAAGCAGCAGTTTGCGGGTGCGAGTGGGATCGGCAATCTCGTGGGTGCTTGCCGTATTAAGCGGCATGATGTGGCTACCCAGCAGAAATGCCTCGCCGTTACGCACTAGGATATAGGTATCCGTCAGCTGCGCCTTACCGGCGCGCAAGCTCTTTACTTCCCAGCCAGCAAGCACCAAACCGGCTTCAAGCACCTCGTTGATGTGGTACTCAAACCGCGCCTTCTTGTTTTGGGCAATTACGCTGCTGCTGGGGCCCTTGCTCTTACCTTTCTTAGTGGCCATGGAACCTCATTATTAATCTGTCGGTAGCAGCTCCTTCGTTATCGGAGGAGGCGTGATACCATTTAAAATCTAAAAAATATTTCCCATGATACGCTTTGGGCACTGTGAAGTCAGCGGAGAGGTCAATGCCAACCGTTAATCGTACCGCCTTGGTGCGGCACACCCCCCAACAAATGTTCGATTTGGTCAATGATTTCGAACGCTATCCTGAATTTCTGCCGGGGTGTCGCCGCGCGCGCCTGCATGAGCGCGATAATGTTCACTTAATCGGCGAAATGACCCTCGGGCGCGCTGGTGTTGAACAAACTATTATCACCCGCAACGACCTGTTTGAGCCGGAGCGGATCGAGATGTCTCTCGTTAAAGGGCCTTTTAAACGGCTTAAAGGTCGCTGGCTATTTACTCCCATGGGGGAGGACGCTTGCAAAGTTAGCCTGGAAATGGATTTTGAATTCGCCAATCGACTGTTAGGCATGGCGTTTGGCAAGCTCTTCCAGCAAATTGCCGGGCAGCTGGTGGATGCCTTTACTAAGCGTGCCAACGATCTCTATGGACGTTGAGACGCTTACCGTAGAGGTTGCCTTTGGGTTGCCGCAAAAGCAGCGCCTTGTGGCAGTTGTAGTGCCTCAAGGGACAACGGCACGCCAAGCCGTTGCTGCGGCTGATTTGCCAAGCCTGTTTCCTGAGCTGCCTAGCACTACCTTTGAACAGGCGCCGCTGGGCATTTTTGGCAAAGCGCTGCGCCAACCTGAAAAAGAAACAGTACGCGCGGGCGACCGCATAGAGGTGTATCGCCCGCTGCAGATTGACCCCAAAGCCGCAAGGCTTGAGCGCGCAAAGCGCCAAGCCAAGGGCCAATAATACGCCTTACTCGGCCATAATCACTGGCTGCGGCGTTGGGGCGTTTTCAGGGGTAGTGGCTTGCTGTGCAGGGGTAGTGGCTTGCTGTGTAGGTGCCGGCAGTGCATCTAGCGGGTCGGTGCCCTCTACTGCCGGGCCTACGCCGCTGTCGGTGCTGACTGGAATGTCGCCTGATAAATCGCCCTGCTGATCAATATTGACCAGCCGCCCTGCGTTATCAAAGGTAAGAGTCACGCGGCGTTGTTCAACATCGCCGTAAGCTTTGTCGAGGCGGTAAACGTAATCCCACTCGCGAGAGTCGAAAGGCGCTTCCAGCAACGGGCGGCCCATGATGTAGGCTGCTTGTTCCTGGGTCATCCCCGGTTGCAGCTGGCTTACCATTTCTTGGGTGATCAGGTTGCCCTGGGGAATGTCGCGCTTGTAAACGCCAACGTAGCTGCAGCCACTAACAACGGTTAGAGCAACGGAAAGAGTAATGATACGAGTCAATTTTTGCATTTGAGCCTGTTCTTCACTATCGTGGTTTCGGTCGATGATACCCGACCTAACCTGTCACTGCGAAGAGCAACCATGGCCGATCAGAACCATGAACTGCGCAAAGCCGGGCTGAAAGTGACCCTGCCGCGCGTCAAGATCCTGCAGATTCTCGAAAATGCTTCGGGCCAACACCACCTTAGCGCAGAAGAAGTGTATAAAACACTGATAGATGCGGGCGAGGATGTTGGTTTGGCTACTGTCTACCGCGTGCTGACTCAGTTTGAATCAGCAGGCTTGGTGATTCGTCACAATTTTGACGGTGGCCATGCGGTATTTGAGATGACCCAAGAAGATCACCATGACCACATGGTGTGTTTAGAAAGCGGTGAAATCATCGAGTTTCTTGATGACATCATCGAGCGTCGCCAGCAAGAAATAGCGGAAGAGCACGGCTACGAGCTAGTGGATCACGCCCTTGTGCTGTATGTGCGCCCTCGCGGGTCGGACATTACGCGCCAGGATAGTGGCCCTACCAACAAAAAGTAGTCGTCCACTTCGCTTAAAAACGCCCTCTGGTCGTCAGTAGCATGTCACTGGCGTCTTGGGGGCGTTTTTATATCCAGCACCTTATGCTTACGTCAACTCGTTGCAGTGGAAACAAGTGATATCGCTACCAGCAGCATAATCATGCCAATTAGTGTGTCGAAGATTCGCCACGCGCGAGGTGATTGCAATTTGGGACCAAGGAAACGCCCGAAGCCTGCCAGGGAGAAAAACCACAGCAGTGATGCAGAAGCGGCTCCCACCACGAACGCAACCGTGTTGGCTTGCTGGACGCCGACGCTGCCAATCAGCACAACGGTGTCTAAGTAGACATGTGGATTGAGAAGCGAAATAGCAATAGCTTGGCCCGCAATTTGCCACCCGTTATAAACACTACGCTGTTGGCTGGTTAATAATCCACTGTTACCTTGCCAAGCGCGTTTGAAAGCCTGCCCACCCAGCCAGCACAACAAGGCGATGCCTAGCCATGTCATTACAGGGACCAGCGTGGGCAGCCGTTGTTGAAGTGAATCGATGCTATAAACACCTAGCGTAATCAAGACGGCATCGAGACTGGCGCAAATAGCCGCCACTACCCAGGGATACTCTCGGCGCATACTTTTATTAAGTACCCAGGCGTTTTGGGCGCCAATGGCCACAATCAAACCAAGAGAAATGCCAAAGCCCGTCAGTAGCGATGCTGTCATGCTGGGTGCCTCTCGTGCAGGTAAATGAGCTTTTTACAATAAAGGCGAGTTTGTTTATTAATCTAACGAATAATATTTATGTGACATAAGCAAGGCTTATGAAGTGATGGGCCAATGCAGCGGGTAAGTCGGCTTTAAGCGCATGGGTAATGGCTGCGAACGCTTTCTCAATACAGAGATCGGTTGTGGATAAGTTTGTGACTAAGTGTGTGTGCAGCCGGTGAGCAAGCTGGTGAAAAGGTGTGCTGAACTTATGCTTTCTCAATGTGCTGTGAAGAGGATGACGAAATGCTGGACTACCGGCTATTGGAAGCGCTGAGTGCTGTTATTGAAACAGGGGGGTTCGAAAAAGCCGCCCAGAAGCTGCATATCACGCAGTCAGCGGTTAGTCAGCGTATTCGCCAGTTGGAGCACCGCTTAGGCCAGCCGGTGTTGCTAAGGCGTTCGCCGCCAGTGGCGACCGCGCTGGGACGCCGTTTGAATAACCACTTGCAGCAGGTCAAACAGTTAGAGTTGGGATTGTTAGACGAAGCGCAGGGCGAGCCACTTAAGGTGCGTGTAACGGTCAACGCGGATTCAATGGCCACATGGCTGGCGCAGGCGCTAGCGGCGTGCCCATTAAGCCACCAAATGGATTTTGATCTTGTGGTGGAAGATCAAGAAGTGGGCCTTGGCCGAATGCGCAATGGCGAGGTGATGGCGTGTATCTGCGCTGAAGCGCAGCCGGTTAATGGCGGGGCGGTCAGCCCGCTGGGCGTTTTACGCTATCGGGCGCTGGCGAGTCCCGCCTTTGTTGAGCATTATCAAACGCGTATCGACATTGCCCGGCTGGTTGATGCGCCCTGCCTGATTTTTAATTGCGATGACCGCTTGCAGCACCAGTTTTTAGAGGCGCAGGGGCTGCCTCCGCCTGCCCGTCAACATCGCGTTCCCTCTTCTGAAGGATTCGTTCAGATGGCGTTGCAGGGCCTGGGGTACGGCATGCTGCCAGAGCTTCAGGTAGAGGAGTACCTAGCCAACGGAGGGTTAGTGGATGTGGGGCCAGAATTTATACTGGATGTACCGCTGCATTGGCACTTCTGGCAAACAGAGAGCGCATCGCTGACGGCGTTGAGGCACGCCGTTATGAATTATGCTTGCCAAGTATTACGTTAACGGAGCAGCGCCCAAGAGTGAGGGCGCTGCTTTGTGGCACGCCTAATGCGGTGGGCGTTGGCTGGCATGGAGCATTTCACGGGCGTGGGCGAGCGTTTGGTCTGAAAGCGTTATGCCGCCTAGCATGCGCGCCAGCTCGCTAATGCGCCCACGCTCATCCAGCAGCGCCATGTGAGTCAACGTGGTATCCCGCTTGGAGCGCTTTTCAATATGCAGATGCTGGTGTGCCTGGGCGGCCACTTGGGGCAGGTGAGTTACCGTCATCACTTGGCCATTTTCCCCTAGCTTGCGCAGCAGTTGGCCAACAATTTCAGCCGTGGCCCCCGAAATGCCTACGTCCACTTCATCAAACACAAGACTTGGAATGGTCGAGTGGGAGGCCGCTACCACCTGAATGGCCAGGCTAATGCGCGACAGCTCACCGCCTGAGGCGACTTTAGTAAGCGGGCGAGCAGGCTGGCCGGGGTTGGCGCTAATTAAGAACTGCACGTGATCCAAGCCTTCTGGCGTCGGCGTTTCGCGTGGGGTCACGTCAACTTCAAAGCGCGCTTTACCCATGGCTAAGAAAGCGAGCTGTTGTTGCACTTCTTTACCCAAGCGCAGCGCGGCTTTCTGGCGTGCCTCGCTGAGCTGTTTCGCTTCACTGCGATAGCGTTCTCGGTATTCAGCCACTTGGGTGCTCAGCGATTCAAGATCGTCGTCGCTGGCTTCGAGCTGGGCTACTTCCTGCTGCAACTGAGTGTGCAGCGCACAAATTTCTTCTGGGGCAACGTGATGCTTACGGGCAACACGATGAACATCGCCCATACGCTCTTCCACCCAAGCCAAGCGCTCGGGGTCTAGTTCGGTTGTGCTGGCCAGGCGGTTAAGCTCGCTGGTGGCCTCTTCAACCTGAATGCGCGCATCGCTTAACATCGCTAATGTATTGGCGAGCGTGCCCTTATCGCTGCCAGGTAAAGCACTTAAATGGGCATACGCTTGGTTCAACAGCGATAGCGCGCCGCCTTCATCGCTTTCGCAGCAGTCGGCCGCAAACTGGGTTTCACGCAGCGTCTCTTCGGCATGGGCAAGCGTGTGCTGCTCCTCTTCAAGCGTTTGCAGCTCGCCTTCTGCGAGGCCTAATTGATCGAGTTCTTCTACTTGATAGCGCAATAGCTGCCGTTTGGCCTCCACTTCGCTGCCTTCTTCGCTGAGCTTTTTTAAGCGGCGTCGAGCGCTGCGCCATTCACGGAATGTCTCGGCGAGCTGCTGGCTGCGTTCGCGCAATCCGGCGTAGTCATCCAGCAGCGCAAGGTGGGTCTCTTCACGCATCAAGGCTTGATGCGCGTGCTGCCCATGAATTTGGATCAGCTGTTCGCCCAGCGATTTTAGATCAGCGATAGTCGCAGGGTGGCCGTTAATCCACGCTTTAGAACGGCCGCTAGCCGTCACGACACGGCGCAGCAGGCACTCCTCGGAGGGGAGGTCGCGTGCGTTAAGCCACTCTGTGGCACCAGGAAGATGCTGAATATCAAAGCGGGCTGAAAGATCGGTGCGTTCGCAGCCATGGCGCACGCTGCCCGCCTCGGCACGCTCGCCCAAACAGAGGCCCAAGGCACCTAGTAGGATCGATTTTCCCGCTCCGGTCTCGCCGGTAATCGCGGTCATGCCGCGGGTGAGGTCGAGTTCAAGGCGGGTAACAATAGCGTAATCTTGAATCGCTAGCTGCGTAAGCATAGGGCCTCCTGAGGCGGTGCGGCACAGAAGCTGGATACTTATCCAATAATTGTTGTTTTATACAGTAGTCGATAACTCACTTCAATGCCCCTCTTGAGATGCTCTTTATGGCCCCCATATAGCGTGCATACGTAGTTAATACTCCATCTTTAATTCTGATGTGCCGCGTTCAGGCACCGCTGTATATGTTTAGGAGCAAGGCATGGCTAAAGAACCGCAAACCCCCATGGACGATGAGTTGGCCCGCCGTGAGCAAGAAGCCGAAATGACGGAGCAGGCGGCAGAAGAGCGTTTGATTGATGGCGAATTAGACGGCCTGATTAACGATGAAGCGCCGTTGGAAAATGAAGAGGGCGACCCTGAAGCCGACGTGTTGGCAGCTAAGGTAGAAGAGCTAGAGTTAAGTTTGGCAGAGGCTAAAGACCAAGCCTTGCGTGCTGCTGCGGAAGCCCAAAATGTTCGCCGTCGTGCCGAGCAAGAAGCTGAAAAAGCGCGTAAGTTTGCGCTCGAAAAGTTTGTTAAAGAGCTTCTGCCTGTCGTAGATAGCCTGGAAAAAGCCCAGGAAAGCATGCAGGAAGGCGCTTCCGACGCTCACCGCGAAGGGGTTTCCATGACGCTAAAAATGCAGTTAGACGTGCTGAACAAATTTGGCGTTGAAAGTATTGAACCCCAGGGCGAGCCCTTCGACCCGCAGGTGCATGAAGCAATGACGATGGTGCCGAACCCGGAGCTTGAGCCCAATACGGTGATGGACGTGATGCAGAAGGGTTATCTGCTGAACGGACGCCTAGTGCGTCCAGCCATGGTCGTCGTAAGTCAAAAAGCTAAGTAAAAAAAGGTTGCCGCTAAGCGTAAAAAAGCCCTTGAAATGCTGCTGGCGGCCCCCAGATAAAGGTCAATCCCGCGGGATAAGCCCGCAACTTGTTTAAAGAACAAATTTTTTAGTTTTGTAACAACTGAATTCGAGGTTTTTGCTATGGGACGCATTATTGGTATCGACCTAGGCACCACCAACTCTTGTGTGGCCGTGCTGGATGGTGATAGCGCTAAAGTTATTGAAAACGCCGAAGGCGGTCGTACCACGCCTTCCATTATTGCCTACACCGACGACGGTGAGACACTGGTAGGTCAGGCGGCAAAACGCCAAGCCGTTACTAACCCGGAAAATACGCTCTACGCGATCAAGCGTCTGATCGGCCGTCGCTTCAAAGACGACGTTGTACAAAAAGACATCAAAATGGTGCCGTACAAAATCGCCGAAGCCGACAATGGTGATGCGTGGGTAGAAGTAAAAGGCAAAAAAATGGCACCGCCGCAGGTAAGCGCGGAAGTGCTGAAGAAAATGAAGAAAACCGCCGAAGACTATCTCGGTGAAGAAGTGACTGAAGCGGTCATCACCGTGCCGGCTTACTTTAACGACAGCCAGCGCCAAGCAACGAAAGATGCGGGCCGCATTGCTGGCTTAGATGTTAAGCGTATTATCAACGAGCCGACCGCAGCTGCGCTTGCTTACGGCATGGACAAGTCTCGCGGTGATAAAACCATCGCGGTCTACGACCTGGGTGGCGGTACCTTCGATATCTCCATCATCGAAGTCGCTGACGTTGACGGTGAAACCCAGTTTGAAGTGTTGGCCACCAATGGCGACACTTTCCTGGGCGGCGAAGATTTCGATCTGGCGCTGATCAACTACTTAGTTGACCAGTTCAAAGCGGACAGCGGTATGGATCTGTCTGGCGACAACCTCGCCATGCAGCGTCTGAAAGAAGCTGCCGAGAAAGCCAAGATTGAGCTTTCCAGCGCCCAGCAGACCGACGTGAATCTGCCCTACATCACGGCGGATAACACTGGCCCGAAACACCTTAATGTGAAGGTGACACGCGCCAAGCTGGAATCACTGGTTGAAGAGCTGGTGCAGCGTTCGCTTGAGCCGTGCAAAACAGCGCTGAAAGACGCGGGCCTGTCGGCTTCTGAAATCGACGAAGTGATTCTGGTCGGTGGTCAGACCCGCATGCCGATGGTGCAGAAGAAAGCCGCTGACTTCTTCGGTAAAGAGGCACGCAAAGACGTTAACCCGGATGAAGCAGTGGCCGTGGGTGCGGCGATTCAGGGCGGCGTATTGGGCGGTGACGTGAAAGACGTTCTGCTGCTCGACGTGACGCCGCTGACCCTGGGTATCGAAACCATGGGTGGCGTGATGACCGCGCTGATCGACAAAAACACCACCATCCCGACCAAGAAGACACAAACCTTCTCAACCGCGGATGACAACCAAACGGCTGTAACGATTCACGTCGTACAGGGTGAGCGCAAGCAAGTGTCGCAGAACAAGTCGCTGGGCCGTTTCGACCTCGCTGACATTCCGCCGGCACCGCGCGGTGTGCCGCAAATTGAAGTAGCGTTTGACCTGGATGCCAACGGTATTCTTAACGTATCGGCCAAAGATAAAGCGACCGGTAAAGAGCAGTCTATCGTCATTAAAGCGTCTAGCGGCCTCACGGATGATGAGATCGAACAAATGGTGCGCGACGCCGAAGCCCACGCGGACGAAGATAAAAAATTCGAAGCGTTGGTACAGCTGCGTAACCAAGCGGACGGCATGATTCACGCGACGCGCAAAACCGTTCAAGAAGCAGGTGACAAAGCGACCGATGACGAGAAACAGGCCATCGAAACCGCTATCACCGAGCTGGAAGAAGCGCTGAAAACTGACGATCAGGACGCTATTCAGCAGAAGCTGGATGCACTGACCGAAGCCTCTGGCAAGCTGGCCCAGAAAATGTATGCCGAGCAGGCTGAAGCCGCCCAGCAGGCAGAAGGCGAAGGCGCGGAAAACGCCAATGCCAAGCAGGAAGACGATGTAGTTGACGCCGAGTACGAAGAAGTCAACGACGATCAGAAAAAGCAGTAATTAACCTCTTTCTGCCAAGGAAAGCGGTGACGCGGGAGGCAACTCCCGCGTTGCTGTTTCCAGGGCCGAGACGCCTATTCAGTGCGTAGCTAACCAGGAGGCGTAGGACCCATGTCCAAACGCGATTATTACGAAGTCCTGGGTGTCGAAAAAGGGGCCGATCAGAAAGAGATCAAAAAGGCCTATCGCCGCTTGGCGCAAAAATTCCACCCTGATCGAAACCCGGACGATAACAGCGCAGCGGAAAAATTCCGTGAAGTGTCAGAAGCCTATGAAATATTAAGCGATGGCGAAAAGCGCGCGGCCTACGACCAATTTGGTCATGCCGGTGTGGATGGCCAGGGCGGCGGCTTTGGCGGTGGTGGTTTCGGTGGTGGCGCTGGTGATTTCGGCGACATTTTTGGCGATGTGTTTGGCGATATTTTCGGTGGTGGCGGAGGCCGTCGTCGTGGGCCTAACGCACCCGCCCGTGGCTCAGACCTGCGCTACAATCTAGAGCTTGATCTAGAGAGCGCGGTAGCTGGTACCACGGTCGATATTCGCGTGCCGCGTCATATCGAGTGTGACCGCTGTGATGGCGGCGGTGCCGAGCCTGGCTCCACTAAAGAGACTTGCCCCACCTGCCATGGTCACGGCCAGGTACGTATGCAGCAGGGCTTCTTTGCGGTTCAGCAAACCTGCCCTACCTGTCACGGCAGTGGTCAGCACATCAAAGTGCCGTGCCACAAATGTAACGGTGAAGGCCGCGTTCGCGAAACCCGCACGCTGTCCGTGAAGATTCCACCGGGTGTGGATACCGGTGATCGCATTCGCTTAAACGGCGAAGGCGAGAGTGGCGTGAATGGTGGCCCGCCTGGCGATCTGTACGTCCAGGTGGCCATTAAACCGCACCATATCTTCCAGCGGGATGGTAAGCACCTCCAATGTGATGTGCCGATCAACTTTGTTGATGCAGCCCTCGGTGGCGAGCTGGAAGTGCCTACGCTTGATGGCCGCGTGAAGCTGAAAATTCCGCCGGAAACGCAAACCGGCAAGCTGTTCCGACTGCGCGGCAAAGGCGTGAAGCCGGTACGCGGCGGTGCCCCCGGCGACCTGCTGTGCAAAGTGGTGTTGGAAACGCCCGTCAACCTCAACGACGAGCAGAAAGACCTGCTTCGCCAACTGCAAAAGAGCTTCGATGGCAGCAACAGCCACAGCCACTCGCCGAAGAAGACCGGTTTCTTCGACAGCGTGAAGAAGTTCTTTGAAGAGATGAAGCCGTAATAAGTGTCATCTAACGCTATGTCGTTTGTGTAGCGATGCTAAAGCCAGTGCCCAAGGGTGCTGGCTTTTTTGGTTATAAGCGTCCTAGTATGAAGTGCGCCTGAGGGAAGATAGCTGAACACACCGTTGCAATGAATTCTCATTCAACGCTTGGCTCTTATCGCGGTGGGGATTAGGCTAGTGGGTACTCACCCGCCACCTATATGGAGAGATCTCTATGCCTTTATCCCGCGCTGAAATTGTTACCCCCTCTGGTGAGCGGTTGATCAACCGTCTCTGCAAACACTGGGCGCATAAGCTGAACGTTGAGCAAAGCGAGCAGCAAGCAACGATCACTTTTGAGACCGGCACCTGTTTACTTCACGCTGAGCCTGAGCGTCTGCTGGTGTCCATCGAAACGCTGGAAGAGGAGCATCTGGATCAACTGGAAGGGGTGGTGGAGAGCCATCTAGTACGTATGGCAAACGACGAGCCGCTGGAGATCGTTTGGGAGAACTAAGTGTGCGTTGTGGATGCTGCCTTTATCGCCGCATCCATAGGGGTGGTCTGCTATAATCGCGGCCACCTTTTTTGTTTCTAGTTGATGCCAAACAGCGCACGCGTAGGAGTTTCCATGACCCGAATAGCCATTGTGGGCGTAGCAGGCCGTATGGGCCGCACGTTAGTCAACGCCGTTGAGCAAGAGGAAAATGCCGCGCTTGCAGGCGGTATTGTGGAGCCGGGTAGCTCGCTCGCTGGTGCCGACATTGGTGAGCTGGCAGGGGTGGGAAAACGTGGTATAGCAGCAGTGGATTCATTAAGCGCGATTGTGGACGACTTCGACGTGCTGATCGACTTCACGGCGCCTCAGGTGACGCTGGCCAATTTGGCATTCTGCGCCGAGCACGGCAAGCGTATGGTGATTGGCACCACCGGCATGAGCGATGATGAACTGGCCCAGCTTGATAGCTACCGCGATAAAGTTGCGATGGTATTCGCGCCGAACATGAGCGTTGGCGTGAACCTGACCCTAAAACTGTTGGAAACGGCAGCCAAGGCGCTGGGTGATGAAGGCTACGATATTGAAGTCATCGAAGCCCATCATCGCCATAAAGTCGATGCGCCTTCCGGTACGGCGATTAAGATGGGTGAAGTTGTCGCAGAGAGCATCGGTCGAACGTTAAAAGAGCACGGCGTGTTTGAGCGGGTAGGGCAGTGCGGCCCGCGCACGGATAAAGAGATCGGTTTCGCTACCGTGCGTGCGGGCGACATCGTCGGCGAGCACACGGTGATGTTTGCCACCGAAGGCGAGCGCATCGAGATTACCCACAAGGCATCTAGTCGTATGACCTTTGCTAAGGGCGCAGTGCGCGCCGCCCGCTGGGTCGCAGGCAAAGAGGCGGGCCGTTACGATATGCAGGATGTGTTGGGGCTGGATTAATCAGCAAAGCGGCCTTTGGCGCAGCGCTGATCATAAAGGGCTAGCCGAAAGTCGGTAAATCCTGTAACATTCCAAAAATTTTGGCCCAGTGGCTGCAAAAAGCAGCAAAATATCTGCAGGAAAGTCTGCAAAAAAGCACCGCGCTTGTTGCACTGGCCGTTACGTTGGAAAAAAATAGTCAGCTAAAAGCTGCGCCATGGTCAACACCGTCACAAACGCCATGGAAAGAGAACAACAAGCGGGATGAAACCGATTTTTTCACTATCGGCTTCGTCCCGCTTTTTTACGACCCGACGTTTGCTTATAAACGCCGTAACCGGATCGCCGAGCCTGCGCCCACAGGCTCCCACCAGCATGGGAGAACGTGTTTTGAATAACCCCGCATTGAGCAAACCCGCGATATTGGCCTTGGAAGATGGCAGTGTGTTTCATGGAACGGCCATTGGCGCGGAGGGAATGACAAGCGGTGAGGTGGTGTTCAATACAGCCATGACCGGCTATCAAGAAATCCTCACTGACCCCTCTTATACCCGCCAAATCGTCACGCTGACGTACCCTCATATCGGCAATACCGGCATTAACTCTGAAGATATTGAGTCTGCTTCTATTGCGGCGGCGGGCTTGGTCATCCGCGATTTGCCGCTGTTAGCCAGCAGCTTCCGCTCTGAGCAAACCCTTTCTGATTACCTGAAGAGCCAAAACGTGCTGGGCATCGCCGATATCGACACCCGTCGCCTGACGCGCATTCTGCGTGATAAAGGTGCGCAAAACGGTGCGATTTTGGCGGGTGCCGATGCAGAAGGCGATGATGCTGTCGAGCGGGCGCTGGCAGCGGCGAAAGCATTTCCGGGCTTGAAAGGCATGGACTTAGCCAAAGAAGTTTCCTGTAAAGAAGCGTATGAGTGGACGGAAGGCGAGTGGACGCTAGGCGAAGGCTACGCCGATACCACCCAAGGGGAGCGCCCTTACCACGTGGTCGCGTTTGATTACGGGGTCAAATTCAACATCCTGCGCATGCTGGCGGCACGCGGCTGTCGTTTAACGGTGGTGCCCGCGCAAACGCCTGCGGCAGAAGTGCTGGCGATGAATCCGGATGGCGTGTTCCTGGCCAACGGCCCGGGTGACCCCGAGCCCTGCGATTACGCCATTAAAGCGATCCAAGAAGTGCTGGAAACCGACACCCCGGTGTTTGGTATTTGCCTAGGCCACCAATTGCTGGCGCTGGCCTCCGGTGCCAAAACGGTCAAGATGAGTCACGGCCATCACGGTGCCAATCACCCGGTACAGGATTTAGACACCGGTACGGTGATGATCACCAGCCAGAACCACGGCTTTGCGGCCGATGAAGCGACGCTGCCCAGCAACGTGCGCGCCACGCACCGTTCGCTGTTCGACGGCACCCTGCAAGGCATTGAGCGTACCGACCGCCCGGCGTTTAGTTTCCAGGGCCACCCGGAAGCCAGCCCCGGCCCGCGCGATGTAGCGCCGCTGTTTGATCGCTTTATCGCCATGATGCAGGCGCGCCGCTAAGTTAGCCGCGCGGCCTCTCATTGCCTAGTTACGCCGTTTTGATGCTCATCGTCACCACTTTTTGCGGGAACCGTTATGCCTAAGCGTACCGATATCAACAGCATTCTTATCATTGGCGCTGGCCCGATTGTCATCGGCCAGGCCTGCGAATTCGACTACTCTGGCGCCCAGGCGTGTAAAGCGCTGCGTGAAGAGGGTTACCGGGTTATTTTGGTCAACTCCAACCCGGCCACCATCATGACCGACCCCGCCATGGCCGATGCCACTTACATCGAGCCGATTACGTGGCAGGCGGTTGAGAAAATCATTGAAGCTGAGCGCCCCGATGCCATTCTGCCGACCATGGGCGGCCAAACCGCGCTGAACTGCGCGCTAGATCTTGAAAAGCACGGCGTGTTGGCCAAGTACAGCGTTGAGATGATTGGCGCGAATGCCGATGCCATTAATATGGCCGAAGACCGCGACCTGTTTGACCAAGCCATGAAGCGCATCGGCCTTGAGTGCCCGAAAGCCAAAGTGGCGCACACCATGGATGAGGCGTGGGAGATTCAGGCAGAGCTGGGCTTCCCGACCATTATTCGTCCTTCCTACACCATGGGCGGCTCCGGCGGCGGCGTGGCGTACAACAAGGAAGAGTTCGAAGAGATCTGCACCCGCGGTTTCGAACTTTCCAATAACCACGAGCTGCTGATTGATGAGTCGCTGCTGGGTTGGAAAGAGTACGAAATGGAAGTGGTGCGCGACAAAAACGATAACTGCATTATCGTCTGCGCGATTGAAAACTTCGATCCCATGGGCGTACACACCGGCGACTCGATTACCGTGGCCCCTGCGCAAACGCTGACCGATAAAGAGTACCAGATCATGCGGGACGCGAGCCTCGCGGTACTGCGTGAAATCGGCGTGGAGACAGGCGGCTCCAACGTACAGTTTGGTATGGACCCGAAAACCGGTCGCTTGGTGGTTATCGAGATGAATCCCCGCGTATCTCGCTCCTCTGCGCTGGCATCAAAAGCGACCGGTTTCCCGATTGCTAAAATCGCCGCGAAGCTGGCGGTGGGTTATACCCTGGATGAGCTGCAGAACGATATTACCGGTGGTCGTACACCGGCATCGTTTGAGCCGTCCATCGATTACGTCGTCACCAAAATCCCGCGCTTCACCTTCGAGAAGTTCCCCCAGGCTAACGACCGCCTGACGACACAAATGAAGTCGGTGGGCGAGGTGATGGCGATTGGCCGTACCTTCCAAGAGTCGCTGCAGAAAGCCCTGCGCGGCCTGGAAACCGGTAACGATGGCCTTGACCCCATCATCACTGATTTCACGCCGGACAATATGGCGATCATTCAGGGCGAGCTGCAGGCCGCCGGTGCCGAGCGTATCTTCTACGTGGCGGATGCCATGCGCTCAGGCATGAGCGTCGATGAGGTATTTGCGCTGACCAATATCGACCCATGGTTCCTGGTCCAGCTGGAAGATCTGGTGCTGACTGAAAACGCGGTGGCCAAGCGGGCGCTGTCCGATTTCTCCACCCGTGAGCTTTACCAGCTTAAGCGCAAGGGCTTTGGCGACGCGCGCTTGGCCAAGCTCTTGGGCGTGTCGGAAAAAGAGTTCCGCAAAACCCGTCAGGCGGCAGGGATTCGCCCGGTCTATAAGCGTGTGGACACCTGTGCGGCTGAGTTTGCGTCCGATACTGCGTATATGTATTCCACTTACGAAGAAGAGTGCGAAGCGGACGTATCGGATCGCCAGAAAATCATGGTGCTAGGCGGTGGCCCGAACCGTATCGGCCAGGGCATTGAGTTTGACTACTGCTGTGTTCACGCCGCCTTCGCCATGCGCGACGACGGCTACGAAACCATCATGGTCAACTGCAACCCGGAAACCGTTTCTACTGACTACGACACCTCTGATCGCCTCTACTTTGAGCCGGTGACGCTGGAAGACGTGCTCGAAATCGCCGACAAAGAGAAGCCGGTGGGCGTGATTGTGCAGTTTGGCGGCCAAACCCCGCTGAAATTGGCCCGCGAGTTGGAAGCCGCAGGCGTGCCGATTATTGGCACCACGCCGGATGCCATTGACCGCGCCGAAGATCGCGAGCGCTTCCAGGTGATGATCGATAAGTTAGGCCTGAAGCAGCCACCCAACGCCACGGCGCGCAGCTTTGAAGAAGCGTTTTCTAAGGCAGAAGCGATTGGCTATCCGCTCGTGGTTCGCCCCAGTTACGTACTGGGTGGCCGTGCGATGGAAATTGTCTACGACGCCTCTGAGCTTGAAAATTACATGACCCACGCGGTGAAAGTCTCTAACGACTCTCCGGTGCTGCTGGATCACTTCTTGAGTGCCGCGGTAGAGGTCGATATTGATGCCGTCTCGGATGGTCAGCAGGTGGTGATCGGCGGCATCATGCAGCACGTCGAGCAAGCAGGCGTTCACTCCGGCGACTCCGCCTGCGCACTGCCGCCTTACTCGCTGCCTGCCGATGTGCAGGATGCGATGCGCGACCAAGTTAAACAGATGGCTGTGGAGCTGGGCGTCAAAGGTTTAATGAACGTGCAGCTGGCCTGGCAGGATGGCGAGATCTACGTGATCGAGGTGAACCCCCGTGCCTCACGTACGGTGCCGTTTGTGTCCAAGTGCATTGGCACGTCGTTGGCACAAATTGCCGCCCGCTGCATGGCCGGTACAACGTTGGCCGAGCAGGGTTTCGAGCGTGAAATCGTGCCGCACTTCTATAGCGTCAAAGAAGCGGTTTTCCCGTTCAACAAGTTCCAGGGCGTAGACCCGATTCTCTCGCCCGAGATGAAGTCGACCGGTGAGGTCATGGGATCAGGCGATACTTTTGCCGAAGCCTTCTTCAAGGCGCAACTAGGTGCAGGTGAGGCAATTCCCGCGCTAGAGGGCGACCGTAAAGCGTTTCTCTCGGTGCGTGAGCCGGACAAGCAGGGGATTATCGAAGTCGCCCGTTCTCTGCTAACATTGGGCTTTACACTTTGTGCAACGCGCGGAACGGCAGCGGCGCTTGAAGCTGCCGGACTCGACGTGGAGCACGTCAATAAAGTCTACGAAGGCCGTCCCCATATCGTCGATCTGCTCAAGAACGACGAAATCGCCTACATTGTGAACACTACCGAAGGTCGTCAGGCGATTAACGACTCTTCGGTCATTCGCCGTACTGCTCTCGCGCGCAAGGTGCCCTATGCGACCACCTTGGCGGGCGCTAATGCTGTTTGCATGGCGCTTGAGTACGGTAGGGAGATTACGGTGCGGCGCCTTCAGGATCTGCATGCAGGAGCAACGCAATGAACAAAGTCCCGATGACGGTAGCGGGAGAGAAAAGCCTTCGTGATGAGCTGGCTCACTTGAAGGGTGAGGCGCGTCCTCAAGTGATTGCTGCTATCGCAGAGGCGCGTGAGCATGGCGATCTTAAGGAGAACGCTGAGTATCACGCTGCCCGTGAGCAGCAGGGGTTTATTGAAGGCCGTATTCAGGAAATTGAGAGCAAGCTTTCTGGTGCACAGGTAATCGACGTAACGAAACTGCCTAAAACTGGCAAGGTAATTTTCGGCGTTACCGTCGAGCTGCTAAATCTGGATAGCGATGCTAGCGTAACCTACCGCATCGTGGGTGAAGATGAGGCCAATATTAAAGAGGGTCGCATTTCCGTAACGTCACCGATTGCCCGCGCGCTGATTGGTAAAGAAGAGGGCGACATCGTGGTGGTGAAAACCCCCGGTGGAGATGTTGAGTATGAAATTGAAAGCGTAGAACACCTCTAGCTCAATGCCACTGCGGGCGTTAATTGCGCCCGCGCCTTGGTCGCTGAAAAGAGGCAGTAAAAAAGCCCGAGACAGTTAACTGTCTCGGGCTTTTTGCATTTAACGCCGCTCGTCGCGATTAGGCGTTGAGCAAGCTCTAGTGCCGACCATGGTGGTCTTCGAAACGCGTAACGTTAGAGAGCTTTGGGTTCGCCTTAGGGTTGCGGCGGTAAAGTAGCGCCATTTTGCCAATGGTTTGCACGAGCTCGGCCTTGCTGTCGGCCAGCAGCTCGCTGATCATTGCAGCGCGGTCGTCGCGCTCGGGCAAAGCGAGCTTTACTTTAATCAGCTCGTGATCATTGAGCGCGCGGTTGAGTTCTGCGAGCAGATTTTCGGAGACGCCGTTTTCAGAAACGGTAACCACCGGGTTCAGATGGTGGCCAATGCTACGAAATGCTTTCTTTTGTGCCTGTGACAAGCTCATGGTATCTTGCGGTATCCCGGTTAGCGCTTAACGTTCCATCTTACGGTGAAATGCCGTTAAGTGAAAGCGATCACGTCAATGCGCCCATCTCTTCTATTCAGTGTTAGATTCCCACATGCAGCAAAAGCCCCAAAGCCGTAAACACTCAGTGAGTAAGACCAGCAATAACTGGAAGAAGGAACATTTTGACGACCAGTATGTAAAGCAAAGCTGGCAGGATGGCTATCGCTCCCGGGCGAGCTATAAACTGTTAGAGTTAGACGAAAAGGACAAGCTTTTTCGCCCAGGCATGACGGTGATCGATTTAGGCGCGGCGCCCGGCGGGTGGAGTCAAATTGCCGCAGAAAAAGTCGGGCCGGAAGGCGTGGTCATTGCCTCTGATATACTGGAAATGGATGCGTTAGCGGGTGTGGATTTTATTCAGGGCGACTTTACCGAAGAGCAGGTGCTTAATGCGATTCTTGAGCGCCTGGGAAATCGCCCGGTAGATCTTGTGATGTCCGATATGGCCCCCAATATGAGTGGTATGGCAGCGATTGACCAGCCTCAGGCCATGTATCTGGTAGAATTAGCCTTAGAGCTTGCCCGTGAAACCTTACCTCCCGGCGGGCGCTTCCTGGCTAAGGTGTTCCAGGGAGAAGGCTTTGACGCTTATTTGAAAGAGCTGCGGGGAAGTTTTAATCGGGTGGTGACGCGTAAGCCTGATGCCTCCAGGGCGCGTTCTCGTGAAGTGTATTTCCTGGCGGAGGGGTTTCGTGGCTAGCCAGCAGCATGGCTCATTGGCGCGATAGCAAAGTTTTATCACCTCGATTGCCAGACAGGCAGACGTAGGTGTGTCACATTGTGCATATTGGACGAACGTGACACAGATGGCCCAAAGCCATATGTGCTTTGGCAATGGTTGAACGTTAAGCTCTAGTGTAATGTCTGAGTATTGACGGTTAACTGACGGATTCTTGTAATGAGGGTAGCCCCTTGAATGATATGGCGAAGAACCTGATTCTGTGGTTGGTCATCGCGGCCGTTCTGCTGACAGTGTTCAATAATTTCAGTACGGAAAGCGCACCGCAAGCGACTAACTACTCACAGTTTGTGCAGCAGGTGCAAAATCAACAGGTGCGTAGCGTCACAATTGATGGCTATACCATCACCGGTGAGCGCACGGATGGGTCGCAGTTTCAAACTATTCGTCCTGCGGCAGAAGACCCTAAGCTAATGGACGATCTGTTGAGCAACAACGTCACCGTTGTTGGTAAAGAGCCCGAGCAACAAAGCATCTGGATGCGCTTGCTGATTGCCAGCTTCCCGATTCTGCTGATTCTGGCTATCTTCATGTTCTTTATGCGCCAAATGCAGGGTGGCGCTGGCGGCGGTAAAGGCGGCCCGATGAGCTTTGGTAAATCCAAGGCGAAACTGCTCTCTCAAGATCAGATTAAAACGACCTTTGCTGACGTGGCGGGCTGTGACGAAGCGAAGGAAGAGGTTGAAGAGCTGGTCGACTTCCTGCGCGACCCCACTAAGTTCCAGCGCCTGGGTGGCACCATTCCCCGCGGCGTATTAATGGTGGGCCCGCCGGGTACCGGTAAAACGCTGCTGGCCAAGTCGATTGCGGGCGAAGCAAAAGTACCGTTTTTCTCGATCTCCGGCTCTGACTTTGTTGAGATGTTCGTCGGTGTGGGTGCATCTCGTGTCCGTGATATGTTCGAACAGGCCAAAAAGCAGGCGCCCTGCATTATCTTTATCGATGAAATCGATGCGGTTGGCCGCTCTCGTGGTACCGGTATGGGCGGTGGTAACGACGAGCGTGAGCAGACACTGAACCAACTGCTGGTAGAGATGGATGGTTTCGAAGCGAACGAAGGCATTATTGTTATCGCCGCGACTAACCGTCCTGACGTGCTTGACCCTGCGTTAATGCGCCCAGGCCGTTTTGACCGTCAGGTTACCGTCGGTTTGCCTGATATCCGCGGTCGCGAGCATATTTTGGGTGTTCACCTGCGTAAAGTGCCGCTGGCCGATGATGTGAAGCCGCAGCTGATCGCTCGTGGTACCCCTGGTTTCTCCGGTGCAGATTTAGCGAACTTGGTTAACGAAGCGGCACTCTTCGCCGCTCGTCGCAACAAGCGCTTAGTTTCTATGGAAGAGCTAGAGCTCGCCAAAGATAAGATTATGATGGGCGCTGAGCGTAAATCCATGGTGATGACCGATAAAGAGAAGCTGAATACGGCCTATCATGAATCAGGTCACGCTATTATCGGTTTGGTGATGCCCGAGCATGACCCGGTATATAAAGTTACGATCATCCCGCGTGGCCGTGCGCTGGGGGTGACGATGTTCTTGCCGGAAGAGGATCGCTACAGCCTCTCTCGCCAGCAAATTCTCAGCCAGATTTGCTCACTGTTTGGTGGACGTATTGCTGAAGAAATGACGCTAGGTCCTAACGGTGTGACAACCGGTGCTTCGAATGACATTAAGCGTGCCACAGAGCTTGCCCATAATATGGTGGCTAAGTGGGGGCTTTCTGACGCAATGGGCCCGATCATGTACGACGAGGATGAGTCTCATCAGTTCCTCGGTGGTCCTGGTCAAGGCGGTAAACTGAAGTCTGGCGAAACAACCACGCGTCTTGATAAAGAAGTGCGCAAGATTATTGACGAATGCTACGAGCAAGCGCGTCAGATTCTGCATGATAATCGCGATAAGTTAGACGCCATGGCTGAAGCGTTAATGAAGTTTGAAACCATTGATGCTCACCAGCTGAAAGATATTATGGAAGGTCGTGACCCTCGCCCACCGGAAGGCTGGGATGATGGTGATTCCTCAGGCGGTGGCATGCCTGTCAATGATGAGAAGCCCGAAGCCAACGCTGATGCGCCGGTCGATGGCACCTCGGCCAAAGATGACGGTGAAGAAGATGACGATGAACCTCGTCGCCGTCCCTCTGATCCGTTAGGCGGCCCTGCTGGATCTTGATGGCTGGATTCTAAGTACCAGGATCTCAAGTACCTTGGTCAGTGCTATCAAAGGCGTCCCATTATGGGGCGCCTTTTTGTTATGCTGTGGTCAACAAGCCTCAACATTTCCTTTTAATCAGGCTACCGAATGAAATCGACAGTTGACCCTTCCTACTCTTTAAAGACAGCAGGCAGCGCCTTTCAGCTGCGCTGTGGGCGCCATTTGCTAGATCTTTCGTTTCCCCGTGTAATGGGTATTCTCAATGTAACCCCTGATTCGTTCTCTGACGGCGGTCAACATGTTGCGCTGGATGATGCGCTTCGCCATGGGGAGCGCATGCTGGCTGAAGGGGCGGTAATGATTGATGTTGGCGGTGAGTCAACGCGCCCAGGTGCGCCCTTCGTTTCTGAGCAGGAAGAGCTGGATCGCGTGTCTCCCGTGGTAGAGGCGCTGGTGCGTGAGCTAGATGCGCTGGTGTCGGTCGATACCAGCAGCCCAGTGGTCATGCGCGAGGCCAGCGCACTCGGCGCGGGGATGATTAATGATGTGCGCGCCTTAGAGCGTGAGGGTGCCTTAGCCGCTGCCGTGAGCAGCGGTTTACCGGTATGCCTGATGCATCGTCAGGGCGAACCCCAAGATATGCAGCAGTCACCCCGCTATGAACAGCCGGTGGAAAGTGCAGTAGTCGCTTATTTGGCTGAGCGTGTGGCCGCCTGTGAAACGGCGGGGCTACGTCGCAACCGACTGCTTCTCGACCCTGGCTTTGGCTTTGGAAAAACTGTTGAACACAATCTGCGTTTGCTCAAATATATG
Organism: Halomonas sp. 7T; assembly: GCF_025643255.1. Lineage (NCBI taxonomy): Bacteria > Pseudomonadati > Pseudomonadota > Gammaproteobacteria > Oceanospirillales > Halomonadaceae > Halomonas > Halomonas sp. 7T. Next base: position 2,660,962 of record NZ_CP087112.1, on the reverse strand, counting down.
GAAGCGCTACAGTCGTTAGAGCTGCCCCTGCTGGTAGGTATGTCGCGTAAAAGCATGATTGGTAAAGTATTGGGCCGCCCGGTTGAGGAGCGCTTAGCAGGTGGGCTTGCGCTAACGGCCATGGCGGTTGAGCGTGGGGCTAATATCATACGCGTGCATGATGTAGGGCCGACGGTCGATGCCGTTAATATGGCGTGGGCGGTCTTGCAAGAAGGCTGTGAAACGCCGTTAAACAAGGAGTCTGGCGCATGACACGACGTTATTTTGGTACAGATGGAATTCGTGGCACCGTTGGGCAGGCACCGATTACCGCCGATTTCATGCTCAAGCTGGGCTGGGCTGTGGGGCAAGTGCTGCGTCGCGAAAAAGGTCGCACGCGCGTCTTAATTGGTAAAGATACACGTATCTCTGGCTATATGTTTGAGTCCGCGCTGGAGGCAGGGCTTTCAGCGGCGGGGGTAGATGTATCCCTCTTAGGGCCAATGCCAACGCCTGGTATTGCCTATCTGACGCGGACCTTTCGTGCGGATGCCGGTATTGTCATTTCTGCCTCGCACAACCCGTTTGACGATAACGGCATTAAATTCTTCTCTGCAGAAGGTAAAAAGTTGCCCGATGAGATCGAAGATCGCATTGAGGCAATGCTGGACGCCCCCCTAACCACTGCGGAAGCAGCGTCGCTAGGCAAAGCAACGCGGATTGAGGATGCTGCCGGCCGCTATATTGAATTTTGTAAATCCACGTTGCCGGATCGTTTAAGCCTGCATGGACTCAAAGTGGTGCTCGATTGCGCCCACGGCGCAACGTATCACATTGCCCCCAATGTGTTCCGCGAGTTGGGGGCAGATGTCAGCGTCATCGGGGCGGCTCCGAACGGTCTGAATATTAATCAACAGGTAGGTTCTACCCACCCTGCAGCGCTGCGGGCGGCAGTTATTCAGCAAGCGGCCGATTTAGGCATTGCCTTTGACGGCGATGGCGACCGCTTGCTGTTGGTCGATGCCGATGGTCGTGAGGTGGATGGCGACGATATTCTTTACCTGATTGCCCGGGATCGTCATGAGCGTGGGCTGCTGGAAGGCGGCGTAGTGGGTACGCTGATGAGTAACTTTGGTCTTGCCATGGCGCTGGAAAGGCTAGGTATTCCCTTTGCCCGGGCCAAGGTCGGTGATCGCTTCGTGATGGAGATGATGGCTGAAAAGGGGTGGGAGCTTGGCGGCGAGTCCTCGGGGCATATCGTCTGCGGGCATGTCCAGTCGACAGGAGACGGTATTGTTTCGGCGCTTCAGGTGTTAGCGCTAATGATGCGCGAACAAAAAACCTTGCCCACGCTGCTTAAAGGGCTGGAGAAAGTACCGCAGTCGCTGGTGAATGTTAGGCTGCCAAAAGGCGCTAGTGCTAAAGAGGTCATGGCTTCTGAGCCGCTGCAGCAAGCGGTTGCCACCCTTGAGAAAGAGCTGGGCGATCAGGGGCGTGTTCTATTGAGACCCTCTGGCACTGAGCCGCTCATCCGAGTAATGGTTGAAGGTCGCGCCCATCTGGATGTGGATAAGCTGGCCAGCCACCTTGCTAATCAGGTGCAGGCGCTGTTGAGTTACTAATTCGAAATAAAGTAAGCGAACATTACCCGGAGATATAAGCCAAATCCGGATGGCCAAAAAACGATTTCAATAGTCGTGGCAATTTTTGCAAACGTCGAAGCTGCCGGTAAACAGTGCTCCGAAGTTGTTCTTTGCTGTTAATGATCTTTTTACCGACGTGATGGTATTTGATATAGCCCCAAACAGACTCGTCAGGATTCAGCTCCGGCGAGTACGGCGGCAGGAAGAACAACCTGAGCTTGCCGTCGAGACTCTCAACATAGTCTCGAACCCGACGAGCATGATGAACCGGGTGGTTATCGAGGATCAGGAAAACCGGCTTGTCAACGTCTTGCACCAGAGCCTTGAGGAAACCAAGAAACGCATCGGTGTTCATGTTGCCCTGAATGGTCTTAAAGCGAAGCTCGCCGCGAGGCGAGATGGCCGAGATCAGATTGATGCTGAAGCGACTGCCCGTATTACGGATGATCGGAGTTTCACCCCTGGGTGCCCAGGTGGTGCCACTGTGATAATCAGACCGAATGCTGGCTTCATCGCCGAAATAGATGGTGGCGCCGACTTTTTTTGCTTCCTTGCGAATTTCCGGGTAGGTCTCTTCTTTCCATTGTTTCACGGCCTCTGGCTTTTGCTGGTAGGCCCGATGCAGGGGTTTCTGAGGCGTCAGCCCCAGGTTTCGAAGCAGACGACCGACCGAGACATCGCTTAACCGGACGTTGAACTTTTGCCGGATGAGCTCACGCACTCGGCCCCGAGTCCACAGGGCAAAATCAAACTTCAACTGGTCCGGCGTAAAGGTCGTTATCCAGATATACAGCTCCCGGATCTGAGCACCGCTCAGTTTCTTGGGACGACCGGAAATCTGCTTGGCCTTGAGCGCGTCAAAGCCACCCTCGCGGTAGGCAGCCAGCCATTCATAGATTCGTGCTCGGCTCATCCCCAGCGCTTTGATGACGACTTCTGGACTCTCGCCATCCATGACCCGTTGAACGGCGCGAACGCGAATGGCTTCTAATGTTTTGTGATCAAGTTTACGACCGTCATCGTGGCGCATGTGTGTAAATATCCGATAAGCTTGGCGAACGGAGCCTACATTATAAATGATGTTCGCTTACTTTCGAACCCATTAGTAAGCAGCATAACAAACCGCACGATGCTTCCAACAGCGGTTGTCTTGACAAGGCTGCTCCTATACCATTTCGCTCCACCTAGAGTGAGGATAGTCAATGCGCACGCCATTAATTGCCGGTAACTGGAAAATGAACGGTTCGACGGCATTGATTCAAGCGTTTGGCGACGCTTTTGCGGCAGCGACACTGTCTGCAAATGTAGACGTTGTTATCATACCGCCGTTTCCGTATTTGGATGCGGCCCGTCATGCGTTTAAAAACACGCCGCTGCAATTAGGGGCGCAAACGCTCAACCCCCAGCACTCTGGGGCGCACACGGGTGAAATTAGCGGGCGGATGCTGAAAGAGTTTGAGGTTGGCTACGTGCTGGTCGGCCACTCAGAGCGTCGCAAGCTCTATCGCGAAACCGATGAGCAGGTGTTTGATCGCTTGGTGGCTGCTTTGGATGTCGGCCTAACACCGATTCTTTGCGTTGGCGAAACTCTTGAAGAGCGTGATGCGGGCAATACGATGGATATCGTGCTCCGCCAAGTTGGTCATGTAATGGCTCGTTTGGAACCTGCCCAACGCCTTCACGTTGTTATTGCCTACGAGCCGGTATGGGCCATTGGCACCGGGCGCACGGCTACCCCTGAGCAGGCCCAAGAGGTGATGGCGGGCATTCGCGCCTATCAGGCTGGGTTTGATTCCTCGCTTGCCGAGCAGCTTAAGCTGCTATACGGCGGCAGCATGAACGCAAGTAATGCGGCTGAGCTACTCGCACAGCCGGATATCGACGGTGGTTTAGTGGGCGGCGCTTCGCTCAAAACCAACGATTTTTACGCCATTTGTCAGTCAGCAGGATAACGCCATGCAAGTTGCAATTCTTATGGTTCACGTGGTGATTGCGATCGCCTTGGTTGTACTCATCCTGCTTCAGCAGGGTAAAGGTGCCGAAGCGGGAGCCGCCTTTGGTGGTGGTGCATCGCAAACCGTTTTTGGTTCGCGAGGTAGCGGCAACTTCTTGTCCCGCACTACAGCACTGTTAGCGGCGGGTTTCTTCGTTACCTCTATGGCGCTTGCTTACTTCGCAACCCAGGCGAGCCAAGCACCAGAAGCAGGTATTCCTGACTCTCGCCTCATCGAGCAGCAGCGGAACATCCCAACGCTTGACGACGAGCCTGCAAGTATGGATAATACCGCGCCAGTGCTAGAGGAAAGCAGCGAATAACGTATTGATGTTGTTTTCTTTAGCCTCCCCTGTTGCCGAAGTGGTGGAATTGGTAGACACGCTATCTTGAGGGGGTAGTGACCGTATGGTCGTGCGGGTTCAAGTCCCGCCTTCGGCACCATCTGTTTTGCTGATTAATCAGCTTTCCAGAGCTTTTCCCAAAACGCTTTTGTAAAAGAAAGCAGGGGTTGGCACCTGAGACGGAAACAGTACTTGAAGCAAGTTCTTGAAAATGAGTTCTTGACGTAAGTCCTTCAAGTGTCTATTATCGTCGACCTAGATTGATGCGGGGTGGAGCAGTCTGGTAGCTCGTCGGGCTCATAACCCGAAGGTCATCGGTTCAAATCCGGTCCCCGCTACCATTTAATTAGCACCATGGTTTATGTTTTAAAGCGATCTACACTGAGCTTTAAAACGGCAAGAACGCCGAAGCCTGATGTTGATGTGGTATTACAGGTTTCTTTCAAAAAGCCCCTTCCAGTGAAGGGGCTTTTTGTTAGTAGCTTTTTCGTTAAGGTTTTGCGAACAAAGTTTTTTAATCGCTTTTTGTTAAAGCTTTTTGCGAGCCAAGCGTGTCTCAAGAGCGGATGTTTTCCGAGTAGCCAGAGGCACATTTCCGGGTAACGCCAATCAGCCACCTAGCTTTTCTTTTAACTCCTGGCCAGGTGCCTGATGCAACGGCTATAGGAGCTTTGTCTGTGGCCACAAAACACGCTGCGCTTCACGCGCTTATCGAACCTGTCGTTGCCGCCATGGGCTTTGAGCTATGGGGTATCGACCATATCTCCCAGGGTAAGCACTCGCGGCTAGTGATTTATATTGAGCACGAAAATGGTGTTAGCGTGCAGGATTGCGCTGATATCAGTCGCCAAGTCAGTGCCGTCATGGATGTAGAAGATCCCATCCCTGGCGAATACCGGCTGGAAGTTTCTTCCCCCGGCATGGCGCGCCCCTTGTATACCCTGGATCACTTCATCCGTTATCAAGGCCACCAGGTCGCGCTCAAGCTGCGGGTTGCTTTTGATGGACGGCGCAAGTATCAAGGGCTTCTCGCCGGTGTTGACGGTGATGAAGTGCTGCTACAGCTGGATGGTGAAGAGTACTGCTTCCCCATCGAAAGCATCGATTCTGCGCAGGTTGTCCCGCAGTTCGAGGATTAAACGGGTGGCGGCATCCGGCGGTTGCCGGGGTGATGCACAAAAGGACAGGTTTTCTGGCGAGGCAGACGCATGAGTAAAGAAATTTTAATGGTCGTGGACGCGATCTCTAACGAAAAAGGCGTTCCCCGCGATGTTATTTTTGAAGCGGTAGAAGCCGCGTTGGCGAGCGCGTCACGTAAACGCTTTGATCAAGAAGAAGCCAACGTGCGGGTGCATATCGACCGACGCACAGGCGATTACGATACATTCCGCATTTGGACCGTTGTCGAAGACGACGAGTTTGAAACGCCTGATTACGAAATTAAAGAAACTATCGCCGAGCAGCGTGACCCGCCGCTGAAGCTAGGCGATGTTGTCGAGCAAAAGATTGAAAACGCTGTGTTTGGACGCATTGCTGCGCAAACGGCCAAACAGGTGATTGTGCAAAAAGTGCGTGAAGCTGAGCGCGCCGAAGTCGTACGCCAGTACGCTGATCGCGAAGGCGAGCTGGTGGCAGGTATCGTCAAAAAGACGACCCGCGACGGGCTGATCATTGATTTGGGCGAAAACGCCGAAGCCTTTTTGCCGCGTAACGAGATGATTCACGGCGAACGCTACCGCATGAACGAACGCGTTCGTGCGTTGCTGGTTAAAGTTGATCCAGACGCTCGCGGTGCCCAGCTTCAGCTATCGCGCACCAGCCCTGACTTCATTATTGAGCTATTCAAAATTGAAGTGCCGGAAATTGCCGAGCAGCTCATCGAAATTAAGGGCGCCGCCCGCGATCCAGGTTCACGGGCTAAAATTGCCGTGAAAACCAACGACCGCCGCATCGATCCTGTTGGCGCCTGCGTGGGTATGCGCGGTTCTCGCGTTCAGGCCGTATCGTCCGAGTTACAAAACGAGCGTGTCGATATCGTGCTGTGGGACGATAACCCCGCTCAGCTGGTGATTAACGCCATGGCGCCTGCCGACGTAGCGTCTATTCTAGTGGACGAAGACGCCCACGCAATGGACGTCGCGGTGGCTCAGGATAATCTCGCACAGGCGATTGGTCGTAGTGGGCAGAACGTTCGCTTAGCCTCAGAGCTGACTGGCTGGCGTATCAACGTCATGACCGAAGACGAAGCTGAGTCTAAGCGCGAGCAAGAGATTGACAGCTTGGTGGACTCTTTCGTGCAGCATTTAGAAGTGGACGAAGACGTTGCCCGCCTGTTGGTAGAAGAAGGGTTTACCACCCTGGAAGAAGTTGCTTACGTGCCGCTTGAAGAGATGCTGGAAATCGAAGAGTTCGATGAAGCGTTGATAGAAGAGTTGCGTGCACGTGCGAAAGACGAGCTGCTGACGATGGCGATTGCCTCGGAAGAAGCGCTAGACGGTGCCCAACCGGCAGAAGATCTGCTGGAAATGGACGGCATGGAGCGCCACCTGGCCTTCATCCTGGCCAGCCGCGGTATCGTTACAATGGAAGATCTCGCCGAGCAGTCCGTCGACGATCTGGTCGATATCGAGGAGTTGGACGAAGCGCGCGCAGCGGCACTGATCATGACTGCCCGTGCGCCCTGGTTTGAAGACGATAACGCATCGGATTCAAACACACAGTAAACAGGTCACGGGTTTAGGAGGGTCACTATGTCAGATATGACAGTTAAAGATTTTGCAGTAAAGGTGGGCCGTGATGTGCCCCGCCTATTGGAACAGATGAAAGAAGCTGGCTTGCAGCACGCCTCAGAGGGCGATGCGGTGTCAGAAGAAGATAAGCAAAAGCTGCTTAGCTTTCTGAAGAAAAGCCACGGTGGCAGTGAAACGGATGCAGGCAAAAACCGCATTACGCTGACCCGTAAAACCCGCAGCCGTATTAAAACGGGCGAGCGCGGCAAAACTATTGAAGTGCAGGTACGTAAGAAAAAAACCTACGTTAAAAGCGCTGAAAGTGAGAAGCCGAAAGCTGCTGAGCCTAAGCACTCTGGCCCGCGCCAACTGGTAGGTGATATGGCGGAAGCGGAAGCCGAGCGTAAAGCCCGTGATGCCCGTGAGGCGGAAGAGAAAGCCGCTACTGCTAAAGCCAAGGCCGCCGAAGACGCCGCACGTAAAGAAGCGGAAGAAAAAGCCAAGACAAAAGCAGCAGAAACGCCGAAGATTCCCGTACCTGAGCTGCAAATCGACGACACGCCGTCCGGTGACGATATGCCCCCGGCGCCGCCGAAAGAAGGCCGTACCGACCGTCGTACCGCACCGCCTAAAAAAGCGGCTGCGAAGAAGAAAGGTCGTGACGATGAAGACGATCGTGGTGATCGCGAAGAGCGTAAACGTGGCGGTGGCGGTAAGAAGGTAAAACGTGCCGAACAGCGTCGCGGCGGTCGCCGTGGTGGCAACCAAAGCGGCAATGGCAAGCACGCTTTCCAAAAGCCGACCCAGCCCATCGTGCGTGAAGTCTCGATCCCTGAGTCAATCAGCGTTGCTGAGCTGGCTGACAAAATGTCGATCAAGGCGAATGAAGTTATTAAAGCCATGTTCAACATGGGCGCAGCGGTAACCATCAACCAGACGATTGACCAAGATACAGCGGCTATCGTTGTGGAAGAAATGGGTCACAAGGCGAAGCTGGTAAAAGATGACGCGCTGGAAACGGAAATGCTGGAAGGCATCTCCTACGAAGGCGAAGAGATCACCCGCTCGCCGGTTGTGACCGTTATGGGTCACGTTGACCACGGTAAAACCTCGCTGCTGGACTACATCCGTAAAGCGAAAGTAGCTACTGGCGAAGCTGGCGGTATTACCCAGCACATCGGTGCTTACCACGTTGAGGATGAGCACGGCGGCGTTACCTTCCTGGATACCCCAGGCCACGCGGCGTTTACCGCCATGCGTGCCCGTGGTGCCAAGGCAACCGACGTCGTTATCCTGGTCGTAGCCGCCGATGACGGCGTGATGCCTCAGACCATTGAAGCGATCGAGCACTCCAAGGCCGCTGAAGTACCCATGGTGGTCGCGGTGAATAAGATCGATAAGACCGGTGCCGACTTTGACCGCATTCGTAATGAACTCTCGCAACACGGCGTGATTTCAGAAGAGTGGGGCGGTGACACGCAGTTTGTTCATGTGTCAGCGAAGACCGGTGAAGGCATGGAAGAGTTGCTGGAAGCGGTTCAGCTGGCCTCCGAAGTGCTCGAACTTAAAGCCGTGCCCGAAGCGCCTGGTAAAGGTGTGGTCGTCGAATCACGGTTGGATAAGGGCCGCGGTCCTGTGGCTACCGTACTGGTTCAGAACGGCACGCTGAAAAAAGGCGATATTGTTCTCGCGGGTCTGCACTACGGTCGTGTTCGTGCGCTAACCAACGAACTTGCCCAGCAAGTTGATTCGGCTGGCCCGGCGATGCCTGTCGAGATTCAAGGCTTAGGCGGAACGCCGGATGCCGGTGATGACTTCATGGTGGTTGCCGACGAGAAGAAAGCCCGCGAAGTGGCTAACTTCCGTCAGGGTAAATACCGCGAAGTGCGCCTGGCGCGTCAGCAGAAAGCCAAGCTGGAGAACATGTTCAGCCAGATGGGCCAAGACGAAGTGGCGAAGGTCAACATCGTCCTCAAAGCTGACGTTCAAGGCTCGCTGGAAGCCATCAAAGGCGCCCTGGAAGAGCTCTCTACCGGTGAAGTTGAAGTGGCCGTGGTCTCCTCGGGTGTCGGTGGTATCACCGGTACCGATGCCAACTTGGCGCTAGCGTCTGAAGCCATCGTGGTTGGTTTCAACGTCCGTGCAGACGCCGCGGCCCGTGAGATCATTGAGCGTGAAGGCCTGGATCTGCGCTACTACAGCGTTATCTACCAACTGATCGACGAAGTTAAGCAGGCGATGAGCGGTATGCTCGCACCTGAGTGGAAAGAAGAGATCGTTGGTGTGGCCGAAGTGCGTGACGTCTTCCGCGCGCCGAAGATTGGTGCCATCGCTGGTTGTATGGTCATCGAAGGCAGCGTGCATCGTAATAAGAAGATTCGCGTACTGCGTGATGATGTTGTTATCTACGAAGGCGAGCTCGAATCGCTGCGCCGCTTCAAAGACGATGTGCAGGAAGTGCGCAACGGTATGGAGTGTGGCATCGGCGTGAAGAACTACAATGATGTCCAGGTCGGCGACAAGATTGAAGTCTTTGACCAAGTGAAGGTCGAGCGCAGCCTCTAAGGCCGCGAGGAGCAACCATGCGCGAATTTAAGCGTACCGACCGAGTAGCCGACCAGCTCCAAAAGGAGCTGGCGGTACTTATTCAACGCGAAGTGAAAGACCCGCGTTTAGGCATGATTACGGTTAGCGGTGCCACCGTTAGCCGTGACCTGGGTTACGCCGATATCTATGTCACCCTACTGGGTGAACAAGACCCCGCGCGTATCAAAGAGAACCTGCAGGTGCTGAAACGTGCCGCTGGTTTTTTACGCAGCCAAATTGCCAAGCGTATCAAGCTGCGTCACGTGCCTGAACTGCGCTTTCATTACGATGAAAGCGTGGTGCGTGGTCAGCACCTCTCCTCGCTGATTGAGGAAGCGGTCTCCACTGACCGTGCTCGTCAACAGGATGATGAAGAGAGTAGCGACAACGAAAACGGTGAGGAGACGCGCTAATGGCTCGTCGCCGTCGCGGATTACCGGTTAATGGCGTGCTGCTGCTGGATAAGCCGAAAGGCGTTTCCAGTAACCACGCGCTACAGCGCGTGCGTCGTCTGTTTGAGGCGCAAAAAGCGGGGCATACCGGGACGCTGGACCCCATGGCAACGGGCTTGCTGCCCATTTGCCTAGGGGAAGCCACCAAGTTTTCCGCGCACCTGTTGGAAGCCGACAAGATGTATCGCACCCGTGTAGAGTTGGGCGTGATCACTGACACCGGCGATGCAGAAGGTAACGTTATTGAACGTCGTGAGGTGCCAAGTCTCACGCCGGCAGACATCGAGTCTGTTTTAACGCGCTTTCGTGGCGAGATTGAGCAGGTTCCGCCGATGTACTCGGCGCTCAAGCATCAAGGCAAAAAGCTCTATGAACTCGCTCGTGAGGGCAAGCACGTAGAGCGTGCAGCGCGGCGGGTAAGCGTGTATGATGCGCGGCTGCTTCAGGTTGAGGGCACCGCCTTCGAGCTGGAAGTCAGCTGTAGCAAAGGCACGTATATCCGCACCTTGGCTGAAGATATTGGCCAAGCTCTGGGCTGCGGCGCCCATATTAGCCAGCTAAGAAGGCTCAAAACGGGGCCTTTTACCAGTGATGCAATGTGGACGCTGGAAGCATTAGAGGCCTTGGAAACCCAAGCCAACCGCGAGGCAGAGCTAATGCCTGTGGATGTACTGGTTGACCATCTGCCGTCGCTAAGCGTAGACGAAACCGGCTACGGCTGCCTTGCTCACGGCCAGTCAGCCACCTTAGCCATCGAAGCGCTTGCGCCCGATGCGCTAGCAAGACTTTATTACGCCGAGACGTTTATCGGCCTTGGCGTTGTAAAAAGTGCCCAGGAAGTGGCACCCAAGCGACTGTTAAGTACGGTCGCTATCTCGTAACCAGCGTTGCAAGGATGCAGCCGTTTGCGCGAAAATAGCTACTAGCAATTAAAAGATCGCTAGTAGAAAAAGAGTAGCCTGAGACTGCAAATATGCGTGGTCTCACCCCATTCATTGTTAGGCATATTGCTTACTGGAGAGACAGATGGCATTAACCGCTGAGAAGAAGGCCGAGATCGTCAACGAATACGGCCGCGGCGACAACGACACCGGTTCCCCTGAAGTTCAGGTTGCACTGCTGAGCGCCAACATTAACGGCCTGCAGGACCACTTCAAAACCAACAAGCAGGATCACCACTCTCGTCGTGGTCTGATCCGCATGGTAAACCAGCGCCGTAAACTGCTGGATTACCTGAAGCGTAAAGATTTTGAACGCTATCAGTCTCTGATTCAGCGTTTAGGTCTGCGTCGCTAAGTACTAGCGGCAACGATCAAAAACGGGCAGCCCACAAGGGCTGCCCGTTTTTTTGTTTGTGGTAGCCCTACGGCGCCACAGCGCCTAGAATGGTGGCGAGTCAAAACGACCCAAGCGAAAAGACAAGTAGATATTAATGTTAAAGGAAGTCGCCGTGAATCCGGTAAAAAAAACGTTTCAATACGGTCGTAGCACCGTCACCCTAGAAACTGGCCGCATTGCCCGCCAGGCCACAGGCGCCGTGATGGTGACCATGGATGAAACCGTCGTACTGTGTACGGTGGTGGCGAAGAAAGAAGCCAATCCAAACCAACCCTTCTTCCCGCTCTCGGTGCACTACCAAGAGAAAACCTATGCCGTCGGTAAAATCCCCGGTGGCTTCTTCAAGCGTGAAGGTCGCCCGACTGAGAAAGAGACCCTTACCTCGCGCCTGATCGATCGCCCGATCCGCCCGCTGTTTCCCAAAGGGTTTATGAACGAAGTACAGGTGATCTGTACCGTTCTCTCGACCGACCGTAATCACGACCCAGATATCGCAGCCCTGCTGGGCACCTCTGCTGCGCTGGGGATTGCGGGTGTGCCGTTCAATGGCCCGATTGGCGCAGCTCGCGTTGGCTTCAACGAAGAGCAGGGCTACTTCCTGAATCCCACCGTTGAAGAACTGACCACCTCCGAACTGGATATGGTGGTTGCCGGTACCGAAAATGCCGTACTCATGGTGGAGTCTGAAGCGCAAGAACTGCTCGAAGACGAAATGCTAGGGGCCGTCCTCTTTGGCCATCAGGAAATGCAGGTCGCGGTGAGTGCCATTAAAGAGCTGGTTGCCGAAGCAGGCAAACCGCGCTGGGAGTGGCAGGCTCCGGCCGAAAACGTGGCGCTGAAAACCGCCATGGCCGACGCCTTTGAAGCCAAAGTAGGCGATGCGTACCGCATTACCGACAAAATGGCGCGCCAAGATGCGCTTTCTGCACTGAAAGACGAAGCCGTTGAGCAGCTTGCGGCGGTGGAAGGCGAAGAAACAGAAGGCAAATTCAGCAAAGATGACGTGAAAGGTGCCTTTGCGGGCCTTGAAAAGCGCGTTGTACGCTCGCGCGTTGTTAAAGGCGAGCCGCGCATCGACGGCCGTGACAACGCTACGGTGCGTCCGCTGGATATCGAAGTGGGCGTACTGCCCAAGACCCACGGTTCAGCTGTCTTTACCCGTGGTGAAACCCAGGCCATTGCGATTGCTACTCTGGGTACACTGCGCGACTCACAGCTGATCGAGTCGCTGGAAGGTGAGCGTAAAGATCGCTTTATGCTGCACTACAACTTCCCCCCTTACTGCGTCGGTGAAGCAGGCTTTATGGGTGGCCCGAAGCGTCGTGAAATCGGTCACGGCCGTTTAGCGCGCCGTGGCGTGCAAGCCATGCTGCCATCGGAAGACGCTTTCCCCTACACCATTCGCGTGGTGTCGGAAATTACCGAATCCAACGGCTCAAGCTCCATGGCGTCGGTGTGTGGCTCCTCGCTTGCGCTGATGGACGCTGGTGTGCCGCTGAAAGCGCCGGTGGCGGGTATTGCCATGGGCCTAGTCAAAGATGAAGACGGCTACGCGGTACTCACCGATATCCTCGGTGACGAAGACCACCTGGGCGACATGGACTTCAAAGTAGCCGGTTCTGAAGAGGGCGTGACTGCTCTGCAGATGGACATCAAAATCGAAGGCATCAACGAAGAGATCATGGAGAAGGCTCTGCAGCAGGCGCATGAAGCGCGCATCAGCATTCTTGCACAGATGAACGCCGTGATTAGCCAGAGCCGCACCGATGTATCGGAAAATGCCCCTTCCATGGCCACTATCAAGATTGCTCCGGATAAAATCCGCGATGTTATCGGTAAGGGCGGCGCCACCATTCGTAAAATTTGCGAAGACACCGGTGCCTCTATCGACCTGGACGATGACGGCACTGTGCGCATCTACGCGGAAGACAAAGCCGCCGCGAAACGCGCCATTGATACCGTGCTGGCGATTACTGCAGAAGCGGAAATTGGCAAGCTGTACAACGGCAAAGTGGTTCGCATCGCTGACTTCGGCGCCTTTGTGAACATCATGCCGGGTACCGATGGCTTGGTGCATATCTCGCAAATTGTGGCTGAGCGCGTTAACAACGTTCGCGACTTCCTAAACGAAGGCGACGATGTGATCGTTAAAGTGCTGGATATTGACAACCGCAACCGCGTGAAGCTCTCGATTAAAGAGATCACCGAAGAAGAGAAAGCGGCGTTTGCCGCTGCCGACGAGGAAGTCACCGAGTAACACCGGTAACGTTGGCTCGTTAAGTATGTTGCTGGTAAGTGGCATACTGCCGCCCCCTTAGCCCTAGGCTTTGGGGGCGATTTGTTTTTGTGCCGTTAAGGTTTCGTCTATGGTTATGATACGGCCACCAGGGCTCGTTAAATAGCTCAGCCACAAGGACGTTCGCATGTTCAATTGGAAGGAAGTGCCCAAACTTCCTAAAGCGGAAGGGCGCATTGAAGCGATTGATCTCGCCCGTGGCATCGCCATTGGTCTGATGATTATCAGCCATACGGTGAGTGGACTGATTGGTATACGCAATGTGCCCGATTGGGGGATGGTGCCCGTCCACTTTTTGACCAAGTTCTCCTCTTCTTTGTTTATTTTAGTCTTCGGTATTGCGCTGGCCGTGGCATTTTTAGCCTCTACCCACACGGACGCATGGCCAAAGCGGCGGCTAAAACTATGGGTACGCGCGATTGAGGTATGGTTCTGGTACAAAGCGCTGACCATTGTCGAGATGCTGCCGTATTACGCTCCTGGCGATATTGTCGATGCGCTGCTCTATCAGCGCTTTGCGATTTGGGTAGAAATTCTCGGTTTTTACGCCATTGCTCTGCTGTGGGTGCCGTTGATACTGCCACTATGGGCGCGAACGCCTCTCTGGGGGCGGTGTGGGCTTATTATCGGTTTAACCGCGCTCTCCGCTTGGCTGCAGGGGTTGAGCTTTGGCGGTAACGACACATTAAAAGCGCTGCTGGTGGATCATGAGGATCACTATACCTGGGGCCAGCTTAGCCGAGCGCCGCTGATTTTGGCGGGCTTATTGATCGGTGAAGCCTTGCTACGTTGCTACTTTGATACAGCACTAAGACGCAAGCTGGTGCTAACGCTGGTGGGGGCTGGGGCCGTGATGGTGGCCGCGTTCTACGGCTTGGCCTTTGCCGAAGGCGATGTTTCCGCCGCCATGTTGGCGGTGGCGAATAACGATGGCAAACACCCGCCTGGGCTTAAATTCACGCTGTTCAGCGTGGGTGGAGCGCTAGTGATTCTAGGGGCTACGCTGGCCGGTGGGGCCGTTGCAGCTAAGGCGCTACGGCCATTAACCATGGTGGGTAGTGACGCGCTTAAAGCGTTTATTTTCCACATTGTGATGATTTTTCTGGTGCTGCGGTTTCTGCTGGAAGGCGAGGGCATGTACACCTATCCACAGGCGCTTGGCGTGGGAGGCCTGTTAATTCTGGGGGCTGCCCTGTGGATTTGGCTCACCCGCTGGATCGCCCGTTACAAATAACCCCTCATAAGTATCCGTAGGAGGTAAGAGTGCGACATTTTAAACGCTGGCTAGCCGGAGCGCTGCTGTGCGCTTTACTGCCCGCCAGCGCAGGGGTATTGGCACAAACGAACTGGTACTACGAGGTCGACAAACAGAGCACCTGGCAAGGCGATTTAGACGCCCGTATGCGCGCTATTGAAGAGGTGTTTGGCGGCGCATTAGGCGTTTATGTACAGAACCTTTCAACCGGCGAAGCGTACGCCTGGCAGGCAGATGCCCCCTGGTATTTGGCATCGCTTATTAAAGTGCCCGTGGCGGCTCAGGTGCTGGCCGAGCGCCAGGCTGGCAGGCTCTCGTTGGATGATCGCCTCACGCTAGCCCGCAGCGATTTTGTTGATGGCGCAGGGCCCGTTAACTGGCACGACCCTGGAACGCCCATCTCGATTCGTTATTTGCTTGAGCAAATGCTCACCGTCAGCGACAACACCGCCACCGATATGTTGATTGACCGCGTCGGCTTGGATGCGGTGAACGCCCGCGCCCAGCGTATGGTCGCGGCGAGTAACGGCCGGCCAGAGGATCTAGGCACCATCAGTAAGCTGGTGGGCGTGCGCCAAGGCGTTTATGGCCAATTGCATCCAGAAGCACGCCAACTAAGCGGATTAGATTTTATGGCCCTGCGCCAACACCGCGCTTCTCAGCGCTCGGCTGCGTTGGCCCGCACGCTGGGAGTGAGTGAAGATAGCTTCGAGCAGCCCGACTACGACCATGCTTTTGATGCCTACGAAGCCACCGGTGAAAATGTTGGCACGCTGCGCGCCTATGGCGACCTGCTGGCCAGCTTGCATCACGGCGGCATGGAGGAGGTGAATGCCGAGCAGCGCCAGACGCTGTTGGCGATCCTGCAGCGAACTACATCCGGCGAGCGCCGTTTGAAACAAGGTATGGGCAGCGAGTTCACCTTTGCGCACAAAACGGGCACGCAGCATCGACGCAGTTGCGATGCAGGAATTGCCTCCCGCGCCTCTCTTGCCTCCCAAGAGAGAGGCGCCGAAGACGGCCCGTGGGTAGTCGTGGCCTGTACGCGTGGGCCGCTCGCCGTGCAAGCCCATGAGCGTGCCCTGGCGAGCGTGGGCGAAGCGCTGCGTTACAGCGGCGCTCTGGGTCACGAGGAGCGATGAGCGTGATAAACTGGCCTGCCGTATTGGGTTTTTCATCAAGGAGTTTGTTATGTCACGCGCCAGCGCTCGTCATATTTTGGTAAGCAGTGAAGAGCAGTGCAACGCACTGAAACAAGAGATCGAAAACGGCCGCGATTTCGCGGACGTGGCCAAGCAGCATTCCAGCTGCCCTTCTGGCCGCCAAGGCGGTGACCTGGGCAGCTTTGGCCCCGGTCAAATGGTGCCGGAATTCGACAAAGTCGTTTTCAGCGGTGAGCTCAACAAGGTTCACGGGCCGGTACAGACCCAGTTTGGTTATCACCTGCTCGAAATCACTAGCCGCACTTAATACCCTTTGAAAGGCCGTCATGCACCGCGACAGCGATGTCGCGGTGCCATTGGCATCGCGCTGCGCGAGCTCTGCGTTGGCCCTGCGATGTAAGGAGCACGCCTTGAACGACCCCATCATCACCATCGATGGCCTGAACAAAACCTACGAAGGTGGCTTTCAGGCACTGACCCGTGTGGATCTCACTATCCAGCGCGGCGAAATTTTTGCGCTACTCGGCCCAAACGGGGCGGGTAAAACCACGCTGATTAGCGTGGTGTGCGGCCTCGTCAATCCAACGGCAGGCCATGTTATCGTCGACGGCTTCGATAGCGTGCGCGACTATCGCCAAGCTCGCGAGCGTATCGGCCTGGTGCCCCAAGAGCTGACCAACGAAGCGTTTGAAACGGTGTGGAACACGGTGAGCTTTAGCCGTGGCCTGTTTGGTAAGTCTCCTAATCCCGCTCATATCGAAAAAGTGCTCAAGTCGCTCTCGCTTTGGGATAAGCGCCACAACCGCCTAATGACCCTCTCCGGCGGCATGAAGCGGCGGGTACTGATTGCTAAAGCACTCTCCCACGAGCCGCGCATTCTGTTTTTGGATGAGCCGACCGCCGGTGTGGATGTTGAGCTGCGGCGGGATATGTGGAGCGTGGTGCGCGGGCTGCGCGACGATGGTGTGACGATTATTCTTACCACCCACTACATTGAAGAAGCCGAAGAGATGGCCGACCGCATCGGGGTCATCAATCGCGGCGAGATCGTGCTGGTGGAAGAGAAAGCCGCGCTGATGAAAAAGCTGGGCAGCAAGCAGCTTACCTTGCAGTTACACAGCCCGCTGACAGCGCTGCCGCCCGAGCTGGCCCAAGAGGAGCTTAGCCTAACCGCCGACGGCTATGAGCTGGTGTACACCTACGATGGCCGCCAGGAAGAGGAGGGGCGAGGGGTCTCTGCCCTGTTAACCCAGCTAGAGCAGGCGGGCATTAGCTTTAAAGACCTGCACACCCGGCAGAGCTCGCTGGAAGATATCTTCGTTGACCTGGTGAAGGAACGCTCATGAACCTCTATCCCGTTCGTGCCATCTATATGGCAGAAATGGCCCGCACCCGCCGAACGCTGCTGCAAAGTATTGTCTCGCCAGTGATTTCCACCTCACTCTATTTTGTGGTGTTTGGTGCCGCGATTGGCTCGCGGATCAGTGAGATTGGGGGAGTGAGCTACGGTGCGTTTATTGTTCCTGGCCTGATTATGCTGATGCTACTGACCCAGAGCGTCTCGAACGCCTCGTTTGGCATCTTTTTCCCCAAGTTCTCCGGCAGTATCTACGAAATTCTCTCGGCGCCAATCTCCTATCTAGAGATTGTCGTGGGCTACGTGGGGGCGGCGGCTTCGAAATCGATACTGCTGGGGCTGATCATTCTCGGCACGTCTAGCTTCTTTGTGCCGCTTGAGATCGCACACCCGTTCTGGATGCTGACGTTTCTGGTGCTGACCGCCGTCACCTTTAGCCTGCTGGGTTTTATTATCGGCATCTGGGCGGATGGCTTCGACAAGCTGCAGCTAGTGCCGCTGTTGGTGATTACCCCGCTCACGTTTTTAGGCGGCAGCTTCTACTCCATCGATATGCTCCCTCCGTTTTGGCAGAGTGTGACCTTGGCGAATCCGGTGGTGTATCTCGTCAGCGGGTTCCGCTGGAGCTTCTACGGCATTAGCGATGTCAGCTTGGGTGCCAGCGTGGCGATGATTTTGCTGTTTTTGGCAGCAAGCCTTGCCACCATTGCCTGGATTTTCCGCACCGGCTATCGCTTAAAACCCTGACGCTTAACTGATCGATTAGACGTATCTATTCCAAAGGTGACGACTGTTTATGCCGCTACTGCAAAGCACTGCCTACCGTATTGAACCGTCGATAGACGGCGAGCGCTTAAGCGTGATTGCTCCGCCTGAGTCCGCCCGTACTGAAAGCGATGATGCCGTGATGGGCACCTTGGTGAACGCGCTAAACGATACCTACAACACCAAGGCAAAAGGTTGGGGGCGCTTTGCCGAGCAGGGCGAGCAGGCGGGACCTCTGGTGGCGTGGCTTACGGCGTACCACGCGGAAGAGCAAACCTTTGCCGAACTGGCCAACGCCATTGCCGAGCGTTTGGCTCAAACACTGCAAGGCCAGCTCTCGGTGAGCGGTTACTTGGTGATCGCCCATCTACGCCAGGGTGACACTGAAACGCTGTTGATGGGGTTAATTCATCAGCGGGAAGGCATCGGTTTTAACGACGCGCACCAAGCGGTGCCCGCCGTCCAGTTGAATACCAGCCAGCTTACCCTGGCGGCCCGAATTAACCTGACCCAGTGGCAGAGCGGCGCGCAAAGCACCCAGTACGTCTCGTTTTTAAAAGACCGGGGCGGTAAAAAACTGGCCGATGGCGTGGTGGCGCTACTGGGCATGGAGGAGGGCATTGATGCCCCCGCCGAAACCCGCACCTTGCTGAAAGCGTTTAGCGACTACGTCGAAAAAGAGGATTTAGACGACGACGCCAGCCGTGAAAAAACCGATACCTTGGTCGATTACGCCAACGAGCAGCTGCGCCGCGGCGAGCCGATGACGCTGGAAGAACTCTCCGGGCTCGTGGATGAGAAACAGCCTAAAGCGTTTTACGACCATATTCGCAATGCCGACTACGGCCTTTCGCCGGAAATCCCGCCGGATAAACGCACCATCAGTCAGTTTCGCCGCTTCACCGGCCGCTCTGGCGGTGTCTCGATCAGCTTCGATTCACACCTGCTGGGGTCTAGCATTGAGTACGATGAAACTCAGGATCGTCTGATCATCAAGCAGGTGCCCAAACAGCTCAAAGAGCAGCTCGCCAAGCGTAAAGAGTGAGGCACTGCCTTAGCCTTCATTGGGTGGGCACTAAGCGCTACCTCACAAGTCGAAGCGATAAGTTGGTTTACAGGAGAGACGCCGTGCTGGATGCCATTAGTCAATTTTTTCAACGGGCGCTAGCGGAGCCAGAGCAGCGCGAAAATCGCACCATGACGTTAGAGCTGGCCACCGCAGCGCTGTTTTGCGAAGTGATGCGTGCTGATTACGACCAAAGCGATGCCGAGCGCGACGCGCTCAAACAGATGCTCACCACTCGCTACCGGTTAAGCAACAGCGAAGTCACCGAGTTAATGACGCTGGCGGAAGCGGAGGTTGACGACGCGGTGGATCACTATCAGTTCGTTAGCCTGATTAAGCAGCACTACGGCTACGAACAGCGCTGCGAGCTGGTGGCGTTAATGTGGCAGTTAGCCTGGGCAGACGGCAATATCGACCCGCTTGAAGAGCACCGTATACGGCGGCTTGCAGATCTGCTGCACGTGAGCCATAGCGACTTTATTCGCTTCAAATTACAGGCGCAGGAGCAGCATAACCACAATGTATAACCGCAGCGAAGACACGACGTTAATGGATTTAATTGAATCCATAGAAACGCTGGAAAAGGGAGCTTCCCGGGTCAGCGTCGACGATGTGGTGAGTGCCGTAGGCAGACGCTCTTTTGGGCCGTTATTACTTGTCGCGGGATTAATTACGTTAGCGCCGATTATCGGTGATATACCTGGCATGCCGACACTGATGGCCGTCCTTGTGCTGCTGGTTTCGGTACAGTTACTGGCTGGACGTGAAGCGTTCTGGCTGCCCGGTTTTCTGCTAAAACGCTCTTTTTCTCGGCAAAAATTTAACAAGGGTCTTCAACTGATGAAGAAGCCTGCCCGCTGGGTGGACGGCCTTTTGCGCGTGCGTTTACCCTGGCTCACAGGCTATATCGGCATTCGCGTGACGGCCCTGGTTTGCCTAATGATTGCTTTAGCGATGCCCCCAATGGAATTCATTCCCTTCTCTGCCAACGGCGCTGGCTTGGCGCTGGTGCTGCTCGGGTTAGGGCTGGTCGCGCGTGATGGCCTCGTGTTACTGCTGGGATTGGCGCTGTTTGGCGCTACCTGCACATTAATCGCGATGAATGTTTAATAAGGAGCCTGACATGGCTGATGCTTCACCACCCACACCCCCTAAACGGCCGGATGAGCAGAAGCGCTGGGAGCGGCGCATTGAAACCGCGCTATGGAACTCGCGTTTTCTTGTCATGCTGGCAGTGGTACCAAGCCTATTGGGCTCGCTAGTGTTGTTTATAGTCGGCACACTGGATATTTTAACCGTGGTGGGCGACGTATTCCGCTACTACCTAGTTGATAGCTCTATCGATATCCACGATACCTTGGTGCCCGACATAATTATCGCTGTTGATGTTTATTTAATTGCGATTGTGCTGCTCATTTTCGGGCTGGGCATCTATCGTCTATTTGTCTCTCGTATCGACCAGGCAGAAGTCCGTTCTCCAATGCATCCGTTTAACGTAGGCTCGCTGGATCAACTCAAGGACAAAATTGCTCGTGTGGTGATTTTGGCAGTGATTATCGAGTTTTTCCGAGCGGTAGTTGATATCCGCTTTAGTACGCCGCTGGAGGCAATTTACTTGGCACTTTCGGTGCTGGCCCTCGCCGCAGCGCTTTACTTAATGAGTTTGGGACATAAAGACGAGTAGCTACTCCCCTTCCAATAGGCCAATCAACAGCTGGTTTAGCCGCTGCTGAAACTGCCCGCCGGGAGAGGGTGGCGTTGGATCAGACGTCATGACCACCGTCATTTCCCGCTCGGGGATTACATAGAGCGCCTGACCACCGTAGCCCCTGCCGTAATACACCGGTACATCCGCAAGCGTCGTAATAAACCATCCAAAGCCGTAACCATCACCTGTCCACTGAGATTCTCCTCTGGCTGTCCAAGAGTCTTCAACCCAGCCTTCCGGCAGCACCCGCTGTCCCTCTCCGCTGTCATCAAAGACCATGCCATCGTTACGATATAGCTCGCCGATCTCTATTAATGCCCTGGGCGAAAGCTGCATATCGTTGCCGCCAAAGTAAATGCCCTGGGGATCCTGCAGCCAGGGAGGAATGGCAATATTTAGCGGCTCACCCAACAAACGCTGCGCAAGGGCGTGGGTGGTATCACCGCTCGCTTGGGTAAGCGCGGCAGAAAGCAAATGGCTGGTGCCTGTTGAATACAGCATGCGACCGCCGGGTTCATCCACAAACGGGCGGGAGAGTGCGTTATTCACCCAGTTGTTGCTAGCGACCCAAGCGCTGTAGTTACTACCTGAGGTGCGCTCCAACCCGGCTTGTTGGGCCAGCAAGTGCGCCACGGTAATCTCATTCACCTGCGGATCAACGCCATTTGGCAACTGGCCTAGCAGTGCCACCATGGTTTGCTCGGTAGATTCAATCACCCCTGCCTCAATGGCCGCGCCGGTGACCGCTGCGAGTACGGTTTTGGAAAGCGATTTGATATTGGTAGGTGCAGAAACGCCAGGGCCACCCTGATGACGTTCGTGAACAATGCGGCCCTGGTGAGCGACAACAACCGCATGCACACGGTCTAGCGCCGCCGTTTGCTGGTCGAGCGTGTTGAGCGCTCTGGCGCTAGGTGCCTGAGCTGCCGCCACAGCGCTTAACAAAAGTGAAATAGCGCCACAGGAAATCACCTGACAAAATAAACGCATCGTAGCACCTCGATAAGACAAGTGGCGGAGCAAGCAAAGGTTCGAGGCTAAGATGTCAAAGAGGTTCCATCACGAAAAGGGTGAGTATTACGCAAAAAGCGGAAAAGCCTGCTAGCCTTTGGGAGTCAGCTTCAAAGTAAGCAACCTTTTGATTTATCGGAAACGCAATAAGCAAGGAGTGCCGTCATGCGTAGCATTATTTATATCGTAGGCTTAGTTGTAGTGGTTTTATTTATTCTGTCGCTGCTCGGCCTGCGTTAACTTAGTACGTTCTGTTTAAGCCATTAATTAATCGCCCGCAGCTAGTTGATTTTAACTAGTATCTGCGGGCGTTTTGCATACTAAATAACGTTTTTAGTAGAAACGGCGTTACATACTGACATCCAGCCAGTAAGTGCTAAGCACAATCTGCCGCGCCTTGACCAAACATATCGAACATCATCTCCCGCCCCATCGCGGTGAGCACAAAACGCTGATAATCATTAAATTCTGCTGCTTCGCTCTCTGTCAGCACCTGCTGGCAAGTTTGCCAGTTATCATGCTGCGCGCTCAGTTGATTAAGCTCGCGCTGAGTGAGGCCGCGTTGAGGTAAAGTGAGGGTCTCAAGCACATAGCCGTTGTCGTAAAGCAGTTCGGCAACGGTGGAGAGACAATGGCGAAGGCTGCGCTGCACATGGTAAGCGGCTGTTGCCACTGGGGGGGCGGGCTGAAACACCGGGGAGGACATAGTTTTCTCCTGCAAACAGAACCAAAACGGGCTTGCTGCAGTGCATTATAAAGCAATCAGAGTGTTAGACCAAGGTCTAAAAATAGCAGGCTGCAAGGCTGTGCTTTACATACGGTAACTATTAAATGCTTAAAATTTGCCTTTACTGCTTAAGTTTAGGGTTTAATAGCCGATATATTAAGTTATTACTCGACTTCAACATATAAGTAGCGTCAAAGCAGTAGAGGGCGTTAAAAAAAGGACGATATCGTATGGCTTCCATTTCATCACTTGGCATTGGCTCAGGGCTAGACCTAAATGGTTTACTGGATCAGTTGCAGGAGGCTGAGCGGGGCAAGCTGGAACCCATAGAGCGTCAACTGGAAACCCAGCAAACGAAAATTTCTGCCTATGGGCAGCTAAAGAGCGCGCTCTCACAGTTTCAAACGGCCTCAGCGGCGCTAAATGATAGCTCGCTCTATGAGAGCCTCTCTACCAATGTAGGCGGAGAAGCCATTACCGCCACAGCAGATGGTGAAGCGCAGCCCGGCAGCTACAACGTAACGGTCGATCAATTAGCGACGGCGGGCACATTAGCCACGGGGCGTATCAATGCATCAGATGTTCAGTTAGTTGATGCTGACACCATTCTGACATTGAATTTCACAGGCCAAGAGCAAGATAGCGTCAATATCAACGTTAAACAGGGCGATAGTCTGGAAGATATCCGCGATGCCATTAATGCCAAGGAGGGCAGTGGCGTTTTGGCGTCAGTGATCAATGATGGTGAAGGTTATCGCTTGACTCTTAGTTCGTCTGAAACCGGTGCTGATGCATCGATTTCAAGCAGCAATTTCAATGATGTTATCAATGTTACCCCCACTGATACTGAGGTCATTCAGACTGGCCAAAATGCCTCATTAAATGTTAACGGCATTACTATCACAAGCCCCACCAACCAAGTTGACGGAGCGATTCAAGGCGTGACGCTCAATCTTCAGGCTGAAGGTGATAGCACCGTAGCGGTAGAGCAAGATACTCGCGCTGTGCGTGAAGCGATTACCGGCTTTGTCGATGCCTACAATGATCTGAAAGGCACCATGGGCGAACTCACCAGCTTTAACGCAGAAACAGGTGCTGCAGGCGAGCTTTTAGGTGATAGTGCCGTGCGCACGGTAGAGTCTCGTTTACGTAGCGTGCTGAGTGGCGGTGTAGAAGGCCAGTTCTCCATGCTCACTGATATCGGTATTTCGCTGCAGCGAGACGGCACGCTGGAAATTGATAGCGGCAAGCTAGACGATGCCATTGCTAACAATCAGGATGCTCTCTCGGCCTTCTTTGCAGGTAGTGCGGATAATGAGGGCATGGCAGGCCAGGTTAACCAAACCCTTGAGCAGTTGTTAAGCTCTAACGGAACGGTGACAGGCGCTATTTCTGGCGCTGAAAACCGTTCGGAGTCGTTGGTAGAGCGTTACACGCGTATGGAGCAATCCATCGAGCAGACCATTTCACGCTACCGTACTCAGTTTGGTCAGTTGGATGGCATGATTGCCCAAATGAATCAAACCAGTGATTACCTCACTCAACAGTTTGACGCCCTAGATGCGCAGTTGGGCCGTCGTTAATCGCGGCTAGCCATCATCTGAAACGCCTGCGCTAAGCAGGCGTTTTTATTTGATAGACTTAACTCTTTCTTTGAAAGCCTGAAAAAGCGCTAAAGGTGTACGCGTTTCGGTCGATAGAGATACTATCTGCCTTTCTGGTGCGCACGCAATATGACAGCGTGCGCCGTTTTAGTTGTTGAAAATGGCTTTTTGACTTAGCCGTGGTTTAGCTTTTGCACTGAGGAAACCCTGCATGGCGACAATAACCTCTCTTGGCGTTGGTTCTGGCCTTGATCTAACAGGGCTGCTTGATCAGCTTCAAGCGGCTGAGCGGGGCAAACTCGCGCCGATAACACTTCAGAAAAAACAGCAGCAGGCGAAAATTTCTGCCTTTGGACAGCTGCAAACCTCGCTGAATGCGTTTCAAGATTCGGTTGCGAAAATCAACGACCCTAAGCTTTACCAAAGCCTTTCTGCCAGCGTGCGGGGTGATGCTGTTAAAGCGACGACCACGGCTAGTGCCTTGCCTGGCAGCTACCGGGTGGAAGTCTCGCAACTTGCTACCTCCGGCACGCTAGCCTCTAGCAGGATTACTGAAGGAAAAGATGAAGCGCTAGACCTGCAAGGCGCCACCGCGATGCGGCTCAATTTTGGTAGCGGCGATTCTGTCGATATCGACATTGCCCCCGGCAGCAGCCTTTCCGCGATTCGTGATGCCATTAACGCCAACAAAGAGTCTGGTGTTAACGCCACTATTATCAACGACGGCCAAGGCTACCGACTGGCGCTAAGTTCTAAAGAGACGGGGGAAAAAGCTTCTATTGATGGCTTTAGTTTTATTGATGCTAGCCAAGACCCTGTGGCAGCGGTGGCAGGCCCCTTCACAGAAGGTGCTGGCACCCAGAACAGTGGTAAAGACGCCGAGCTAAAAGTAAACGGCATTACCATTACCAGTGCCAAAAATCAGATTGAAGGGGCCATTCAGGGCGTCACCCTCAACTTGGCCGAGTTAAGCATTGCCGAAGGTGAAGCCGCCGCCAGCACCATTAACGTAGAGCGCGATACGCTAAAGCAGCGCGAAGCGATTAACGGCTTTGTAAAAGCGTATAACGACTTAAAAGGCACCATCAGTAAGTTGACGAGCTTCAGTGGCGACAGTGAAACCGCAGGTGAACTAGTCGGCGATAACACCGTGCGCACCATTGAATCACGCCTGCGCAGCGTGCTGACCGGGGGGGCAGAGGGTGGCGAGCTTTCCACTCTCAACCAGCTAGGCATTACTCTGCAGCGGGACGGTAAGCTAAAAGTAGATGACGATAAGTTAAATGACTTGGTTGCTAACAACCCCCAGGCGCTTAAAGACTTCTTTGCTGGCGATACAAAAGCCAACGGTTTAGCAGGCAAGCTAACTACTAGCATAGAGCAGATGCTGGGCAACAATGGCGTGGTTAAGCTGGCGATTAGCGGTGCTGAAAATCGCGTCAAAAGTCTAGACGATCGATTTGAACGTATGGAAAAAAGTATTGAGGGCACCATTGCTCGATACCGCAAACAGTTCAGCCAGCTAGATGGCATGATCGCACAGATGAATAGTATGAGTAGCTATCTTACCCAGCAGTTCGATGCGCTGGATGCTCAGTTGGGGCGTAAAAGGTAATACTGAGTATACCCATCTTTCATTTTAGATTAGCCGTTACGAAGATGTTGAGGATGACGTGCTTGTCTTTCCACCAGGTAGCCATTTGGCCGCCTAGTGGCCTATACGTTTGATGGTAGAGTTTAATAGCTAACATCACGCAAAGCGTTCTAGAGGCATTTGGCGTAATGTCTATGTGGTGTCAATATGCTTTATATGCATTTTTGGTATATTAACTGCTAAATAAAGAATTTCCAGCGCTTTACCGCCAACGGTAGGCTTTATCCATTGTACCCTCCGGTCAAGCGTCTGCTTTTAGCAGGCGCTTTTGGCGTTTTAAAAAGGTGAGTTATGGCTATAACCTCTGCTGCGAATCCCATGAACTATCGCGTACCAATACTCGCCACGGCGGCCATTGTGCTGGGCGCGTTGATCATTGGCGTGGTGTTCAGCGCTAATACTGGGTTGCTGATGATTGTCGGTGGCCTGTTTGGCATGGTGCTCTACCATGCGGCATTTGGTTTTACCTCTGCATGGCGGGTGTTTATCACTGAAAGGCGTGGGCGTGGTTTGCGCGCGCAGATGATTATGTTGGCGATTGCGGTGGTGCTGTTTTTCCCGGCACTCGGTGCGGGGTCGCTGTTTGGTACCGATGTAAGAGGGTTTGTAGCGCCTATTGGCATTTCAGTGCTGTTTGGGGCGTTTATTTTTGGCGTGGGTATGCAGCTAGGCGGCGGCTGTGCGTCGGGCACGCTGTTTACCGCCGGTGGTGGTAATGCCCGTATGCTGGTCACGCTACTGTTCTTTATTGTCGGCTCGGTGATTGGCTCAGCGCACTTTACCTGGTGGCAAAGCCTGCCCGCATTTCAACCGGTATCGCTAGTGAATGTGGCAGGGGTAGGCGGGGGTATTGGTATTAGCTTGGTGCTGTTCACCGCTATTACCGTGTTTACCGTGATCATGGAAAAACGCCGCCACGGCCATCTAGAGCAGGCCCCCAGAGTAGACAAGCCCGGCGTAGAGCGATGGCTGACTGGCCCGTGGCCGCTCGTAGCGGGTGCGGTAGCCCTCGCGCTGCTTAACTTTGCTACGTTGGCGTTGGCCGGCCGTCCTTGGGGTATCACGGCAGCGTTTGCGCTGTGGGGAGCCAAAGGCTTTGAACTAGTGGGTGGTGATGTTAGCCAGTGGGGCTACTGGCAGTCACCGGGTAATGCAGCTGCGTTAGACGCAAGCGTATGGAGTGACATCACCACGGTAATGAATGTGGGCATTATGTTAGGCGCATTGGCAGCGGCAAGTTTGGCAGGTCGTTTTGCGCCTAACTTCCGTATTCCTTTTAAGTCCCTGCTGGCGGCTGTGATCGGCGGTATCCTGCTTGGCTACGGCGCACGCTTAGCATTTGGCTGCAACATCGGGGCGTACTTCAGCGGTATTGCTTCCGGCAGCTTACACGGCTGGGTATGGATGGTCGCGGCCTTTGCGGGGAATATGGTAGGGGTCCAACTTCGGCCTTTCTTCTTTACCGGCGAGGCTGCGCGTAAGCCCGTGGCAAAAACCTGCTAAAGGCGGTTATGCCTTAATCGCCAAGCCCCAGCGCTGTATCCACAGTGCTGGGGCTTTTTCGTTCACCACATCACGTTATATGGCCGGCTGAGAGATACTCGAAAAACGGCAGATTTTATTCGTAGCCCTGTTGTAAAAACACAACATGACCTACGTTTATAGTCGCTCCGTGTTACATTACTACATATTCTGTAGGCGCTTGACATTGTTGCGGCGCAGCATCTGTTCGCCATAGGGCGCCAACAGTATGTGTCAGAAATATGTGCCAACCGTATGTGCGAAAGGGCGCCTAAAAGAGCGCTCAGATAAAACACGAAAACAGTGTATTGATATAAAAGTAGAGAGTGCCATGATCCCCCAAGAGAAACGTCCCCTTTATATTCCCTATGCTGGCCCCTCACTGCTTGAAATGCCGCTATTGAATAAAGGTAGTGCCTTTACCCATGAGGAGCGGCTAGCATTTAATTTGATTGGTTTGTTGCCCCAAAAAGTAGAAACCATTGATGACCAGCTAGAGCGGGCTTACCGCCAATACCGTCAGTGTAATAGTGATCTTGAAAAGCATATTCATCTGCGCGCTATCCAAGACGATAATGAAACGCTGTATTTTCGTTTGGTTTCTCAGCATCTAGAAGAGATGCTGCCGATTATCTACACGCCGACGGTGGGCAAGGCATGCCAGGAGTTCTCTAATATTTACCGCAACCACCGGGGGCTGTTTATCAGCTACCCGGATCGCGAGCATATGGACGATATCCTGCGCAGTGCCACCAAAGATAACGTGAAAGTTATCGTGGTGACCGATGGCGAGCGGATTCTAGGCTTAGGTGATCAGGGAATCGGTGGTATGGGGATCCCCATTGGTAAGCTGGCGCTATACACCGCCTGCGGTGGCATAAGCCCGGCGTATACGCTGCCGATCATGATTGATGTGGGCACTAATAATAAAGCGCTGCTGGATGACCCGATGTACATGGGTTGGCGTCATGAGCGGGTAGGTCAAGACGAGTACGATGCCTTTATGGCAGAGTTTATTACGGCGGTGAAGCGTCGGTGGCCTAACGTGTTGCTTCAGTTTGAAGATTTTGCTCAAGCAAACGCGGTGCCGTTACTTGAGCGCTACCGTGATGAGCTGTGCTGTTTTAACGATGATGTGCAGGGCACCGCCTCCGTTGTGGTGGGTACGCTCATGGCGGCCTGCCAAGCCCGTGAAGAAACAATCGCTCAGCAGCGTGTGGTGTTTGTCGGCGGTGGTTCAGCGGGCTGCGGCATTGCTGAACAGGTAATTGTGTCAATGCAAGCCGAAGGCTTGACGGAAAGCGAGGCGCGCGCACGCATTTTTGTCGTTGATCGTGAAGGCTTAATGACGTCGGATCAGCCTTGGCAGCGGGATTTCCAACGCCGCCTAGCCCACGACCCAGCACTGGTGGCCGAGTGGAGTGATCAAGGTTTGGAAGAGACCATTGCGCACATTAAGCCCACTATTTTGATTGGTGTATGTGGTCAGCGCGGTATCTTTACTGAGCAGGTGGTGCGCACCATGCACGCAGGGTGCGAGCACCCGGTGATTATGCCGCTCTCGAACCCCACCTCCCAGGCGGAAGCGGTGCCGGAAGATATTATTCGCTGGACCGATGGCCAAGCGCTGGTTGCAACAGGTAGCCCTTTTGCACCGGTAGTGCACAATGGCCGCACCTATCCTATTGCCCAGTGCAATAATGCGTATATCTTCCCGGGTATTGGTCTAGGCGTGGTAGCGGCGGGAGCAAATCGCGTGACCGATGAGATGTTAATGAGTGCATCCCGTGCGCTGGCCCGCGAGGCGCCGTTGGTAAAAGAGGGGAAAGGTGCTCTGTTGCCGCCGCTGTCGCGTATCCGCGAGATCAGTAAATCGATTGCCTTTGAGGTGGCAGCGCAAGCACAGCAAAACGGCGTGGCGCTGAAAACTAGCGGTACGGTGCTGCGTGAGCGTATTGAAAGCGCGAGCTGGTCGCCGGAGTATCGTACTTACCGCCGTCGTGCATTCTGAGTCAACTCACTAAGCCTGAGCACAAAAAAAGCCCCCACCGAGGTGGGGGCATGCAAGCATTGGTAGGTTTTACCCTTAGGCTGCGCCGATCATTTTGCGCAGCACGTAGTGAAGGATACCACCGTGGCGGTAGTAAGCCAGTTCGTTGACCGTATCAATTCGGCACTTGGCATCAACGGTACGCTCGCTATCACCGTTTTTGATCACTACTTGCACGGTGCCGCCGGGACTCAAATCGCTTAATCCGGCGATAGAAACCTCTTCATCACCGGTCAGACCTAGCGTTTCGCGGCTTTCTCCTTCTGGGAACTGCAGCGGTACGACACCCATGCCGATTAGGTTAGAGCGGTGAATACGCTCAAAGGATTCGGCAATCACCGCGCGCACGCCTAATAAGCGCGTGCCTTTGGCCGCCCAATCCCGCGAGGAGCCGGTTCCGTACTCTTTACCGGCGATCACCACTAACGGAACACCTTCCTCTTTGTATTGCATGGCGGCGTCGTAAATTGCCATCTGCTCGCCGCTGGGCACGTGGCGGGTTTCGCCGCCTACCACGCCGTCCAGCATCTCGTTTTTAATCCGTACGTTGGCGAAGGTGCCGCGCATCATCACTTCATGATTACCACGACGCGAACCGTAGGAGTTAAAGTCGACGGGCTTCACGCCGTGCTCTTGTAGATAGCGGCCTGCAGGGCTGTCAGGCTTGATAGAACCGGCAGGTGAGATGTGGTCGGTAGTCACGGAGTCGCCGAGCATGGCGAGTACACGCGCGTCTTTCACATCCTCAATAGCGTCTGGCTCACGCTGCATGCCTTCAAAGAAGGGCGGGTGCTGGATGTAGGTTGACTCCGGCCACTGGTAGACCTTGCTTTCGGGTACCTTGATGGCTTTCCAGGTATCGTCGCCTTCAAAGACTTCGCCGTACTCTTTACGGAACATCTCGGTATTGACTTTCTCAACGGCGCTGGCGATATCGGCCTGGGAGGGCCAAATATCTTTTAAGTAGACCGGGTTGCCGTCGCTATCCTGGCCCAGCGGATCGGTGGTTAAGTTGCACTGTACGTTGCCTGCCAGCGCGTAGGCAACCACCAGGGGCGGTGAGGCCAGCCAGTTGGTTTTAACTAGCGGGTGAACGCGGCCTTCAAAGTTGCGGTTGCCAGAAAGCACCGATGCGACGGCTAAGTCACCGTCGTTAATGGCGGTTTCAATCTCATCGGGCAGCGGCCCGGAGTTGCCGATACAGGTTGTACAGCCGTAGCCCACCAGGTTAAAGCCTAGCGCGTTTAGGTCATCACTTAACTCGGCAGCGGCTAAATAGTCGGTGACCACTTTAGAGCCGGGCGCGAGCGAGGTTTTTACCCAAGGTTTCGTGGTTAAGCCTTTTTCTCGCGCGTTGCGGGCCAGAAGCCCCGCCGCCATCATCACGCTGGGATTAGAGGTGTTAGTACAGGAGGTGATAGCGGCAATCACGACCGCGCCCGGATCAAGGTGGAAATCTTGGTCATTGAGCTTAACGTCTTGGCTGGTGTCGTGCTTAAAGCTACGTGCAGCGCCCACTGCGGTTTGGCCGCCCTCTGAGGAGAGCTTTCCTTTGGCCGTTGAGTCTGCCTTGCTGTCCTCTTGCATGAACTTATCAAAGGTTGCTGCCATATCTTTTAAAGCCACCCGGTCTTGGGGGCGTTTAGGGCCTGCGAGGCTTGCTTCCACCTCGTTCATGTCCAGGCTAAGTGTGTCGGTGAAGATTGGCTCATCGTCTGGCTCGCGCCATAAGCCCTGTGCTTTGCTGTACGCCTCTACCAAATCGACCTGCTGATCTTCACGGCCGGTTAGGCGCAGATAGTTGAGTGTTTCTTCATCTACCGGGAAGAAGCCGCAGGTAGCACCGTATTCGGGAGCCATATTAGCGATCGTCGCGCGGTCGGCCAGCGGCAGGTCTTTTAGGCCGTCGCCATAAAACTCGACAAATTTACCGACCACGCCTTTTTTGCGCAGCATTTCGGTCACGGTGAGTACTAGGTCCGTGGCGGTAATGCCTTCGCGCAGTTTGCCGGTCAGCTTAAAGCCAATAACCTCAGGAATCAGCATGGAGACCGGTTGGCCCAGCATGGCGGCTTCAGCTTCAATGCCACCCACACCCCAGCCGAGCACGCCTAGGCCGTTAATCATGGTGGTGTGGGAGTCGGTACCCACGAGGGTGTCCGGGTAGGCGACGGTGTTGCCGTCTTCCTCTTTAGTCCAGACGGTGCGACCCAGATACTCTAGGTTAACCTGGTGACAAATGCCGGTGCCGGGGGGCACAACGCTGAAGTTGTCGAACGCCTGCTGACCCCAGCGCAGAAATTCGTAGCGCTCGCGGTTGCGCTGCATTTCAATGTCGACGTTCTGTTGGAAGGCGGCGGGGTTGCCAAACTTGTCGACCATGACGGAGTGATCGATCACCAAGTCGACGGGGGAAAGGGGGTTGATGCGAGCCGGGTCTTCACCAAGCTTTTCAACGGCCGCGCGCATAGAGGCTAAATCCACCACGCCAGGGACGCCGGTGAAATCCTGCATTAATACCCGGGCCGGGCGGTAGCCAATTTCACGGCTTGATTTACCCTCTTTTTGCCAATCTACTAGCGCCTGCATGTCGTCAGCGTTGACGCTTTCATCGTCGGCAAAGCGTAGCTGGTTTTCGAGTAGAATCTTGAGCGTTTTGGGAAGCCGGTCGATATTGCCGAGGGCTTCAGCGGCTTTGGGCAGGCTGTAATAGTGGTACGTCTGGCTGCCCACCTCTAACGTATGTTGCGTATCGGGTATCTTGCTCATTGCCTTCTCCTCTGATTGCTTAGCGTAGCGCCTTCACACTGACGATGCGCGACGGTCTCTACTTTTCCCAGTATGGCTCACATAAAGTATGGCTCACCTTAATAATAGTGTTTTCATTGGTGTCTTCTCCTATCCCCAGTACATGGTGTTTCATCCATGCCTTTCAAGCCATCTTCGCCTAATGGCCTAGGTTAACCCTTGTAATTGCTTGTACTTGACGCCATTTCAGGCAGACTCTCTTTCAACAAATTCTGGCAACGAACTCTGCTCAATTGTGACTAAAGGTGGTGTCATGGAAACGCGTCATGAACGTTTGATTATTTTAGGCTCCGGCCCTGCTGGTTATACTGCGGCAGTGTATGCAGCGCGCGCTAACTTAAAGCCGCTGTTGATTACCGGCTTGCAGGCGGGCGGCCAGTTGACGACCACCACTGACGTGGATAATTGGCCTGGCGATGCCCAGGGTGTGCAAGGGCCAGAGCTGATGGAGCGTATGAAGCAGCACGCCGAGCGCTTTAATACCGAGGTGCTGTTTGATCATATCAATGAGGTCAGCTTAGGTGAAAAACCGTACACCTTGAAAGGTGACAGCGGTATTTACACCTGCGATGCGCTGATTATTGCCACAGGTGCCAGCGCGCGTTACCTCGGCTTGCCCACTGAGCAGCAGTTTATGGGGCAAGGCGTTTCTGCTTGCGCAACCTGCGATGGCTTCTTCTATCGTAACCAAGAAGTGATTGTGGTGGGTGGCGGCAATACCGCCGTTGAGGAAGCATTATACCTTTCCAACATCGCTTCAAAGGTCACCTTGGTACATCGCCGCGATACGCTACGGGCAGAAAAAATCCTTCAGGATAAGCTATTTGAGAAAGCGGAAGCTGGCAAAATTGCCCTCGAATGGTTTTATGAAGTGGAAGAGGTGCTGGGGGATAACAGCGGCGTGACCGGTGTGCGGGTAAAATCGACCCAAGATGGTGCTACCAAAGAGATTCACGCGCCTGGGCTGTTTATCGCGATTGGTCATAGCCCCAATACCGGCATTTTTGAAGGCCAGCTGGAGATGAATGGCGGCTATATCAAGGTGAACTCTGGCCTGGAAGGCAATGCGACTGCCACCAGCGTCCCCGGCGTGTTTGCCTGTGGCGATGTGATGGATCATATCTATCGTCAGGCAATTACCTCGGCAGGCAGCGGCTGTATGGCGGCCTTGGATGCTGAACGCTATCTGGACGGTATTGCTTAACCGATCATATGCGCGATGGGGAAGGTTCCATTAGTCAGCGCAGCTAATGGGATCTTCATCCACCCTAGCTCGGCCGGGGGGATTAATTACTAAGCTTTTACCTGATGTTTGTGTCGATTCATTAGCAGGACAAATATCGAGTGTCCGTGCCCCGTAGCCAACTCTTCCCAAATATGTATAGTAAAGATAGCTTATGCTAGCGTTTGTTTTGCTAATTGACGTGGCGCCCGATGTAGCCGGGAAAAAGCGTACGATATCTTGAGTTGGTATGCTTTCTGAGGGTTTTCCTGCAAATACTACCAATTCGCCACTCCAGTCGTCTGTACCTGATAAACAAGCGCTTCTATCGCTGTTGATAGGGCACAAAGTAGCATCGCCACGCTGCGTAATGGCTGTATTACGCGCCAGCGTTAACGCTGTTTGTAAGCGGTTTACTTCACTGGCGACCGCTGAGCGTTCACCTAATGCCTGAAAATTGGGTAGCCCCCAAGCTGCCAGTATTCCCATTAAAGCTAATGTGATGAGTAGCTCTATGAGCGTAAACCCTGCTGTTTTAGCGTGTAATTGGGATCGAATATGCGGCATGACGTCTCTCAGTGGCTTGACCTAATGGTTCCCGTCGTTATGCTGGCTTTCCTTGGCTGGCTAAGAGCTGGCTTCATTCTAATAATAACGGGCAACGCGCGTGAGTGATTTTCTTATTATTGGTGGCGGGGTCATCGGTATGATGACCGCGCTGCAGTTGGCAGATGCGGGCCAAAAAGTAACCTTAGTCGAGCGGGGTACCTGTGGCCAAGAATCCTCCTGGGCCGGTGGCGGTATTGTATCACCGCTGTACCCCTGGCGTTATGCACCGCCGGTTTCCCAACTGTCGCGGTGGTCGGAAGGGGTCTATCCAACACTAGCGCTGCGTTTACTAGAAGAGACGGGCATTGACCCCGAATATCGCCAAAAAGGGCTGCTGTACCTGAATGTGGACGACGATGACGCCGCGCTGCGCTGGGCGCGTCAGCTAGGCAAGCCCCTTGAGCGCGTCGACGCTGCTTTTGTTCGCCAAAAAGAGCCTCAGGCAGCCGCACCTAAGGGGAATGCACTCTGGATGCCGACCCTGGGTAGCGTGCGTAATCCGCGCTTGGGGCAGGCGCTGCGGGCGCGTTTAGCCGCAATGCCCGGCGTAACGCTCGTTGAGCAGTGTGCGGTAAGCGGGTTCATTAAGCACGAAGGCAACGTAGTCGGCGTGGCCACTCGTCAGGGCGATAGGCGAGCCGAGCGATTGGTGGTGTGCGGCGGTGCTTGGACGGCCCACTTATTAGCTGAGCTAGGCGTTCAGATACCGGTGCGCCCGGTGAAGGGGCAAATGATTGCGTATCAAGCACCGCCCGGGTTAGTACAGCGGGTTATTTTAAAGGATGGCCGCTACGTCATTCCGCGCAGTGATGGCTTGATCTTGGTAGGGTCGACCCTGGAAGAAGCTGGGTTTGATAAAACCACTGATGCCGAGGCATTGGCCTCACTGAAGCAAAGTGCCGAAGGCATCGTGCCCGCGCTTGCCAAGCTTCCCGTGGCCCACCACTGGGCAGGCCTACGGCCAGGTTCGCCCGAGGGGCTACCCTTTATCGGTGCGTTACCCGGCTGGCCCAATGTTTACGTGAATGCGGGGCATTACCGTAACGGCTTGGTGCTTGCCCCCGCATCGACCCATCTGCTGGTTGACCAGCTACTGGGGCGCGACGCCTTGATCGATCCAACGCCCTTTCAGCCCACCGCTGAGCGGTTAACGGTTTAAACCGTCAACGCTATTTTTGCCGCGCTAGTCGCGGCTCTCTTTGTCCTGTTGCTCTTGCAGGAAGCGGTCACGATGGGCGCTGGAGCAAAACCACTGCTCCTTGTCGCGTAGCGCCTCATCCTCTGGCACATGTACTTCGCACCAGCGGCAGCGCACCATTTGCCCCCCCTCATGACGCTTTAGGGAGCTTTGCTCGTGGGAGAGCCGCCGTTCGCGGTAGAGGCCATAAAGTTTTAAACCTGCGTAAAAAATAACGGCAAAAATAATCAGCCGAATGATCAAAAGGTTCATCCTTTTTCTGCTCCCGTGGTGGGATGTGACAAGGGCATGCAACATACCTACACCGCGCGGCCTTTGCCAGTTGGCGAGCCTTGCGGGACAATGCACCTAGTAAGGTGCCACTCTGTCTTAAAGATTCTCAAGAGATTTTAACGCCCATGCAAGACTTAACGCTGGTTATGGCCCAACTCGACCCCTTGGTGGGAGATATTCCCGGCAATGCTGCCCGTGCAATCGAAGCCGTGCGTGAAGCGAGGATCGAGCATGGGGCGGATATTGTCGTTTTTCCAGAATTGTTTTTATCCGGCTACCCGCCGGAAGATTTGCTGCTGCGCCCCTCCATGGAAACCCGCCTGCGAGAAGCGCGAGCTAAAATGGCGGAAAAGATCTCCCGCGATGTGCTAGTGATTATCGGTTACCCCGGCGTGCGGGAAGGTAAGTGCTACAACTTAGCGGGTGTGCTGTATAACGGCCAGTGGGAAGCGGAGTACGCCAAGCAGGCGCTGCCCAACTATCAAGTGTTTGACGAGCAGCGCTACTTCACTTCGGGCTCCCAACCCTTGGTGTATGAGCATAAGGGCGCCAAGCTTGGGCTGTTAATTTGTGAAGACCTATGGGAAGGCTCGCCGCTTCAGGCCGCGCGAGACGCAGGCGCTGAGGTGCTGATCAGCTTAAACGCCTCGCCTTATCATCAGGATAAGCCCGCAGAGCGTTTACGGTTATTAGAGCAGCGTGCCCAGGATATTCAGCGCCCGATTATTTATGTGAACACCATCGGTGGCCAGGATGAGCTGGTATTCGACGGCGGCTCCAGTTGTGTGGATGCGCAAGGTCAGTTAAAGGTGCTTGCCCCCTACTGGCAGGTGGGGCTGATGCCAGTTCAGCTGTTGCAAACCAGCACGACCACTTGGGAACCCCAGGCGGGAGAGATTGAACCCGATGTGGAGCCAGAAGAGAGCCTCTACTGCGCACTGGTCACTGGCCTACGGGATTACGTCAATAAAAGTGGCTTTAAAGGGGTGGTGCTGGGACTTTCCGGCGGCATTGATTCAGCGCTCTCGCTAGCGATTGCTGTCGATGCGCTTGGCCCGCAGCGGGTGCAGGCGGTGATGATGCCGTATCACTATACAGCGGATATTTCGAAGCAGGACGCCGCAGAGCAGGCTGAGATGCTGGGCGTGCATTACGATGTCATGCCTATTGAGCCAATGGTCGAAGCGTTTATGGGGACGCTGGCGGAAAGCTTTGCGGGCACCGAACGAGATACCACCGAAGAGAACCTGCAGTCACGCTGCCGCGGTGTGCTGTTGATGGCCATCTCCAATAAAAAAGGCTTAATGGTATTAACCACGGGTAATAAAAGCGAAATGGCAGTGGGCTATGCGACGCTTTATGGCGATATGGTCGGCGGCTATAACGCGATTAAAGATGTGTATAAAACGTGGGTGTATCGCTTGTCGCGCTGGCGCAATACTCAATCACCGGCGATTCCTGAGCGTGTGATTGAGCGCCCGCCCAGCGCTGAGCTGGCGCCGGATCAGCAGGACAGCGATTCGCTGCCCGATTACGACGTGCTGGACGCTATTTTAGTGCGCTACATTGAAGGTGATATGAGCGCTGAGGCGATTATTGCGGCAGGTTTTGACCATGAAGACGTGTATAAAGTCGTCAAGCTTGTTGACCGCTGTGAATATAAACGTCGCCAAGCACCGGTAGGGGTGCGGGTCACGCCACGAGGTTTCGGGCGTGACCGGCGCTACCCCATCGTCAATGGTTGGCAGCCCGGTGACTAATGGCGCAACCGGGCCTAAGAAAGCGCGTTTTACGATTACGCTTCTTTAGGACAACACCGGGGGAGGGGCTAGGCAGTGCTTGGCCATCTCCTCCGGTGCAACGGGTTTGCAGAAGTAATAGCCCTGGTAGGCGTGGCACTGGTGCTCGTTGAGATAACGCCAGTGCTCCACGGTCTCCACTCCCTCCGCAATGACGTTAAGTCCCAGCGAGTGTCCCATGGCAATAATCGTTTCAACGATGGCCATATCCTCCTCATCCTGGTGAAGGTCTCGCACGAAGGATTGATCGATTTTGATCTGATCCAGCGGCAAACGCTTCAGGTACTGTAGCGATGAGTAGCCCGTGCCGAAGTCGTCCATGGCAAAACTAACGCCCAGCATCTTCAACTGGTGCATGCGGGCGATGGTATCCTCTACTTTGCCGATCACCGTGCTTTCGGTGAGTTCAAGCTTTAGCTTATGGGGCGAGGCACCGCTTAGCGCCAGGGCGTTTGCCACTTCTTCAACAAAATTCGGCTGCTGAAACTGTTTCGCGCTAACATTCACGGCCAGTACCAGGTCATTGGTATGCGCTGCCGTTTGCCACATCACCAGCTGCTCACAGGCAGCCTGCAGTACCCAGGTGCCGATGGGAACGATGAGCCCTGTCTCTTCAGCCAGTGGAATGAACGTACCGGGCGACACAAACCCACGGGTGGGATGCTGCCAACGAATGAGTGCTTCTGCCCCAATGGCGCGCCCTTTACAATCCACCTGCATCTGATACACCAGCACAAACTCTTTCCGCTCGATGGCCAGCCGCAGATCCCGCTCTAGCTCGGTGCGGGCCTCTAACTGCGCTTGCACTACTGGGTCATAAAAGCGAATCGTATTCTGGCCATCGCGTTTGGCGAGGTGAACGGCCGAGTTGGCGTACTGGAAGAGCTGGTCCACGCTATCGTCGACGCCCTTGAACAGCACCAGCCCCTGACTGACATTCAAATATTGGTAATGCCCGTCCAAGCAGTAGGGCTGGGTGAGCGCATGGTTAATCTGTTGGGCAAAGAACTCGGCCTTTTCAGCGGCTTTTAGCTTATCGCTATCCAAACCGTCAACGATTAATACAAATTCATCGCCGCTCAGACGGCCAATGGTGCAGCTTTGCGGCTCCAGTGTTTGCAGCCGCGTAGCCATCTGTTTAAGCAGGTTATCTCCCGCCCGGTGGCCGATGCCATCGTTAATGCGCTTGAACTCGTCCACATCTACGTACACCAGCGCACCAAAGGTGTTGGTTTGGCTATTGGTTTCCAGAGAGTGCTGTAAGTGCTCCTTCATTAACCGCCAATTGGGCAGGTCGGTGAGCGTGTCGTAGTAGGCCAGTTGATGTACTTGGCGCTCTGCCTCACGGCGCTGTTGCTCGGCGTCGCGGAAAGAGAGCAACGAGAGCGCAATGCGCTGTAGCGGGCCGTTATGCTGCTGACTTAAGCGTTCGACCGCCTGCATGTCAGGTAGCGCTTGACGGTTATCTGACAGGGCCAGAATGGCGTCTCCCACGGTGACGAGTCGCCGATTGATGCGCCACGCTGCCAGAAAAGCCGCGCCGATCAACAGAGTAAGGAGCCCAAGGCTTAGCCACAGCGTGGAGTTGCGTGCTTGGGTAAGGTCGGCGTAGGACTCCTGATGACGGTCGCTAGCGCGCTGAGTAAGTGCTTCAAAAATCTGCTGCGAGAAGAGGTTGAACGTCGTGAAGTGGCGCTGGGCTTCTTGCAGATAAAATCCTGGGTCTCCCTGGTTCAGCGTGGCTGCCTCGTTCGCCATGCTGACAAACCGGCGATACGCGTGAAAAGCGCGTTGCAGGGTATCGGCGCTCTCCTGGCTCAGATCAAAGATCAGCGGAGAGGTGGCCAGCTGATCGATACTTTCACCAATGCGTGACAACTCTTGGTTAATGAGGCCGTATTCGGAGTAGCGTTGCATGGCGCCAAGATCGGTCTCTTCCGCTCGGGTGAACACCTTGCTCATACGCTGATGGAGATCGCCTAACTGGCGATCAAAGGTTGCCATCTGAACGAGGATATCCAGGTCGTTGGACTGAAGCTGATAGTTTTGCAGCGACTGGGCTTTAATTGCTTGAGTGGCGAGACCCAGCAGCAACAGAACGGGCAGTACCACCATCAGGATGGGGAGTAAGAACACCATGAACAGGCTTTGCGAAGGTTTCATAGCAACCTCAGGGAAAGGCAGCGGGCCGTAGCGGGTCACGCCACGGCCTTCCTAAATAGTGAACGACAAATGAGACGTCTGTATTTAGAAGCTTTCCCATTCAGGCTCAACCGCACGGCTCTTAGTCGATGGCAGCGCTGCGGGCGCGGGGTTGGTTGTCTGACGCGGAGAAGAGGAGCGACTGCTCTGAGCGATAGACGCCTGACGTTGAGTGCTGGGTAATTTGAAGATTTCCATAGCGTTAAGCAGCTGGTGGGCATTTTGGCGTAGGTTGTTGGCAGCCGTCGCACTCTCCTCTACCAGCGCGGCGTTTTGCTGGGTAACTTGATCCATTTCTGTGACGGCTTGGCCAACTTCTTGAACCCCGGCGCTCTGTTCGGCGCTGGCGTGACTGATCTCCTGCATAATGCTGGTGACGCGTGCAATGGCCGCCACAATTTCTTCGGTAGATTTACTGGCCTCTTCGGCGCGTTCGTTGCCGTGATTCACACGCTCTAAGTTGCTGGAAATTAGCTGGTTAATTTCGCGTGCGGCGTCGGCGCTACGTTGAGCGAGCTTTCGCACCTCTTCGGCGACTACCGCAAAGCCGCGGCCATGCTCGCCGGCACGCGCTGCTTCTACCGAAGCGTTCAGCGCCAGTATGTTGGTCTGAAAAGCAATCGAATCAATGGTAGAAATAATGCCCGCTATTTCCTGTGAGCTTTTGTTCAGGTCATTCATGGTGGCAACAACCTGATGCACCGCTTCGCCACCCTGGGTGGCCGTTTTAGAAGCGCTCGATGCTTCTTGACTGGCTTGAGCAGAGTTATCCGCATTGAGTTTTACGGTACTGTTTAGCTCTTCCATCGCCGAGGCCGTTTCTGCTAGCGCACTGGCTTGCTGTTCGGTACGCGAAGCTAAATCGTTGTTGCCTTCGGCAATTTGCTCGCTATTGGAGGCAACCGCTTCGGCAGAAGTGCGCACCTGGGTCACGATATCCTGCAACTGTTTGGCCATCACGACCTGAGACGCCATGATGCTGCGGGTGTCGCCTTTCTTAAGCTGGCCTTTGGTGGCGAGCTCGCCGCGGCCAATGGCTTCGGCAAAGGCTTTGACTTCCTGCGGCTCGGCACCCAGCTCGCGTAATAGCTGGCGTGACAAGAACACTGCAATGAGACCGCCTACTAACAGTGCGAATAGCGTTAACCCTAGCATCTGTAGCTGAAAGCCTGATGCGGTATCACGAGCGTCTGCCGTCGTGGTGTTATTAATCTGTTCTTGTAGGTCAATAAATTGATTAATACGGCTCAACCACTCCGTATAAGCGGGACCTGCCTGTTCCAGCATTAGCTGTTGAGCGCGCTCATAATTGCCCGCTTGGCGAGCGTTAACCACCTGATCGCTTAGGGCGTGAGTGACCGTTGCTTGTTCGCTAATGCGACTAAGCAGATTCTGCTCTTGTGTACTTCCCGCGTGTTCATTAGTCACCTGTGTCATGCCGGCTGACGCTGCGTCGTAGGCATCGCGCAAACGCTCAATCTCGCCTTCTAGCGCACTGAGGTTGCCGTCACCGCCGGTAATGACTACATCGCGAAGCACAATCGCGCGGTCATGCACGCTGCCACGCCAGTCCACCGCAAACCGTTGTTTAGTGCCGTTTACATCGTTAATGGCCGTTAGGCTACGGTCAATTTTGTTCACTTGGTAAATACCCGCACCCGTTAGGATCACTAGCAGTGCCAGCAGTGCTGAAAAGGCGAGAGTAAGGCGGGTGCTAATTTTCATGGCGCTAAAACGAGATGCTGAAGACAACATTGGGCCTGCTCCTTAGGCGCCGTGAAGGCGCTTTATCATGTAGTGTTGAGGAGTATAGGTTTGCGGTTCGCTAATTGTACAGGTTTTGTGTAAATAATTTTTTGAGATATCTTGAGAGTTATTTATTTAAGATTTTGTTAATTAAGTTGTTTTTGTAGAAAATAAAAAACCACGCCGGAGCGTGGTTTTTGAAGCTATACGGCTTGTACAGCCTAGTCGTCTAAAATACCTGCAAAGGACGACAGCGCTTAGTTGCCGCCGTGTTTGGGTATGAAGCGACTACCTTGCAATTGCGCGTGGTTGGGTGCGTTCTCGCGCAGCACGTCGAGCACTTCATTG
The DNA here is from genome assembly GCF_025643255.1 of Halomonas sp. 7T. NCBI lineage: Bacteria > Pseudomonadati > Pseudomonadota > Gammaproteobacteria > Oceanospirillales > Halomonadaceae > Halomonas > Halomonas sp. 7T. The sequence goes on along the minus strand of NZ_CP087112.1, from coordinate 2,619,516 downwards.
GCGCGGTCATTCATCCCCAGCCCCTGGTAACCCTCAATCATCGTGGCGAGGGCGTCGCGGGTGGCAGTCGCTTCAGGGTAGTTTTCCACGACCCAGCGCCCCCGCTCGACGGCGGCTAAGTAAGCGCCGCGGCGCAGGTAGTAATCGGCAACGTGAAGCTCATGCTGGGCGAGCAGCTCGCGCAGGTAAACGATGCGTTGTTGAGCATCGGGAGCGTATTGGCTTTGCGGGAAACGCTGGATTAGCTCGCGGAAGTCGTTGTAGGCATCCCGTGACGCGCCCAGGTCGCGCTTGGAGATATCGATTAGACGAAGCCGCTCCAGGCTAAAGCGCCCGGCTTGCCAGGCGGAAAGGCCGCGCAGATAGTAGGCGTAATCCACTTGAGGGTGATCCGGATGCAGGCGGATAAAACGGCTGGCCGCGGCCCGGGCTTCTTCCCAGTTGCTGTTTTCGTAATAGGCGTATATCAACTCAAGTTGCGCCTGCTCGGCATGCGGCCCGAAGGGGTAGCGCGTGTCGAGTGCTTCTAAGCGCTCAATAGCGATAGGGAAGCGGTTGCTATCTAGCGCCGTGCGCGCTAACTCGTAGAGTTCGCGCTCTTGTACGCCCGCGAACTCATCATCCTCATCAGGGGTCGTGTCATTACTGGCACAGCCTGCTAACAGGGCAAGGCTCAAGGCTAGGGCGCCAAAGCGGTTGGCAGCGGAAAAAACGCGCATCATCATCCTCGTTGCAAACAAGCCTCAATCACCGAAAAGCGACGATGGCCATAAGTAGAAATGGTAGAATAGGTCGCAGTTAGCCCACTATAAATCACCTCGGCGCAAAACGCAGGCTTAGCGACGCCTAAGTAACGTTTTGTCGGGTGCAGTCAAAGGAAACGTTTTCATGCCACGGCTAGGTTTTTTGCGTATCGAAGAGGTGCTGAATGTCTCGTATCGTTGAAGCTACGCAGCGGGTGCCAGCCACGTTAGCCGGCGCACGCTTTGACCAAGTCGCAGCAGAGTTGTTCAGTGACTACTCTCGCGAACGCCTAAAAGCGTGGATCAACGCCGGTGAATTAACGGTCGATGGCGCAAAACTAAAACCCAAAGCGAAGCTGCACGGCCACGAAATGCTGGTGCTTAAAGCGACCATTGAGGAAGATACGCGCTTTGAACCCCAAGATATTGCCCTCGATATCGTGTACGAAGACGAGGCGGTGATGGTGATCAACAAAGCGGCAGGGATGGTGGTGCATCCTGCGGCGGGGAATCCCGATGGCACCTTGTTGAATGCGCTGCTGCATCATCATCCGGCGTTAGCGGAGGTGCCGCGAGCGGGGATCGTCCATCGCTTGGATAAAGACACCACTGGGTTGATGATGGTCGCCAAAACCCTGCCTGCTCAAACGGCGCTGGTCGAACAGCTCCAGGCGCGCAGCGTATCGCGTCAGTACGATGCCGTGGTGATTGGTAAGCCGGTAGCGGGCAGCAAGATTGATGCACCTATTGGTCGGCATCCGAAAGACCGCAAGCGCCAAGCGGTCACGGCGTCAGGAAAACCAGCGGTGACGCACTATCGAGTAGTGGAGCGTTTTCGTGCCCATACGCACGTGCGTTGTACGCTTGAAACTGGGCGTACTCACCAAATTCGTGTCCATATGGCCCACGCGCGTTACCCGCTGATTGGTGATCCGCTCTACAGCGGTCGTGCCAAGCTGCCACCGGGCGCTGCCGAGCCGTTAAAAGAGATTCTGCGTGAATTTCCGCGTCAGGCACTACATGCACGCAAACTCAGTTTTGTGCATCCAGTGAGCGGTGAAACGGCTACTTTTCAAATTGATCTACCCGACGATCTGCTAATGTTGTTGGACTACCTGCGCGAAGACAACGAGACTATGCGATGAGCGATGCCATTGATCTAAAGCCCACGCTGCTGCTGCCTGATTGGCCCGCGCCTGCTAATGTGCGGGCGTTTGTCACCACTCGGGAAACAGGGCCAAGCCAAGATGATTTTGCAGCGTTCAATCCAGCGACCCACGTAGGCGACAACGCAGATCACGTCGCGCTGTGCCGTCGGTTGATGCACAAAGAGATCGGCGACGATCGCCCACTGCTGTGGCTCAACCAAACCCATGGCGCACGTGTCTTACAGGCGTATCAAGGCGACACACCGGAAGCCGACGCGGCGGTTGCCAGCAGCAACGACTACGCCTGTGTGGTACTGACGGCCGATTGCTTACCGGTACTGTTGTGTAACCGCCAAGGCACGCAAGTGGGGGTGGCCCACGCGGGCTGGCGAGGGTTGGCAGGTGGTGTGCTGGAAGCTACCGTTGCTGCGATGAACTGTGACCCCGACGATATTTTAGTGTGGCTAGGCCCCGCTATTTCAAATGCACAGTTCGAGGTAGGTCCTGAGGTATATGGCGCGTTTGTCGCTGTGCACCCTGATACGGCCGACGCGTTTGATCACAGCCCTTATCGCTTGGGCCACTATATGGCAGACCTATATCGGTTAGCCCGCTTTCGTTTAGAGGCGCTGGGGATTCACCACATCAGCGGCGGTCACTTCTGCACTGCCTGCGAGTCGCGCTTTTACTCCCACCGCCGTGACAACGGCAACACCGGGCGCATGGCCAGTGTGATCTGGATCAACTAAGTAGCGCTATTCTTTTGTGCTTGTGATGCGTACCTCTTGAAATGTGTGGAACTGACGCCATTTAACTTGTCAAGCTAAACGTTTTTAGCACATTTAAGACAAGTTATTGGGAAATACCGTGCGTCCAAACGCTCGGCACCCCCAGGAGGCATTCCATGCGATTCGATAAATTTACTGCCAAGTTACAGGCCGCTATTTCTGAGGCGCAGTCCCTTGCAGTTGGGCACGGCCATAATCAGCTTGATCCTGCGCACTTGCTGCTGGCACTGCTGGATACCAAAGACACCGGCGTTAAAGCCCTGGTTGAAAAAGCCGAGGGCAGCAGTTCGCGCCTGCGCGAAGGTTTGGTGCAGCAGTTAGACAACTTGCCCAAGGTCAGCCAGTTCGACGGGGATGTTCAGCCCTCCCGTGACTTCATCAAGCTATTCAACTTAACCGACCGGGAGGCGCAGAAGCGTGGTGACCAGTTCATCGCCTCTGAGCTGGTACTCCTGGCGGCGCTGGAAATGAACTCAGCGATTACCAAACTGCTTAAAGAGGCAGGAATTAACCGCAAATCTCTTGAATCGGCGATTAACAGCCTGCGCGGCGGTGCTACCGTCGACGATGCTAACGCCGAAGACCAGCGTGAAGCGCTTAACAAATACACCATGGACCTTACCCAGCGTGCGCTAGACGGCAAGCTGGACCCGGTGATTGGTCGCGACGACGAAATCCGCCGCACGATCCAGGTGCTGCAGCGGCGCACCAAAAACAACCCGGTACTGATCGGTGAGCCAGGGGTGGGGAAAACCGCCATTGTTGAAGGGCTGGCGCAGCGTATTGTAAACGGCGAAGTGCCCGAAGGCCTCAAAGATAAGCGCGTCCTCTCGCTGGATATGGGCTCGCTGCTGGCAGGCGCTAAGTTCCGCGGCGAGTTTGAAGAGCGTCTGAAAGCCGTGCTTAAAGAGCTTTCCCAGGAAGAAGGCCGGGTCATCCTGTTTATTGATGAGCTGCATACCATGGTGGGTGCGGGCAAGGCCGAAGGCGCGATGGATGCGGGCAACATGCTTAAACCTGCGTTGGCCCGTGGCGAGTTGCACTGCGTAGGCGCCACAACGCTGGATGAGTACCGTAAGTACATCGAGAAAGATGCTGCGCTAGAGCGTCGCTTCCAGAAAGTGCTGGTCGATGAACCATCTGAAGAAGATACGGTGGCCATTTTGCGCGGCTTAAAAGAGCGTTACGAAGTCCACCACGGTGTGGATATCACCGACTCGGCGATTATTGCGGCTGCGAAACTCTCTACCCGCTACATCACGGATCGGCAACTGCCCGACAAAGCGATCGACTTGATCGACGAGGCGGCGTCACGTATCCGCATGGAACTGGACTCCAAGCCTGAAGAGATGGATCGATTGGATCGTCGCTTAATCCAGCTGAAAATGGAGCGCGAAGCGCTTAAGAAAGAGACCGACGAGGCGACTAAGAAACGCCTTGAAGCGCTGAACAATCAGATTCACGAGTTAGAGCGTGAATACGCTGACTTGGATGAAATCTGGAAAGCCGAAAAAGCCAGTATCCAGGGGGCTGCCCAGTTTAAGGCGGAGCTGGAGCAGGCGCGCATTGACCTTGAACAAGCGCGTCGTCAGGGCGATCTAGGGCGTATGTCCGAGATTCAATACGGCAAAATTCCAGCGCTTGAGAAAAAGATTAGCGAAGCGGGGGAGGGCGAGGCAGATACGGCCAGCCATCAGCTGCTGCGCTCTAACGTCACCGAAGAGGAAATTGCCGAAGTGGTCTCCCGCTGGACAGGTATTCCCGTCTCCAAAATGTTGGAAGGCGAGCGGGATAAGCTGTTGCGCATGGAAGAGGCGCTGCATGAGCGGGTGATTGGCCAGCATGAAGCGGTAGAGGCGGTGGCTAACGCCGTACGCCGTTCCCGGGCGGGTCTTGCCGACCCCAATCGACCCAACGGCTCGTTCTTGTTCCTCGGCCCCACCGGGGTGGGTAAAACAGAACTATGTAAATCGCTGGCTAACTTCCTGTTCGATACGGAAGAAGCGATGGTACGTATCGACATGTCGGAGTTTATGGAGAAGCACTCCGTGGCGCGTTTGATTGGTGCACCCCCAGGCTACGTGGGTTACGAAGAGGGTGGCTACTTAACCGAAGCGGTGCGCCGTAAGCCCTACTCGGTGCTGTTACTAGATGAAGTGGAAAAGGCGCATCCGGATGTGTTTAATATCCTGCTGCAAGTGCTCGAAGATGGCCGCTTGACCGATGGGCAAGGCCGTACGGTCGATTTCCGTAATACCGTGATCGTCATGACCTCCAACATGGGCTCGGATATTATCCAGCGTATGGGCGGGGACGATAACGACTATGAGGTCATGAAGAGCATGGTCATGGAGGTGGTGGGCAATCACTTCCGCCCTGAGCTGATTAACCGTATTGACGAAGTGGTGGTGTTTCACGCGCTGGGTCAAACGCAAATTCAGGCCATTGCCGGTATTCAGTTGGAGCGTTTGAAAGCGCGCTTAGCGGAACATGATTTGAGCCTTGAGATCAGCGATGACGCCATGGCCCAGCTGGCGGTCGTCGGTTTCGATCCAGTGTATGGGGCAAGGCCGCTCAAGCGGGCGATTCAAAGCCGTATCGAGAACCCGCTGGCGCAAGACCTGCTGGCAGGCAAGTATGCCCCTGGCGACACTATCCATGTGAGTGCAAGCGAAGGGAAATTGGTTTTTGAATGATCCAAGCTTGGTAACCTAGTGGTAATTTAGTGCGTGAGCGCAAGCGGTATGCTGTGCAATTGAATAGGGCAAAAGCCCCGTTAGCTCGGCTAGCGGGGCTTTTTTAATGGCTTCCTGCAACGTTTGTTGCGTTTGTCTTGATCGGAGGTTGACAGGCCGAGGGCGCTAATGGAATCTTGTGGGTTCCTGATTTGCGGGCGCGGAACCAACGGGCAACCCCTAATCCCCGCGCGAAGGGTAGGCAACGGCCTTTACCCGCCGAAGGACTTCCGGGCTTGGGCTAACCGCCCAACCTGGCCAACGCCCCGACACGGCAAACCGCCGTGTGAGGGAGCCACTGATTTATATCGCAATAAATGAGTGCTTCCGATGAGAGTGCAGGCCCTAACCGGGCCATATGCCAGGGTTTGGCATCAGGTGCCGGCTTGGGCCGGCAGCGGCATACCGCCGCACTCGACACCGCAGGATGTCCTGCGATCGCACTCGAGACCTCTAGGGGAGAAATACAGTGGAACTGCTTTCCGGCGCAGATATGATCGCCCGCTTCTTACAAGATGAGGGCGTAGAGTACATTTATGGTTATCCTGGCGGCGCGGCGCTGCACATTTACGATGCGCTGTTCCGTCAAGACAAGGTGAAGCACATTCTTGTGCGTCACGAACAGGCAGCAACCCACGCGGCTGACGGTTACGCCCGCGCTTCCGGCAAGCCTGGAACCGTGCTGGTGACCTCTGGTCCTGGTGCTACTAATGCGGTCACCGGCATTGCAACCGCCTACATGGATTCGATTCCATTGGTGGTGCTATGCGGCCAAGTAATGAGCCACCTAATTGGCGACGACGCCTTCCAGGAGACCGATATTGTCGGTGTGACGCGTCCGATTGTGAAGCACAGCTTCTCAATACGGCATCCGTCTGAAATTCCAGAAGTGCTTAAAAAGGCCTACTATCTGGCCGCTACCGGTCGTCCTGGCCCCGTGGTCGTCGATATACCTAAGGACATGACCGCGCCCACCGAGCGTTATGAGTACGTCTACCCGAAAAAGGTCAAGATGCGCTCCTACAACCCGGTGACTCGGGGACACACCGGCCAAATCAAAAAAGCCGTTGAGCTGATGCTGAAAGCCAAGCGCCCAGTATTCTATACCGGCGGCGGCGTGGTGTTGGGCAAGGCGAGTGAAGGGCTGACCGATCTGGTCAAACAGCTCGGCTTCCCCATTACTACAACGCTGATGGGCATTGGTGCCTACCCGCAAAGTGATCGGCAGTGCCTGGGTTGGTTAGGGATGCACGGCTCGTATGAATCCAATATGGCCATGCACCATGCAGATTTAATTATCGCCATTGGCGCGCGTTTTGATGACCGAGTGACCAACAACACGTCGAAATTCTGCCCCACGGCAAAAATTATTCACGTGGATGTGGACCCAAGCTCAGTCTCTAAAACTGTGCGGGCTGATGTGCCTATTGTTGGGCCAGCCTCTAGCGTCATTAATGAAATGATCAGCCTGGTCCAAGGCCAATCAATTGCGCAGCCAGAAGCGCTGAGCGAGTGGTGGCAAAAGATCGATGGCTGGCGCGCCGAGCGCGAAGGGAAGCTCTACGAGCCTTCCAAGCAGGGCGAGGTGCTGAAACCGCAAGAAGTCATCGAAGCGCTATGTCGTGTCACCCGAGGCGAAGCGTACGTCACTACGGATGTTGGTCAGCATCAGATGTTTGCGGCGCAGTACTACAAGTTCGATAAGCCGAACCGCCTGATTACCTCTGGCGGGCTAGGTACCATGGGCTTTGGTTTCCCGGCCGCCATGGGCATCAAGCAGAACTTCCCGGATGACGACGTCGTGTGTGTGACCGGTGAAGGCAGCTTCCAGATGATGATGCAGGAGCTCTCGACCTGTAAGCAGTACGGCATAGGCGTCAAGATTGTAAATCTCAACAACGCATCGTTGGGTATGGTGCGGCAGTGGCAGGATTTGAACTATAAATCCCGCCATGCGCACTCCTACATGGAGTCGCTGCCGGATTTCCATATGCTCATTGAGGCTTACGGATTTACCGCGATCACCGTGAATACTCTGGATGAGTTGGAGCCGGCGCTAGAGCGCGCCTTTGCCAACAAGCATGAGCTGGTATTCCTGGATGTGAAGGTTGATCCCTTTGAGCACGTCTATCCGATGCAGGTGCCGTTAGGTGCTATGCGTGACATGCTGCTGTCTAAAACGGAGCGTACCTGATGCGTCATATCATCTCGATTCTGATGGAAAACGAACCGGGTGCGCTGTCACGTGTGGTCGGGCTGTTCTCCCAGCGTAACTTCAACATCGAAACGTTGAACGTGGCACCGACGGAAGATCCGTCGCTGTCTCGCTTAACGGTCACTACCATTGGCGATGATCGAGTGATCGAGCAGATCACTAAACATCTTAATAAGCTGATCGATGTGGTCAAACTGGTGGATCTCACCGAAGGTAACCACATTGAGCGCGAGCTGATGTTGGTGAAGGTAAAAGCGTTAGGCGCTGCCCGCGATGAAGTGAAGCGCACGGTGGATATCTTCCGTGCGCAGATTGTCGATGTCACGCCAAGTCTCTACACGGTGCAAATTACCGGCGATGCGGGCAAGCTGGATGCTTTCCTGCAGGCCATGGCGCCGGTAGGCATTCTGGAAGTGGCGCGTACCGGGGTCTCTGGTATTGCCCGGGGCGATAAAGTGCTGTCGCTGTAAGCCGCGCTTTGCCGCTGTCGTTGTCCGTTGTACCAGTGAGAAGCCGCCCTTTGTCGGGCGGCTTTTTTATGCGTAATGCCCTGCCATCAAGCGCGTTAACGCGCGTTTACCGCTGCCCAAAAAGCATCAATGATCGGGTTTTTTAACCGCCGATTGAGTACGCAAAGCCCTACATCGTAGTGGGGTAACTCGGGCTTTACACTGAGCACTTGCACGCGTTCGGCCAGCGGGCTGTTATCTAGCACTATCTTCGGAACTACCCCTACGCCAAACCCCAGTCCAACCATGCTCACGATCGCTTCGTGTCCTGCTACCTGGGCATAAATGCGCGGTGAAATGCCCATCGCTTTGAACCACGTATTAGCGAACTCTCTGGAAAGCCCCGCTTCCGACAAAATCATCGGCACGTGCTGCCACTGCGCGGCGGTCGAGCTTTCGGGTTGAGGCGGGAGCCACGGATGAGGGGCAGTGGGGGCAATAAACAGCAGCGGTGAGCGGGTCAGCGACTTGAAAGCCAATGCGCTAGGCGGAATGCGCGGGCGAGGGGTAATCGCCATATCGTCTGCGCCTTCTAGTACCCGTGACATGGCGTCAGCGGGGTCGCCGGTATGCAGTTTGAGTTCAATGCCGGGATGGCGTGTGCGTACATCGCTTAATAATTCATACAAAAAGCTGTAGCTGGCTGTCACCGAGCAGTAAATGCTGATGTCGCCGCTCAGCTGCGCCGTGGTGGCTGCCAGTGTGCGCTTTTGCGTTTCCCACTGCTCTAGCGTCTCTCTGGCGTAGTGTTGGAACGTACTGCCTTGAGAAGTGAGCGTCACATGCCGGTTGTCCCGCTCAAACAGGCGAGTGCCTAGCTCAGTTTCCACCTGCTGAATAGAGCGGCTAAGCGTCGAAGGGCTGATATGGCAAAGCTCGCTAGCGCGGCCAAAATGTAGCGTCTCGGACAGGGTGACCACGTGTTTAAGTAGGCGGAAGTCCATAGTAACCTTCAAGTCGGTCGTAATTTCATAATATGAAATAGTATGTTGCAAACATAGCGTTTTACGCAACAGGCGCGCTGTCGTAGAGTTACCTCAATGCCGAATCCCAGTGCTGCAAAAGACGGCACGGGTGGCCATCAACGCTGACCTATACGCTATAAAAATTTGTTATTACCGACTTCTGGAGTCTCGCCATGCACGTTTATTACGATAAAGATTGCGACCTGTCCCTGATCCAAGCCAAAAAAGTCACCATCGTTGGTTACGGCTCTCAAGGTCATGCCCACGCCAATAACTTGAAAGAGTCTGGCGTTGACGTCACCGTCGCGCTGCGCAAAGGCTCCTCTTCCGCTGCCAAAGCAGAAGCGGCTGGTTTAAAAGTGGCTAGCGTACCGGAAGCGTGCAAAACCGCTGACGTGGTCATGATTCTGGCGCCGGACGAAAACCAAAAGGCTATCTACGAGCAAGAAGTCGAGCCGAACCTTAAAGAGGGCGCGACACTGGCGTTCGCCCATGGCTTCAACATTCACTACAACCAGATCGAGCCGCGTAAAGATCTCGACGTGATCATGATCGCGCCAAAAGCGCCGGGCCACACAGTTCGCTCTGAGTTCGTGAAAGGCGGTGGTATTCCTGATCTGATCGCCATCCACCAGGATGCGTCTGGCAGTGCCAAAGAGCTGGCGCTCTCTTATGCTGCCGGTGTAGGTGGTGGCCGCAGTGGCATCATCGAAACGACTTTCAAAGATGAGACTGAGACCGACCTGTTTGGCGAGCAAGCGGTACTTTGCGGTGGTGCGGTTGAGCTAGTAAAAGCCGGTTTTGAAACCCTGACGGAAGCGGGTTATGCACCGGAAATGGCGTACTTCGAGTGTCTTCACGAGCTTAAGCTGATCGTCGACCTGATGTACGAAGGCGGCATCGCCAACATGAACTACTCCATCTCTAACAACGCAGAGTATGGTGAGTACGTGACCGGCCCTGAAGTGATCAATGATGAGTCCCGTGCTGCCATGCGTAACGCACTCAAGCGCATCCAGACCGGTGAATACGCCAAGATGTTCATCCAGGAAGGCAACACCAACTATCCGTCCATGACGGCGCGTCGTCGCCTAAATGCCGAGCACGAAATCGAGCAGGTAGGCGCCAAGCTGCGTGGCATGATGCCTTGGATTGCGGCCAATCAGTTGGTTGATAAGTCCAAAAACTAATCGGTTCACTGAGCTGCTAACGCCCTGAGGTTCTACCTCGGGGCGTTTTTCGTCGTCCATGGCAATTGGCTGGCTGCCTGGGCGTCACCGTGTAGAATGAGAAGAGATCACTGTTTATGTGACTTCACTTCAAATGGATGACACTTATGACCCAGGATGCTCGCGACCAAGAGCACGAAAATACGCAGCTTTCCGAAACGTCGGCCAGCGGTGAGTCCTCTCAGCAAACATCGTCAAAAGACGATGTTGTCGGCAATGAAGATCTCGCTGCCGCATTTTTGCGTGAAACCGAGGTTGTTGAGGAGGCCGTCGAAGATGGCAAGAAGATTCGCCGTAAGGGGATCTATCTATTACCTAATCTGTTCACGACTTCCGCACTCTTTTCTGGCTTTTTTGCCGTGGTAGCCGGGATAAACGGTGAGTTCACGTCAGCCGCAGTGGCTATTTTCATTGCCATGGTGCTGGACGGCCTAGATGGGCGTGTTGCGCGCATGACCAATACGCAAAGCGAATTTGGCGCGGAGTACGACAGCCTTGCGGACATGATCTCGTTTGGGATGGCCCCTGCGCTGGTCGCTTTCACTTGGATTTTGCAAGATATCGGCAAAACAGGCTGGGTTGTGGCGTTTCTTTACGTTGCCTGCGCGGCATTGCGCCTAGCGCGTTTCAATGTACAAATCGGCAGTGCTGATAAAAAATGGTTCATTGGTTTGCCAAGCCCCTCCGCGGCTGCCTTAGTCGCTGCCAGTGTTTGGACCTTTCATAGTTTTGATGCCGATGCGTTCGGCTTTAAGCTGCTAATGCTAGTCGTAGTAGGAGCTGCCGGTATTTTGATGGTAAGCAATATCCGTTACTACAGTTTCAAGGATCTGGACTTCAAGAAACCCGTACCTTTTGTGGTTTTGCTGGCGGTTGTCTTAGGGTTCGTAATGATTTCAGTAGAGCCTTCAGTGATGCTGCTGCTGCTGTTTGCAGCTTATGTATGTTCCGGACCGGTACTCGCCGTTATGCGTAAGGCAAAACCTAAGCCCTGAACCTTTTAAAACTTTTTCACATTAGCCCTTGCCAACCCGGCCGCGAATCCGTAAAGTACGCATCCGCTGCCGGGGACGCCAAGCGTTACCAGCGGTGCATGAAGGTGAAAACCTTCGGTTTGTCAGTAGGTTAGAGCAGTTGTTTGGCTCGCCTCGTTCGCTGAATTCAGTCACTGAAAACAGCGGTTGACAATCACCAGGAAATGCGTAGAATACGCCTTCCTCGCTGAGGCAACACGGTTCAGGTCATCGAGCCAGCACAGCGAAACAGCTCTTTAACAATTTGATCAGGTAATTCATGTGGGCGCTTGCCGATGAGGGTGATAAATCACCAAATATCAAGGCAGGCGCACAAGAAAGATGTTCACATCTTTTGAATTCGTTTGAACCTTGAGCCAAGTTTGATGCGCTTCTGTTGCTTTCGAGTGACAGGTAAGCATCACAATGATTTTAAACTGAAGAGTTTGATCATGGCTCAGATTGAACGCTGGCGGCAGGCCTAACACATGCAAGTCGAGCGGTAACAGATCTAGCTTGCTAGATGCTGACGAGCGGCGGACGGGTGAGTAATGCATAGGAATCTGCCCGGTAGTGGGGGATAACCTGGGGAAACCCAGGCTAATACCGCATACGTCCTACGGGAGAAAGGGGGCTTCGGCTCCCGCTATTGGATGAGCCTATGTCGGATTAGCTAGTTGGTGAGGTAATGGCTCACCAAGGCAACGATCCGTAGCTGGTCTGAGAGGATGATCAGCCACATCGGGACTGAGACACGGCCCGAACTCCTACGGGAGGCAGCAGTGGGGAATATTGGACAATGGGGGCAACCCTGATCCAGCCATGCCGCGTGTGTGAAGAAGGCCCTCGGGTTGTAAAGCACTTTCAGCGAGGAAGAACGCCTAGGGGTTAATACCCCCTAGGAAAGACATCACTCGCAGAAGAAGCACCGGCTAACTCCGTGCCAGCAGCCGCGGTAATACGGAGGGTGCAAGCGTTAATCGGAATTACTGGGCGTAAAGCGCGCGTAGGTGGCTTGATAAGCCGGTTGTGAAAGCCCCGGGCTCAACCTGGGAACGGCATCCGGAACTGTCAAGCTAGAGTGCAGGAGAGGAAGGTAGAATTCCCGGTGTAGCGGTGAAATGCGTAGAGATCGGGAGGAATACCAGTGGCGAAGGCGGCCTTCTGGACTGACACTGACACTGAGGTGCGAAAGCGTGGGTAGCAAACAGGATTAGATACCCTGGTAGTCCACGCCGTAAACGATGTCGACCAGCCGTTGGGTGCCTAGCGCACTTTGTGGCGAAGTTAACGCGATAAGTCGACCGCCTGGGGAGTACGGCCGCAAGGTTAAAACTCAAATGAATTGACGGGGGCCCGCACAAGCGGTGGAGCATGTGGTTTAATTCGATGCAACGCGAAGAACCTTACCTACTCTTGACATCCTGCGAACTTGTGAGAGATCACTTGGTGCCTTCGGGAACGCAGAGACAGGTGCTGCATGGCTGTCGTCAGCTCGTGTTGTGAAATGTTGGGTTAAGTCCCGTAACGAGCGCAACCCTTGTCCTTATTTGCCAGCGGGTAATGCCGGGAACTCTAAGGAGACTGCCGGTGACAAACCGGAGGAAGGTGGGGACGACGTCAAGTCATCATGGCCCTTACGAGTAGGGCTACACACGTGCTACAATGGCCGGTACAAAGGGTTGCCAACTCGCGAGAGTGAGCTAATCCCGAAAAGCCGGTCTCAGTCCGGATCGGAGTCTGCAACTCGACTCCGTGAAGTCGGAATCGCTAGTAATCGTGAATCAGAATGTCACGGTGAATACGTTCCCGGGCCTTGTACACACCGCCCGTCACACCATGGGAGTGGACTGCACCAGAAGTGGTTAGCCTAACGCAAGAGGGCGATCACCACGGTGTGGTTCATGACTGGGGTGAAGTCGTAACAAGGTAGCCGTAGGGGAACCTGCGGCTGGATCACCTCCTTAAACGATGCATCATCCTCGCGGTAAGCGCTCACAATGAATTACCTGATCAGATAGTAGAGCAAACGGTTTAAGCACGATCCCCTCTTGGGTCTGTAGCTCAGTTGGTTAGAGCGCACCCCTGATAAGGGTGAGGTCGGCAGTTCAAGTCTGCCCAGACCCACCAAATTCCTGCGATACTACGTTAAAATGCTCCTCGTATAGCAGGCTATACGTCATTGCATTTTACCTTGTCTCACAGAAATTAATGGCAAGAGGTAAGGTCAGCAAAAACGATGGGGCCATAGCTCAGCTGGGAGAGCGCCTGCCTTGCACGCAGGAGGTCAGCGGTTCGATCCCGCTTGGCTCCACCATTACGTACTGTTTTATATGTATCGTTTTATAGTACCTTAACGACCGTTTGTGAATGTTTTGTGACCACTGATAAGTCACTGTGTTTTAACGCACTGCTTTATCACTGTTCATTGAACAGCTGCTCTTTAACAATGTATATCATGCTGACATAAACACTTCTAAGAAGTGTTTATACGTAAATTGTTTTGTGATACGTCTCAAGCGTATCCGGCAATCGTTATCATTGTGAATCCCAGACTCCTTCGGGTTATAGGGTCAAGCAATGAAGCGCACACGGTGGATGCCTAGGCAGCCAGAGGCGATGAAAGACGTGGTAGCCTGCGATAAGGCTCGGCGAGGTGGCAAACAACCTGTGACCCGGGCATTTCTGAATGGGGAAACCCACTCAGCATAAGCTGAGTATCTTGCGCTGAATACATAGGCGTAAGAGGCGAACCAGGGGAACTGAAACATCTAAGTACCCTGAGGAAAAGAAATCAACCGAGATTCCCCTAGTAGCGGCGAGCGAACGGGGACCAGCCCTTAAGCATGAGACTGATTAGGCGAACACGCTGGGAAGCGTGGCCGTAGCGGGTGATAGCCCCGTAGTCGAAAATCTGATCATGTGAAATCGAGTAGGTCGGGGCACGAGAAACCTTGACTGAAGACGGGGGGACCATCCTCCAAGGCTAAATACTCCTGGCTGACCGATAGTGAACCAGTACCGTGAGGGAAAGGCGAAAAGAACCCCGGAGAGGGGAGTGAAATAGATCCTGAAACCGTGTGCGTACAAGCAGTAGGAGCAGACTTGTTCTGTGACTGCGTACCTTTTGTATAATGGGTCAGCGACTTATATTCAGTGGCGAGGTTAACCGTTTAGGGGAGCCGTAGGGAAACCGAGTCTTAACTGGGCGACACAGTCGCTGGATATAGACCCGAAACCGAGCGATCTATCCATGAGCAGGGTGAAGATTGAGTAACATCAATTGGAGGCCCGAACCAGGATCTGTTGAAAAAGATTTGGATGACTTGTGGATCGGAGTGAAAGGCTAATCAAGCTCGGAGATAGCTGGTTCTCCTCGAAAGCTATTTAGGTAGCGCCTCACGTATCACCGCCGGGGGTAGAGCACTGTTTCGGCTAGGGGGTCATCCCGACTTACCAACCCGAGGCAAACTCCGAATACCGGTGAGTGCGAGCGTGGGAGACACACGGCGGGTGCTAACGTCCGTCGTGAAAAGGGAAACAACCCAGACCGTCAGCTAAGGTCCCCAAATCCTGGTTAAGTGGGAAACGATGTGGGAAGGCTCAGACAGCTAGGAGGTTGGCTTAGAAGCAGCCATCCTTTAAAGAAAGCGTAATAGCTCACTAGTCGAGTCGGCCTGCGCGGAAGATGTAACGGGGCTAAACCAGGTACCGAAGCTACGGGTGCATTCTTAGGAATGCGCGGTAGAGGAGCGTCGTGTAAGCCGATGAAGGTGAATTGAGAAGTTCGCTGGAGGTATCACGAGTGCGAATGCTGACATGAGTAACGATAAAGGGAGTGAAAAACTCCCTCGCCGGAAGACCAAGGGTTTCTGTTCGACGCTAATCGGAGCAGAGTGAGTCGGCCCCTAAGGCGAGGCCGAAAGGCGTAGTCGATGGGAAACGGGTCAATATTCCCGTACCGGACATGATTGCGATGGGGGGACGGAGAAGGCTAGGTGAGCCAGGCGTTGGTTGTCCTGGTGAAAGTGAGTAGGCTGGGGTCTTAGGTAAATCCGGGACCCTTTAAGGCCGAGACACGAGACGAAGACACCACGGTGTCGAAGTCATCAATGCCACGCTTCCAGGAAAAGCCTCTAAGCTTCAGATCATGTGCGACCGTACCCCAAACCGACACAGGTGGTCAGGGTGAGAATCCCAAGGCGCTTGAGAGAACTCGGGTGAAGGAACTAGGCAAAATGGTGCCGTAACTTCGGGAGAAGGCACGCCGGCGTAGGGTGACGAGACTTGCTCTCTCAGCCCGAACCGGTCGAAGATACCAGGTGGCTGCAACTGTTTAGTAAAAACACAGCACTCTGCTAACTCGTAAGAGGACGTATAGGGTGTGACGCCTGCCCGGTGCCGGAAGGTTAAATGATGGTGTTAGCCGTAAGGCGAAGCTCTTGATTGAAGCCCCGGTAAACGGCGGCCGTAACTATAACGGTCCTAAGGTAGCGAAATTCCTTGTCGGGTAAGTTCCGACCTGCACGAATGGCGTAATGATGGCCACGCTGTCTCCACCCGAGACTCAGTGAAATTGAAATCGCCGTGAAGATGCGGTGTACCCGCGGCTAGACGGAAAGACCCCGTGAACCTTTACTATAGCTTCACACTGGACGCTGATGTTGCCTGTGTAGGATAGCTGGGAGGCTTTGAAACCCGGACGCCAGTTCGAGTGGAGCCAACCTTGAAATACCAGCCTGGCATCATTGGCGTTCTCACTCAGGTCCGTTATCCGGATCGAGGACAGTGTGTGGTGGGTAGTTTGACTGGGGCGGTCTCCTCCCAAAGAGTAACGGAGGAGCACGAAGGTACCCTCAGCACGGTCGGACATCGTGCAGTGAGTGCAAGAGCATAAGGGTGCTTGACTGCGAGACAGACACGTCGAGCAGGTGCGAAAGCAGGTTCTAGTGATCCGGTGGTTCTGTATGGAAGGGCCATCGCTCAACGGATAAAAGGTACTCCGGGGATAACAGGCTGATACCGCCCAAGAGTTCACATCGACGGCGGTGTTTGGCACCTCGATGTCGGCTCATCACATCCTGGGGCTGAAGTCGGTCCCAAGGGTATGGCTGTTCGCCATTTAAAGTGGTACGCGAGCTGGGTTTAGAACGTCGTGAGACAGTTCGGTCCCTATCTGCCGTGGGCGTTGGATGTTTGAGAAGAGCTGCTCCTAGTACGAGAGGACCGGAGTGGACGACCCTCTGGTGTTCCGGTTGTCACGCCAGTGGCATTGCCGGGTAGCTATGGTCGGACAGGATAACCGCTGAAAGCATCTAAGCGGGAAGCCCCCTTCAAGATGAGACATCCCCGAGGCCTTGAGCCTCCTAAAGGGCCCAGCGAGACCAGCTGGTTGATAGGCACGGTGTGGAAGCGCTGCAAGGCGTTGAGCTAACGTGTACTAATGGCCCGTGAGGCTTGACCCTATAACACCCAAGGGGTCTGGTCGCAGTGATAACGAACACCGGATACGCAGCGGCAAGCCACGCCGCTTGCTGACAAGAGACGATCACAAAACACGTCAACGACGACACAGCATGATGTACATGACAAGTTACGCCTGACGACCATAGCGAGCGTGAACCACCTGATCCCTTGCCGAACTCAGCAGTGAAACCGCTTAGCGCCGATGGTAGTGTGGGGTCTCCCCATGCGAGAGTAGGTCATCGTCAGGCACTTATACCGCAAAGAACCCAGCCAACCGGCTGGGTTTTTTGTTGCGTGCTCGAAAAGGCGCGCTATCAGTATTGTTTGAAAGACTGATAGCCTAAAAGAACAACAGACAAAGTTGTATCTAACAAAAACCCAGTCAAATGGCTGGGTTTTTACTTTTAGGCTTTAGAGAGCTGAATGAGCCATCAGCCGCACAGGGCTTCTAAGGCTTCAATAAAGCTATCCATCTCGTCATCAGTGCCAATAGAAATGCGCAGGAAGTTGTTGAGGAGGTCGGTATTGAAGTGGCGCACTAAGATGCCGCGTTCACGCAGGCCTGCAAACAGCTGGGCTCCTGCAAACTGTGGATGTTGAGCCAGCAGAAAGTTGGCTTTAGAGGGCAGTACCTCAAAACCTAACCCTTCCAGGCGCTGGCGGGTGCGCTCTCGGGTGGTAATGACGTTATCTCGGCAGGCATTAAAGTGCTGCGTATCTTTGAGTGCTTCTATGCCGACCACACTGGCTAGGCTATCTACCGGGTAGGAGTTAAACGAGTCCTTCACCCGCTGCAGACCTTCAATTAGCTCAGGTGAGCCAATGGCATAGCCTAAACGCAGGCCAGCCAGGCTTCGGGATTTAGAAAAGGTGCCCGTGACCAGCAAATTCGGGTAGCGGCCAACCAGTGCCACCGCGCTCTCAGCGCCAAAGTCCACGTACGCCTCATCCACTAACACCACGCGATCCGTCACACGCTGCAGCAGTGCCTCGATGCTCGCTAACGAGTGAGCATGGCCTGTGGGAGCATTGGGATTGGCAAAAATAACGCCGCTACGCTCAGAAGCGTTGCCAAGTGCTTCTATATCGACTTCCCATTGGTCATTGAGCGAATGCTTGCGCAATGCCACGCCGTACAGATTGGCATACACTGGATAAAAACTATAAGTAATGGAGGGCACGTCCAGTGGTGCGTCATGGCAGAAAAAAGCTTGGAAGGCAAAGGCCAGTACTTCATCCGAGCCATTACCAACGAATGTTTCCTCTAGACTTACGCCATAGGTCGTAGCGAGGACTTCGCGCAGCGCTTTTGAGGTGGGATCAGGATAAAGGCGCAGGTGATCAGTGGCATACTCGCGCAGTGCCTGGCTGACGCCGGGAGCAGGTGGGTAAGGGTTCTCGTTGGTGTTGAGTTTAATAACGCGTTCACGGGGCTGCTCGCCTGGCACGTAAGGGGTTAAAGCCCTAACGGCAGGACTCCAGTATTGGCTCATAAGGGTAACCTGATTATCCTAGCGGTGATAACACCATGGTCGCCTGACGGCTGTCAGAGCGCAAGTATTCTGCTCTTGGAAGCACCGCAGCCTCTTATCTAACCTGGCCGGGGGTGTGCGTTGCACCTTGTAGCGGTTATGCTGTCATAAGCGCGCGAAAAAAGTATGTCCAACACGATAAGGAGACACCCCATGCAATTCAGGAGTTTGCTAGCCGGCTCGGCTATGTTGGCACTGTTGGCGGGCTGTGCCGCTGGCCCAACAGATCAGCGCGAAGATGCAGGCATGACCGCATCACAGGCTAACTATCAGGGCACCCTGCCTTGTCGTAACTGTGACGGTATTGACCTGGATGTCACGTTGGTAGGCGAAGAAATGAGCGCCCCCGAAGAGCGTACATTCACGCTGGATGCCACTTACCGTAATCACCCTCAAACACCGCCAGATGAAAACTATGCCGGTAACTGGGAAGTGCTGACCGGAACCCCCTCTGACCCAGATGCCACGGTATATGAGCTAACGCCAAACGGCGACGGTCAGATCTACTACTTCCAGCGTATCGATGAGCGCACGCTTGAGCTGATCGATCCTGAGCGCCGTCGTTTTGAAAACGGCGAGATGCTGCAACTGCAGCGTCAATAACACACTCGTAACGCGCAAAGGCGGCCACTGGCCGCCTTTTGTTTTTCTGCTTGTAATGAATGCGATGGGAGCAACGAGGCGGTGGCGAAAGCGAAAAGTGCCTTTGTATGCACCGAGTGCGGTGCTGAGTATCGAAAGTGGCAGGGCCAATGCAGCAGCTGCCAGGAGTGGAATACGCTAAGCGAGATTCGTTTGGCCAGCGCGCGGCCTGGTAGCGGTGCTGCCACAGGCAGAAGCGGTTACGCGGGTGACTTATCCCGAGACGTCGTCGATCTAAGCAATGTGGATCTCAGCGAAGTGCCTCGCTTGTCATCAACCTTTGCCGAGTTTGATCGTGTCTTGGGCGGTGGTTTGGTGCCTGGCTCTGCAGTGCTGCTGGGGGGCAATCCTGGGGCGGGTAAATCCACACTGCTGCTTCAAACGGCCTGCAAACTGGCTCAACAGCGCCGTATTTTATATGTCACAGGGGAAGAGTCACTTTCCCAGGTGGCCATGCGGGCACACCGTCTGCAGTTACCTACTAACGGGCTGCAAATGCTGGCTGAAACTAGCGTCGAAACGATTTTGGCCGTTGCCGGTCGTGAAAAGCCCGAAATATTAGTGATCGACTCCATTCAAACCATGCATCTGGAAGATATTAGTTCAGCGCCGGGTGGCGTGGCCCAGGTGCGTGAATCCGCTGCTGCGCTTACTCGCTTTGCTAAGCAAACTAATACCGTACTGCTACTCGTGGGCCACGTCACCAAGGATGGCACGCTCGCTGGGCCCAAAGTACTTGAGCATATGATTGATGCTTCGCTGCTGCTGGAAGGCGGTGCCGACTCACGCTTTCGGACTCTGAGGGGGCAAAAAAACCGTTTTGGTGCAGTGAACGAGCTGGGTGTGTTCGCCATGCTTGAGCAAGGCCTAAAAGAAGTAAAAAACCCCAGTGCAATCTTTCTTTCTCGCCCGGAGCAGCAAGCGCCGGGTAGCTTGGTGATGGTGGTGTGGGAAGGCACCCGGCCTATTTTGGTTGAAGTACAGGCGCTGGTGGACGAGTCGGCCTTGGGCAATCCCCGCCGAGTTGCCGTAGGGGTGGATCAAAACCGTTTAGCCATGCTGTTAGCCGTTCTTAATCGTCATGGCGGGCTGTTTACGGGCGACCAAGACGTCTTTCTCAACGTGGTGGGTGGTGTCAAAGTATTGGAAACCAGTGCCGACCTTGCTGTTCTACTGGCGGTAGTTTCCAGTTTGCAGAACCGTGCGCTGCCCAAAGAGCTAGTCGTGTTTGGTGAAGTGGGCCTTTCCGGTGAGATACGCCCAGTGCCCAGCGGCCAAGAGCGTATTGCAGAGGCTGCCAAGCACGGCTTTTTGCGCGCTATTGTCCCACGGGCGAATGCACCTAAGCAGGCACCTAAAGGTATGGAGGTAATCCCTGTCGATAAATTGAGCGATGCCCTAGAAGCGCTGTAGCGTAAGCTATGCTAAATGTGACAGCCTTATTAGTAGTGGCCTTCAGTAAGATACGGATTAAGCAAAAGAATAAGGAGAGGCATCATGAGTACGATTCGGTTAACCCAATATAGCCACGGAGCAGGCTGCGGCTGCAAAATCGCTCCTGATGTACTGGATAGTATCCTGGCGAAGGCTGGGCCAGGGGCTTGCAATAAGCGACTCATTGTAGGTAACCAAGGACGTGAAGATGCCGCCGTGTATGACTTGGGGGATGGTCGAGGCATGATTGCAACGACCGACTTCTTTATGCCTATTGTTGATGATCCCTTTGATTTTGGTCGTATCGCCGCGACCAACGCCATTAGTGATGTGTACGCCATGGGCGGTACGCCGGTCATGGCACTGGGTATTTTAGGCTGGCCCTTGGATAAGCTCAGCCCCGAAATTGCCGGAGATGTCATAGCGGGTGCCCAGGCCGTCTGCCGAGAGCTAGGGGTTGCCCTGGCAGGAGGCCATTCCATCGATGCTCCAGAGCCAATGTTTGGCCTAGCCGTTAATGGGCTGATTGATCTTGAGCACTTAAAGCTCAATAGCCAAGCCAAACCCGGCGATCTGCTGTTTCTCACCAAGCCGTTGGGCGTTGGACTATTGACCACCGCTGAAAAGCGCGGCTTGTTAGAAGCAGGGCACCACGGGCTCGCCCGCAAAACGATGCTCAAGGCCAACAGCATTGGCATTGATTTAGCCAAGGTGAAGGGCGTCAATGCGATGACCGATGTCACAGGCTTTGGCTTAGCCGGCCATTTAACCGAGATGTGCAGTGCCAGCGGCGTGATGGCCCATGTTGATTTTCGCCGCTTGCCACGGCTTGCTGAGGCGGAAGGCTATCGCCGCCAGGGGGCAGTGCCCGGCGGCACGCTGCGTAACCGTGACGCCTTAGGTGCCATGCTACCCGCGATGGACGAAGCTCACTGGCAGTGGCTGTGCGACCCGCAAACCTCCGGCGGGCTATTGATTAGCGTCGACCCCGCTTGGGAGGATGATGTGGAGCGCATTGGCCGTGAGTATGGCCTAACGCTGACTCCCTTTGGTGAAATGAAAGCGACGCAAGGCGAAGCGCTGATAGAGATGATTGGATGACCCTGCCGACCACGCCTGCCTCTCTTGAAATGATTGCAGCACAAACGCCGCTGATTGATGTGCGCGCCCCTGTAGAGTTTGCCCAAGGCAGCCTGCCAGGGGCCGTCAACTTACCGTTAATGGTGGATGAAGAGCGCCACCAGGTGGGCATTGCCTACAAGCAGCGAGGACAGCAGGCTGCCATCGCACTCGGTGAGCAATTAGTCAGCGGTAACGTAAAGCAAGCGCGTGTTGCCGCGTGGCAGCGATATTTAGCTCAGTACCCGGATGCAATTATTTACTGCTTTCGTGGTGGCCTGCGCTCACAAATTGCTCAGCAGTGGCTTGCCGATGCGGGGCTGCATCGGCCGCGTATTGAGGGCGGTTGGAAAGCGTTGCGCCAGCGGCTTTGCCAGCGGATTGATGACGCCGCTCGTCAACCCATGTTGGTGGTGGCAGGGCTGACAGGCTGCGCTAAAACGCAGCTGATTAGCCAACTGCCTAATGGGATTGATTTAGAAGCCTGCGCCAATCATAAAGGCTCTGCGTTTGGACGTCAGCCGGATGATCCCACCACACAAATCGACTTTGAGCACGCGCTGGGCCAACGCTTGATAGGCCAGATGGGTAAGCTTGTGCTGGAAGATGAGTCTCGCCAGATAGGCCATGCCAACATTCCGCTCGATTTTTGGCATGCGTTACAGCGTGCGCCGCGTATTCGCATCGAAATGCCGTTGGATTGGCGGCTTGATCAACTGCGCCGCGATTATATTGAAGCGCTAGAGCAGGGCTACGCCGACCGATTTGGCCCGCAGGAGGGCTGGCAGCGCATGCAGCGCCAGCTAGCTAATGCCTTAGATCGGCTGGCAAAGCGTCTGGGAAATGCCCGCTTGCAGCGCCTACAGCGCCTGCAGGCCATGGCCTTCCAAGCCCATGCCGCCGGCAATATTCAGGCGCACGAAGCGTGGTTGGCCCCACTGCTCACCGAGTATTACGACCCCCTTTATCGTTATCACCTTGAAAAAAAACGCGGCAGCTCTCCTGTCGAGCTGCATGTGGGGGACTGGGAGAGCTGTTTAGAAGCCGCTAAGCAGTGGGGAGTAGCGTAGTAAGGTGCTGAGTCGGTTGAAACGAGTGATTAGGCGGCTTTCAGCCACTGCGTCATGACGCGATCAAGCAGAGGTGCTAAGCGTAGAAAGCGGGTGGGATCTTCAAATATTTGTTGGTCAGTTTGGATAAAATAGCCAGTCGCTCCGCTTCTTGGCTGTGGGCGCTGAGCATGTTCAAGCAGTGCTTCTACGCTGGCGCGTGTGACCTCTAAATGGCAGAGCAGACCCACCACCCGACCGGCATCCCATGAGAACCCCTGTAGCGGTGCCGCCGCGCTACCCCCTAAGGGCAGCGCCTCATCCGGCAGGCTGAATACATAGCGATGCCACAGAAACGCCTCGAACTGATCAGGCAAGTCAATGCTACTCTCTGGCGCCAGAGTGATCTGGTGCCAACCCGTTTCAGGGTAGGTGCCTGGCGCCACTACCGCTCCTAGCGCCTCTGCTGTCCAAAGCGCTCCCAAGCCGATCCCTAACAGGGGCTTTTGGCCATCCAAATAGCGATTGATCAGTTTATTCTCAGCTTTAAACCAACGGGGAGGCTCATTTAACAACTGCTCTGGGCCATCGAGTACAATTAGCGCATCGCATTCACCTAAACGAGGCGTAAGCTCGCCTTCATAGAGATGAAAAACGGTGTAACTATGGCCCATGCTCTCTAGCCAGTCGGTTAAACGGGCGGGACCGTGTTCAGGGCCGTGCTGTAGCAGATGAATATGCATGATAATCTCCTCGACGGCCGGCAAATCAACGGCGGTGAGTTTTTCCACCGCAACTATATGACGATAACGTATCGCGTTCATTTCACCAATATAGTGAATCAGGAAATCAGCATGGTGGCTAAACCTCTTGGATTTTATCAGCGTCTGCAACTCTTGCCGCTGCCCGCTCAACAAGCTTTTATGGCCGCACTTTGTGAACGGCTATTGCCCAATTATGCGCTGTACGAGCAAACCACGGGCCATGGCGATAGCCACACCTTGCGTACAGTGCTTAGTTTAGTATGGGAGCGGCTCAGTGTGCCTAATGCGAGTATCGACTTCGCCCGCCAAGCAGAGAAGCTCGCCGAATGTGAGCCTCCCGAAGAGGACGATAGCTTTGGTGCACGACGTGCGCTAGACGCTGTCGTCTCGGTGTCTGCACTGCTGGATACCCTGCAGGGCGAATCCGTTGAGGCCGTACTGGATGTTAGCCGTACCTCGCGGGCTGGGGTGCGCGCCTTTATAGAGCTTACTGAAGGTGAAGAGGATGCCCAGGCGCTTGCACTGATTACTCGTGACCACCCGCTAATGGCCGACGAGAACGACTATCAGGATGCGGTGCTCGATGCCGTAAGCGAACCCATCACCAAAGCCTCATTGAAAGAGATTCGCCAGTTGGGCCGCAACGGCGGCATCAGTAACCTAGGACTGTCGCTTGATGAAGAGGACGAGTAGCCGGTTCACTAAAAGCGCCAGCCTGCCGTTATCATCATACCAGCCGTGCCAAAAACGATAAGATCCGACTCAAAAGGCCCCCACTGCAGGCCAATGCTAGGCAACAAAGCGGGCGCAACTCCATATTGGTTAAAGGGGATTTTATCGCGATATTCGCCCTTATAGCCGCGTAGTAATCCGCCTGTAAGTTTAGCGCGCACATTGATAGCGTCCTCTAGCTGCCCTAGGGGAAATTCTCGACCCGCATAAAAATACCACGTTGGCTGGTCGAAGGAGTTTTTAAACCAGGCGGCTCCGACGAGCCAATCATCCGGGTTATGCAGTTCAATACTGACTAAGTTTTGCTGATTCGTATGCTCTGGGTCGGGAGAAAAATGGCGGGTTAATAGACTGGTTTGTACCAGGGTGTGATCAAGCTCCAGTTCGGGGGGCCAGTCGGGCAGAGAAAAGGCGGAAGCAGATGCGCTCAACCAAATCCCTACCCATCCTCCTATCCATGGATAAACGCGGGGCATGACAAACTCCTAGAGCCGCATTTCGATGCCGCGTTCCGCCATATAGCGTTTTGCTTCTGGAATAGTGTGCTCGCCAAAGTGAAAAATGCTGGCTGCGAGTACCGCATCAGCACCGCCTTTGAGCACGCCGTCTACGAGATGATCTAAATTGCCTACCCCGCCTGACGCAATCACCGGAACGCTCACCGCTTCGGAAATCGCATGAGTAACGCCCAGGTCAAAGCCAATCTTGGTGCCATCGCGATCCATGCTAGTGAGCAACAGTTCGCCTGCGCCAAAGTCGACCATCTTTTTGGCCCACTCAACGGCATCCAGCCCAGTAGGTCGCCGTCCGCCATGGGTAAAAATTTCCCAACGGTCCGGTTCGCCGTCTTTGGAGACCTTTTTGGCATCAATCGCCACCACAATGCACTGGCTGCCAAAGCGCTCGGCGGCTTCGCGAACAAATTCTGGGTTGGTCACCGCGGCGGTATTGATTGAGACTTTGTCGGCGCCTGCGTTCAGCATGGTGCGAATATCGTCACAGGTACGGATGCCGCCGCCGACAGTGAGGGGGATAAATACCTCGCCTGCGATACGCTCCACCATATCTACCGTGGTGGCACGATCTTCATGGCTGGCGGTAATGTCTAAAAACGTAATTTCATCAGCGCCTTGCAGGTTGTAGCGCTGAGCAATCTCAACGGGGTCACCTGCATCGCGAATGCCAATAAAGTTCACGCCTTTCACCACGCGCCCGGCATCCACATCCAGGCAGGGAATGATGCGCTTGGCTAAACTCATTGGTGGCCTCCCGTCAGTTGATCACTTAAGCGCTGAGCCTCGGCTACATCCAGGCTGCCCTCATAAATGGCACGGCCAGTGATGGCGCCTAAGATACCGCTATCGGCCACGTTGCACAGCGCGTGAATGTCATCCAGGTTAGTCACGCCACCAGACGCAATGACTGGTAAGCCACCGTCGCGGGCAAGTGCGGCGGTCGCTTCAACGTTAACGCCTTGCATCATGCCGTCACGCGCAATATCGGTATAGACGATGCTGGAAACGCCGTCGTTGGCAAAGCGTTTGGCCAGCTCTGTCGCTTTAATAGTGGAGACTTCCGCCCAGCCGTCGGTGGCCACATAGCCATCTTTTGCATCTAAGCCCACAATAATATGGCCGGGGAAGGCTCGGCACATCTCGCTGACAAACGCAGGCTCTTTGACCGCCTTGGTGCCGATAATTACGTAAGAAACACCGGCGCTCAGGTAGTGCTCAATGGTCTCTGCCGTGCGAATACCACCGCCAATTTGAATAGACAGCTGGGGGTAGGCGCGGGCAATGGCCGTCACCGCATCGCCGTTAACCGGTTTGCCTTCAAAGGCACCGTTTAGGTCAACCAAGTGCAGGCGTCGTGCCCCCGCTTCCACCCAGCGGGCAGCCATTGCTACGGGGTCGTCGCCGTAGGAGGTTGAGTCCTCCATACGGCCTTGCTTTAAGCGCACACACTGGCCGTCTTTGAGATCAATCGCGGGAATTACCAACATAATGAAACCTCTTAGGGCGTCCAGGTGACAAAATTTTCCAACAGACGAAGGCCTGCACGGGAGCTTTTTTCCGGGTGGAACTGCACGGCAAAGGTAGTATCGCGGCCAATCGCTACGTGGGCATTAACCTTACCGTACTGGGTGGTACCGAACACTTGTGCATCGTCCGCCGCATTGACGTAGTAGCTGTGTACAAAATAGAAGTGCTCGTTATCGTCAATACCTTCCCACAGTGGGTGCTCATGATGCTGGGCCACCAGGTTCCAGCCCATATGAGGCACTTTCAAGCGCTGATCATGCTCGTCGCGCATATTGGCGGGGAAACGGTCAACGCTACCTTGAAAAAAGCCCAGGCAGTCTACGCCGCCGTTCTCTTCGCTGCGCTCCATCAACATCTGCTGGCCCACGCAGATGCCCAGTAAAGGTTTGGCTTGGCGGCTTAGAATATCGTCAACTAAACCGCGCAGTTCAGTGCGCTCAAGCTCGCCCACACAGTCGCGAATCGCGCCCTGGCCGGGGAGTACCAAGCGAGTGGCGCCAAGAATCCGCCGCGGGTCGCGAGTGATAACGACATTTTCGTGGGTGACGTGTTCAAGCGCCTTGGCCACCGAGTGCAGGTTGCCCATTCCATAATCGATTACCGCAATGGTCATGAAGCGCTCCTTATAAACTTCCCTTGGTCGACGGCATTTGGCCCGCCATGCGTGGGTCTTCTGCCACCGCCATACGCAGCGCTCGCCCAAAGGCTTTGAAAATAGTTTCAGCCTGGTGGTGAGCATTAAAGCCTTTTAGATTGTCGATATGCAGCGTGACACGAGCATGGTTGACGAAGCCTTGGAAGAACTCCCAGAAGAGCTGGGTCTCCATGCGGCCAATGGTATCTCGAGTAAAGTCGACATTCATGAAAAGGCCTGGTCGGCCAGAAAAATCGATCACCACCCGCGAAAGTGCTTCATCTAACGGCACATAGGCGTGTCCGTAGCGATAAATGCCACGCTTATCACCGATTGCTTGGTGAAAGGCTTGGCCTAGGGTAATGCCCAGGTCTTCAACGGTATGGTGATCATCAATATGCAGATCCCCGTTGGCCTGAATATCGAGATCTACCATTCCATGCCGCGCCACTTGGTCAAGCATGTGGTCAAGAAACGGGACGCCTGTTTCACAGCGGAGGCGGCCTTCACCGTCAAGGTTGACGCTGACCGTAATCTGCGTTTCGTTGGTGTCACGGCTTACCGTGGCAATACGCGCTGACATGTTGCATCTCCTGCGCTGGGGCGCACTCTGAAGGGGTAATTAGTGGCTAGTAGGCGACTTCACCGCCATATAATCAAGGCATAACCTGCGGCCAAAGCGAGCATTATAGAGAATCGGCGGCCCCATCCGCTACAATGCGCGAAATGTAACCGCTTTTCACGGCGGTAGAATAGCAGCCTTGCTGCAATGGCAAAGAGGATTTCACCATGCCGGTGACACTGAAGTATGTCGACCAGGCCCGTTGGGAAGCTGAAGAGCAGGTGCGGATCGACTTGGTGCGGATTTATGAAGATGCCCCCAAAGAGCGTATGCCCGCCCCATCGGTCATGCCTTTTATAGAACAGTATTTAAAAGAGCCGCGTTTTTTTGCCTGCGCACACTTCAACGACCGCCTGTTAGGGGCAGTCGCTGTACAAGAGGCGGCGGACCGTGCGTGGTGGCTGTCCGAGCTGTGTGTACGCAAAACGACTCGGCGTCGAGGTGTAGGTACACGCTTGATGGCTTTGTTAGGCGAGCAAGCCAAACAGCAGGGCATGGTGTTGCGTATTGCGACCACAACGCTTCCACTTGCTGACCGTGTGCTGCTCTCCAAGATGGGCTACCGACCAGTGGCTAATGATCAGGCCACTGAGCTAGGCGCCCCGGCCACCAGTGATTTTGTTGAGCTAGACCCACAAGGAAAAGGGTAAATGAGACAGCTATTACGTATTTTACTGGCCGCGATTGGTATTCTCGCCATCGCTGCAGTGGCTGCCGTGGTGTATGTCACGACTTTTCTTGATCCAGAGGACTTCAAGCCTCGGTTGACCGCTGTTGTGGAAGAGCAGACCGGGCTTAACCTCTCGCTTGAAGGCCCGATTACCTGGTCGTTCTACCCTCGTATTGGCGTGAGCGTTGAGCGCGCGCGGGCGTGGCTGCCAGAGCAGTTGCCCGATGATGCTGCCTTTGCCGCCATTGAACGAGCGGAAGTGAGTGTTGCCTTTGCGCCGTTGCTAAGAGGTGAGATTGCCGTCGACGGGTTAACGCTTGACGGTATGCGGCTCAACCTTGAGCGCAATGCAGACGGCGAGGGTAACTGGCAGCCGCTGTTGGAGCGCTTGGCCGAGCAAGATAACGACGCTGCTGAAACGGTGCTGGCGCCGGCAAGCGCTGGCCCTCATGCCGATGCGGGCAGCCTATCCGTGGTGCTTAATATTGCAAACGTAGACGTTAAAGGTGCCGATATACGCTTCCGGGATGAGCAAAGCCAAGCGGTTTGGCGTTTGCAGCCACTGAATGTTTCCGGAAGTAACGTGAACCCCGTGCGCTCTTTCCCCTTAAAAACGATGTTTACCCTGACGAAGCATAATCGCTTAGATGCAGAGGCATTGGAGCGCGCGCCGGATCTGACCAGCGAAGTGAATCTTGAAACGCGTCTCCGTTTAGGTTTGCAGGACGAGCAATTAGTGTTTGAAGGCACTCAGCTGACGACGCGAACGCAACGCCTAGGCGAGAGTGACCCTCAGCAGTTAAGTCTCAAAGCGTCGGAAATGGTGGCCCGCATAGGTGAGCAGCAGCTCACGATTAAAGACGGCGTGTTAGAGACAGGGCTGCGTCACCCAGAACACTGGCAAGGCAGCCTAGCGCTTTCGCTCGCTTTTGGCCTGGAGAGTAACTGGGGCGCACAGACGGCCCAAATAAAAGATGCTCAGCTGACCGGCCCTGATGGCTTGCGAGTGAGTGGCCATCTAAATGTCGAACAATTTTTGGATGCCCCGCAGTACCGCGGCCAGCTTAACGCGGCGCCTTTCACTCTGCGGCCCTGGTTGTCGCGGGCTGGTATAGCGCTAAATACCACCAATGAAGCGGCGCTCAGCGATGTGGCAATGACAAGCCCGGTTGAGGGTGATAGGCAACAAATTTCTCTGCCACGGCTCTCTTTGGTGGTGGATAGCAGCACCTTTACAGGCGCGGCATCTGCGGCGCTTGACGGCACGCAGCTAAACTTCAATTTAGAAGGCGACCAGCTCAACCTGGATCACTACCTGCCAGGACGGGTGACCGCCCAGCAGGCCAGCCGTGGTTTGCTACGTAACGCCTTTGCGCAAACCGAGGGTGCGCTGCTGCCGCAAGAATGGTTAAGCACGCTGTCTTTAGAAGGTGATTTGCAGCTTGACCAGCTTCAACTGGCAGGGCTCACGTTTGATGAGCCGCGTCTACAGCTACGTGGTGCCGATGGCGTCCATCAGCTATCGGCGTTCGAATCGCGCTTTTACGGAGGAGAACTTAACGCCACCGGGCGTATTGATGCCAGCGAAAGCATTCTCCAGTGGCAGCTCTCCCCCCAGGTGAGCAACGTGCAGGTTGCACCGCTTATTGAAACCTTTAGCGAAGAGGATTCACCGCTGCGCGGGCGGTTTACATTGGAGGGCGCGCTGACCACTCAAGGCAACACCCACGAAACATTGACAAGCAATCTCAACGGTCAGTTAACTGCAAGGCTAAACGACGGTGCCATTTTAGACACCAACGTTTCACAGGAAATGTGCGAGCTGGTCGCTCAGTTAGAGGGCGAAGGAACGCTACGCGATTGGCATCCCGATACGCGTTTTGAGCGCTTTGACGCCACCTTGCACGTGCGTAATGGCCTGATCACCAGCGATGACCTGCTGGTCACGCTGCCGGGGATTAACGTCCAAGGTGAAGGTGAGTTCAACCTTACTAGCATGGATTTCGTTACCCGAGCGAATGCTCGTTTGGTCGACACTGCCGACGCCGCCTGCCAAGTGAACCCGCGTTTAACAGAGTTGCCTCTGCCGGTGCTATGTGAAGGCCACGTAGGCGATGATAAAGCTCAATGGTGCCGCTTTGACCGTGACGCCTTCCAGTCCTCGATAGCCGGCCTACTGCGTGATGAAGCCAGCGGCCGAGTGTCGGAAGAGCTAGAAGAGCGGCTAGGCGACTCCCTTGATCGTATTGACCAGCGCCTAGGGGAGGGGGCAGGCCAGGAGCTTCGTGACGGTATTCGCCGTCTGTTTGATTAAGCTTTCAAACGAGCCTTAGTAGGAAAGCAACCTATACCGCGCCGGCCCTAACCCTGCCGGCGTTTTTCATCGTTATTGCTCCAAGGAATTTGTATGGCTGATGCACCGACGCCGTGCCTAGCGGCAGAAACGTTTCAACGCCGTCTGCTCAACTGGTTCGACCAGCACGGCCGTCATGACTTGCCGTGGCAGTCGCCACGTAGCGCTTACCGCGTATGGGTTTCTGAGATTATGCTGCAGCAAACCCAAGTGGCGACGGTGATTCCCTATTTCGAACGTTTTATGGCCCGTTTTCCCACCCTGGAAGCGTTAGCCACAGCACCCCAAGATGAGGTGCTGCATCTTTGGACGGGGCTTGGCTACTACGCGCGTGCGCGCAACTTGCACAAAGCTGCCCAGGTGGCGATGGAAGAACATGGCAGTGCGCTGCCTACTGACAGTGTTGAAACGCTGATGGCGCTGCCCGGCATCGGACGCTCTACGGCAGGTGCCATCATTGCTCAAAGCACCGGTCAGCGAGCAGCCATTTTAGACGGTAATGTAAAGCGCTCACTGACTCGCCTTCATGCCCTTTCCGGATGGCCGGGCAAGCCTGCGGTAGAGCGTCAGTTGTGGTCACTTGCCGAGTACTACACGCCAGATACGCGACTGGCTGATTTCACCCAGGCAATGATGGATTTTGGCGCAACGCTGTGTAAGCGCAGCAAGCCAGACTGCTTAATCTGCCCCTTTAACGACGTTTGCCGTGCCTACGCTCAAGGCGAGCCGCAGCGCTTTCCAGAGTCCAAGCCTAAAAAAGCCCTGCCCCAGCGTGACACCATTATGCTGATGTTGCGCGATAGAGAGGGGCGGGTATGGTTAGAACAGCGGCCACCGAGCGGTTTGTGGGGAGGGTTATGGAGTCTGCCGCAGTTTGAGCACCCACAAGCACTGAATGACTGGCTGGACGATAATGTGGTTGCACCAACACGTCACTCAGCGCTTCCCTCTTTTACACATACCTTTAGCCATTTTCGGCTAGCTATTACGCCACAGCCGGTCACTTGCGATAGGCTAGGGGGTATAAGAGAAAAAGGCGTATGGTATGACGTTAACGATCCGCCTTCGCTAGGCTTAGCGGCACCGGTAAAAGCGCTGCTTAGCCAGCTCGCTCCGTTTACGCTAGACCCAACGCCAGGGCCGTCACGCTAATGCCCCTCGCGTTTGCGTTGTGTTATGACCTTCATTTCTCTACTTCTCTATAGGAGCACGCAATGAGCCAGATGGTTTTCTGCCGCAAGTATCAAAAAGAGCTGCCCGCGCTGCCATTCCCACCGCTCCCAGGTAAACAGGGCCAAGAGATCCAGGCCACGGTTTCCAAACAAGCGTGGGAAGAGTGGCAGGCGCTACAGACGCGCCTCATCAACGAAAAGCACCTGAATATGTTAGAACCCGAATCGCGTGCTTACTTAATGGATCAAATGCAGCGCTACCTGAATAACGAAACAACCGACCAAGCAGAAGGCTACGTACCGCCCTCACAAGCCTAATACGATCAATGCCACGGTAACGTAAGGCCTTAAAAGCCACGAATGGCGTGGCTTTTAGCCTTTTTGGCTCAGCCACAAGACAGCCCTAACCGTGTGACTAGAAAGAAAGTTTCACAAAGGTGTTGACGAAAAGCGGCTTTTTTAGTTTAATACGCACCGTTGGCAGCGGCCAGATAGCTCAGTTGGTAGAGCAGGGGATTGAAAATCCCCGTGTCGGCGGTTCGATTCCGTCTCTGGCCACCAAACGTTGGGGTATCGCCAAGTGGTAAGGCACCGGTTTTTGGTATCGGCATTCCCAGGTTCGAATCCTGGTACCCCAGCCATTGCCAACAAGATTTCTTGTTGATCGGCTAGTGTAATAGCAAGCCCATCAAATTCTCAAGAAAATGCGAAGCGCCGACATAGCTCAGTTGGTAGAGCAACTGACTTGTAATCAGTAGGTCCCGGGTTCGACTCCTGGTGTCGGCACCACTTAAAGTGGTTATAAAGCAAAGCGTTAGAGAACATGTTAAAGCCGTCCCTCGGGGCGGCTTTTTCGTATGTGTCAACAAAGTGTCTACACAGCGGATATGTCTTTTTCATTGCTGCTCCTGCCGAGTGAGAAGCAGAGTGTTATTTCCAGTTTTTGTAAAAAAGCTCAGCTGAACGCTTTTGTGATAACACACGTTATGATGCGATTGGTTATTGCTTGCAGGCCTGCCTAGATTGTCTATCTTCTCTACTGCATGGTGGTTTGGCCCTTCGCGGTTGAAATTGCCATGGCGTAGATCTGAAACCTAATCATACAAGGAGTGGATTAGATGACAGTCAAAAGTACCCCTTTCAATATGGTCACCGCACATAAGCAATACAGCGAAATGACCGATATGCCGTCTGCCCAGCGTGCGAAGGTAGACGACATGTACCCTACTCGCTTAGCAACAGCGCCAGTCGCTCTTACCCAACCACGACGTGACGCGGTGGTCAAAGGACGTGATTTATCAGGTCCGCTATCTCAAGAGCAGCTCAATGAGTTTGAGCGTAACGGGTTTCTATTTATTCCTAACCTCATTAGTGGCGAAGAGCTAAGTGCTTTGTGCCAAGAGATGAGCGAGCTGATGAATAATGATACCTACCGGGATAAAGAGTTTAGCGTCACGGAGCCCGCAAGCCACGAGATACGCTCGCTCTTTGCGGTTCATAAGCTGTCTAAACGGTTTGAAAAGCTGGCAAAGGATGAGCGCTTAGCCGGTGCCGCACGGCAGATTATTGGTGATGACCCTTATGTGCACCAGTCGCGGATTAACTATAAGCCTGGTTTCGCTGGTAAAGGGTTTAACTGGCACTCTGATTTTGAAACGTGGCATGCAGAAGATGGCATGCCACATATGCACGCCGTCAGCGCATCGTTGATTCTTACGGATAATCATGAGTTTAACGGGCCGTTGATGCTAATTCCCGGCTCGCACTTAGAGTTTGTGCCTTGCTTGGGGGAAACCCCCGAGGATAACCACAAAAGCTCGCTCAAAGCGCAAGAAGTAGGTGTCCCAAGCCCCGAAGTGTTAACAACGCTGGTGGAGAAGCACGGCATTAAAGCGCCGAAGGGGAAAGCGGGTGGGCTGTTACTGTTTGATTGCAATACGTTGCATGCGTCAAACGCAAATCTTTCACCCGATCCGCGTAGCAACGTGTTTTTCGTGTTTAATCGTCCTGATAACCGCTGCGTTAAGCCGTTTGCGGCGCCCAAACAGCGTCCAGATTTTCTAGCCCACGGTCCGGAGCAGGGGTAGTTGTTTAGGCGGAAAGTCCGCCATAGAGTAAAAAGCCTGCGTTAGGTTGTGGAACATAGGTATAGGTGGGGTAGACTATTGCGCCTGTCGTTGCGAATGCGGCACGCATAATGAGAAGGAGAGCACCCGCCATGCGTTTTGTTCCACAATTTACCGATGGGCAGGAGTTTCCCCACACGCTGGGCAAAGTCGTTTGCGTCGGCCGCAACTATGCCGACCATGCCAAAGAGCTGGATAACCCTGTTCCCAGTGAGCCACTGCTATTTATCAAACCAGCGACGAGTGTTGTCGATTTAACCAAACCGCTGGCCCCGCCTTTTTCTAGGGGCGATGTGCACTATGAAGTTGAGTTAGCACTTCTCGTCGGTGAAACGCTTACCCATGCGACGCAAGACGAGGCAGAGCGTGCGATTACCGGTATCGGACTTGCTATGGATCTCACGCTTCGTGATGTGCAAACCCAGTTAAAAGAGAAAGGCCACCCTTGGGAAATCGCTAAAGCGTTCGATGGCGCTTGCCCGCTGTCGCCGTTTCTTCGGCTAAGCCGCGTGCCTAACTGGAATGCGCTGAGCTTTACGCTTGAGCTTGATGGGGAAGAGCGCCAGCATGGTGAAGGCGCTGACATGATTTTTGCTATCCCCACCTTGGTAGCGGAAATGAGCCGTCATTTTACCTTAGAGCCTGGCGATATTGTTCTCACCGGCACGCCTGCTGGTGTGGGGGTATTGCCACGGGGTGCCAAGCTACGTTTAACGCTGACCGGCGGGCTGGACATCACGACGAGCGTGGTAGAGTGAGCCAATAAGTGAACAGGTGGGCCGTATACCCTTGGCTACCTAGCTAATTGAGCTACTCCTTCAATTAGCGATAAAAAAATGCCCCGGTGCATATCCAGTACCGGGGCATTTTTTGTGTAGGGTGGTTATTAAAAGAGCGTTCTTGAATAGCGTTTTTGAAGATGGTTGTGAAGATGGTTCGTAAAATAGTGCTTGAGAACGCGTTGCAGCGCCCTGTAGGAGCGTTGCTTTACTCTAAATACGTATAGCCCTCAAGGCCCTCATTTAAGCTTGCAGCAAAGTGCTCCTGCTCTTGGGAGGAGAAGCCGCTCGCTTCAAGCTGTGCAAACAGCTTTTGCTGAAGCACCTTGGCGTCAAAATTGACGTAAGCCAGCACATCAGCCACCGAATCACCGGCCTGGGCGTTGGAGATTACCCAGTTGCCATCGGCATCGAGGGCGGCGTCTACTGAGTCGGTATCGCCAAACAAGTTGTGTAAGTCGCCAAGAATTTCCTGATACGCACCTACCAGGAAAAAGCCGATCCAGCGCTCATCCTCACTTTTCCACTCGGGTAGCGGTAACGTGCTTTCCACGCCTTGACCATCCACATAGCTGTCGATACGGCCATCGGAGTCGCAGGTAATATCCTGAATAACGGCGCGTCTCGTCGGCGCCTGGTCTAGCCCGCTGAGTGGTAGTACGGGGAAGATTTGCTCAATTCCCCACACGTCAGGCACCGACTGAAAGAGCGAGAAGTTCACAAACAGTTTGTCGGCGAGCTTTTCGGCTAACTCATCCAGGATTTCACGGTGAGCGCGATTGCGGGTGTCTAGCTGGCCCCGAAGTCTTGCACAGGCGGCCATGTAGAGCCGCTCGCCTATGGCGCGGGCATTAATATCGCTTAGCCCTAGTACAAAACGATCTTGCAGCTCGCTTACGGCTTGGAGTAAATCGTGCCATGCTTCCACTAGCACCCGCGGCTCTTGGACTTCGGCCAACTGCTCGAAAACCCGCCACAGTGCTTCTACCTGCGGGTCTTCCTGAGGGATATGCTCTGGGGGGGTATCATCAATACGCTCTTCGCCAATGACATTGGTCACTAGAACCGCATGGTGCGCCGTTAGCGCACGGCCAGACTCACTGATCAAGTGAGGCTGGGGCAGGTTGGCCTCTTGGCAGAGCTGAGCAAACGCGCTGACGACGTTGCGCGCATATTCACGCATGGAGTAGTTGGCGGAGCAGTAGCTGCGCGAGCGGGTGCCTTCGTAGTCGATACCCAAACCGCCGCCCACGTCGACGGTGTCAATGGGCGCGCCGAGGGTAATCAGGTTTTGGTAAAAGCGTGCGCATTCCCGCAGGCCGCGTTGAATATCGCGGATATTGGCAATCTGAGAGCCAAGATGAAAGTGCACTAGCTGTAAGCTTGCCAGGGCATCCTGGGCGCGAAGCGTTTCCACAACCTCAAGAATCTGGCTCGCAGTTAGGCCGAATTTAGACTTTTCGCCGCCGGTATTTTGCCACTTGCCTTTGCCCACCGAGGCAAGCCGTGCGCGCAGGCCAATACGCGGCATCACATCTAGTTCGCGGGCTTCTTCAAGAATGACCGTTAACTCAGAGAGTTTTTCGACCACGAGGTAAACGCGGTGCCCAAGCTTTTCACCTAACAGGGCAAGGCGGACGTATTCACGGTCTTTGTAGCCGTTGCACACAATCAGCGAAGAGCCGCCGTCTGATAGGGCGAGCACGGCCAGAAGCTCCGGCTTGCTGCCTGCTTCCAGCCCTACGCGGCCATTGCCGCGCTCTGCCGTGGCGAGAATTTCTTCTACCACGCGGCGCTGCTGGTTGACCTTAATGGGGTAAACCGCCGTGTAGCCACCCTGATACTCGGCGTCCTGCATAGCGGCGTCAAAGGCGCCGCAAAGCTGTTCTACCCGGTCGTGGAGAATATCGCTAAAGCGCACCAATACGGGTAAACGTAGCCCGGCTTGCTGAAGCTGTCGCACCAAGCCGCTAATGGGCAGCGCAGGGCCGTCGGCATCCTTACCAAGCGGACGTACTAACGCTTGGCCGTGATCATCTACATCGAAGTAGCCGCTGCCCCACTGGTCAATATTCCACGTGCGGCGTGCGCGAAGCGCAGGACTGCTGCTGGTAACCGATTCGCTCATTAAGAAGCCTCTGGAAGCGGTAACGCACCCAATAAGATGCGCGCCTTTAAAATAGTTCGAAAACGCTCAGGATCGTGGGGCGTTAAGTCGTGGGCTGGCGGATCCACGTAAACCACCAGTAAGCGTGAAAGCCAGTAACGCAGCGCCGTCATGCGTAGCATTGTTGGCCATAATGCTTTTTCGTCGGCAGTGAGGGGTCTGCGTGTTTGATAGGCGCTAAGAATGGCGTCATGGCGCTGCTCATTGAGTGAACCATCTTCGTTCGTTGCCCAATCATTAATAACGATGGCTAGGTCGAACAGCAAATCCCCCGTGCAGCCATTGTAAAAGTCAATGATGCCGCCCAGCTGGTCGCCGTCATACAAGGTGTTATCACGGAATAGATCACCGTGCAGCGCGCCTTGGGGCAGCTCGCCATACTGACTAAAGGCACTTTCGAAGTCATCCACTTCATTCTTCATCAGTGCCTGGTCTTCCGGGCTTAGGTAGGTGAGTACCTTGTGATGTACTGCCCGCAGCCAATGCAGGTCGCGTGGGTTGGGGCGGTGCCCTTGAAAACGCTGAGAAACTACGTGCAGGCGGCCAAGTGTTTCACCTAGCACGCTGCATTGCGTCACATTGGGCGCTTCAGGATGACGGCCTGGCAGTCGCGGAAACAGCAGCGCCGGCTTGCCCGCCAAGCTGTGTAGCGCAATACCTTCACGGTCATGAATGGTGCCAGGCACCGGCAGGCGGTGCTCGTCTAGATAATCAAGTAACTCAACAAAAAACGGCAGCTCTTCATGTTCGCCCTGTTCAAACAGCGTTAACACCAGTTCGCGGTGGTCGGTCGTTACAAAAAATGTGGAATTCTCTGTGCCGCCCGCCACCCCTTGAAGGGAAACGAAGCTACCTACATCAAACTTTTCTAAAAACGCAGCGACCTGTGCGTCGCTAAGCGGGGTGAATACAGCCATTAGAGTCTCGCCCAGGTTGCTAAGCCCGTTATTGTAGCGGCTTGCTGGCCTAGTTGGCAGCGTTGTAACGCTTTCAAAGCGGTTATTAGCAGCGGTTGTTTCTGCAGCGGCGGCAATGAACGCGTATCATCTCACTAGACGTTTACCTGTTTTGCTAACAATGGAATTTGGTTATGGCCCGTGCCCCTATCGTGCTTGTCGATGGCTCTTCCTACTTGTATCGCGCGTTTCATGCGCTGCCGCCGCTAACCACCTCTAACGGACAGCCGACCGGTGCGGTGAAAGGCGTTATCAATATGCTAAAGCGGCTAATCAAGGACTATCCTGAAAGCCCCATGGCGGTGGTGTTTGATGCGCCGGGGAAAACGTTTCGCGATGAGATGTACAGCGATTACAAAGCACACCGGCCGCCCATGCCCGACGACCTGCGCAGCCAAATCAAACCGCTGCATGCGTGTGTCGAAGCCCTGGGGTTGCCGCTGTTGTGTATTGAAGGCGTTGAGGCGGATGACGTCATCGGCACGCTGGCGCACCACGCAACGCAAGCCGGGCGCGATGCGGTGATTTCAACCGGCGACAAAGACATGGCGCAGTTGGTTAATCGCCACATCACACTCGTCAATACCATGAAAGATGAAACCTTGGACGAAGCGGGCGTAGAAGCTAAGTTCGGCTTACCGCCGGAGCTGATTATCGACTACCTGGCGTTGATGGGCGATAAAGTGGACAACATCCCCGGTGTGCCGGGGGTCGGTGAAAAAACCGCCATTGGTTTGCTGCAAGGCATGGGCGGTGGATTAGAGACTATCTACGGCGACTTAGAGCGGGTAAAAACCCTGACCTTTAGAGGCGCGAAAACGCTGCCGAAAAAGCTTGAAGAGCATCGCGAGCAGGCGTTTCTTTCCTATCAATTAGCCACCATCAAAACAGACTGTGAGCTTCCGGTAGGTTTAGATGACCTGTATATTGCCCACCCCAACCGGGAAGCGCTGGTTGAGCTGTATAAAGAGATGGAGTTTAAGCAGTGGCTAGCCGAGCTGCTGGAAGGTAACGACGAAGGCGTGGATGATGTAAAAGGTGGCGCGCCCGTACCTGAAAATAAGCCTGACGATACGGCTGGGGATAGCCCCGCCGCTGCGCCTTCTGAACGTCACGATCGCGTTATTTTCGAACAGAGCGAATTTGAGGCGTGGCTTGATCGTTTAAACTGCGCCAAGCGTTTCTGTTTTGACCTGGAAACCACCAGCCTCAACTACATGGATGCCGACATTGTGGGCATTGGTGTTGCGTTGCAAGCCGGTGAAGCAGCGTATATTCCGCTGGCCCATGATTACTTGGATGCCCCCAAGCAGTTGGATCGCAAAACCGTGCTGGCAGCGCTAAAACCACTGCTGGAAGACCCTCGCAAAACTAAAATTGGTCAAAATCTGAAGTACGATATTTCTGTGCTGGCCAATTATGACATTGCTGTGGTGGGGCCGTTGGCCGATACCATGCTGGCCTCTTATGTATTGAATTCAACGGCTACGCGCCACGATATGGATTCGCTGGCGCTTAAGTACTTGGGCGAGAAAACCATCTCGTTTGAAGAGATCGCTGGTAAAGGTGCCAAGCAGCTCACCTTTAACCAAATTGCCTTAGAGCAAGCGGCCCCTTACGCCTGTGAAGATGTCGATATTACGCTGCGGCTTCAGGAAACCCTGCGGCCCCAGGTCGAACGGGAAGGGCGCCTTGCCGAGGTGTTAGATCACCTTGAATTGCCTTTAATCAACGTGCTGTCGCGCATTGAGCGCAACGGTGTAGCGCTGGATGCCGAGCTTCTTTACGCGCACAGCCAGCAGCTTGAACGCCGTATTCGTGAACTTGAAAGTGAAGCATTTGAGCTGGCAGGCCGGGAGTTTAACCTTGGCTCGCCCAAGCAGTTGGGGCAGATTCTGTTTGAAGAGCAGAAGATTCCGGTGATTAAAAAAACCCCGAAAGGCGCGCCTTCCACGGCGGAAGCGGTGCTGGAAGAGCTGGCGCTGGATTACCCGCTGCCTAAAGTCATTATGCAGCACCGAGGACTTGCCAAGTTAAAATCTACTTACACTGACAAGCTACCGCGCTTGCTCAATAAAGCCACTGGCCGGGTGCACACTAGCTACCATCAGGCGGTGACCGCCACCGGGCGGCTGTCCTCATCTGATCCGAACTTACAAAACATCCCTATTCGTACCGAAGAGGGGCGCAAAATTCGTCAGGCGTTTATCGCTCGCCCTGGCTACCGTATTGTCGCGGCCGACTACTCGCAAATTGAGCTGCGCATTATGGCGCATCTTTCTGAAGATAAAGGGCTGTTAGATGCGTTTGCCGCCGGGCGCGATATCCATACCGCTACGGCGGCGGAAGTCTTCGGTACGTCGTTAGACAAGGTGTCGAGCGACCAGCGGCGCAGCGCGAAAGCGATTAATTTTGGCCTGATTTATGGCATGAGCGCTTGGGGGTTATCGCGTCAGTTGCATATTGATCGCAATCAAGCGCAAACCTACATCGACCGTTACTTTGATCGCTACCCCGGTGTTGCCCGCTATATGGATCGTATCCGCACCCAGGCGGCGGAAGATGGCTTTGTGGAAACGGTTTTGGGGCGGCGCCTTTATCTGCCAGAAATTCACTCGCAAAACCGCAACCGTCGCCAGGGCGCTGAGCGCACCGCGATCAACGCACCCATGCAAGGCACGGCGGCGGATATCATT
Organism: Halomonas sp. 7T; assembly: GCF_025643255.1. Classification (NCBI taxonomy): domain Bacteria; kingdom Pseudomonadati; phylum Pseudomonadota; class Gammaproteobacteria; order Oceanospirillales; family Halomonadaceae; genus Halomonas; species Halomonas sp. 7T. The sequence goes on along the minus strand of NZ_CP087112.1, from coordinate 2,579,216 downwards.
AAACAGGCGATGATTGATGTGGATGCGTGGCTGGCAGAGAGCGAGTTCGATGCCCTAATGGTGATGCAGGTGCACGATGAGCTGGTGTTTGAAGTGGCCGAAAAGCAGGTCGAGGCGTTTATCGAGCAAGTGCAACAACGCATGCAGGCAGCTGCTTCGCTCAGTGTGCCGCTGATTGTAGAGGCTCAAAGCGGTGCTAACTGGGATGAAGCGCACTAGCGCTGGGTGCCGGCCGCAAAGTTACTTTATGTTTTCCACGCCATAACGCAAATCACCCGCAGCCAAGCTGCGGGTGATTGTTTAAAGCCGTATTACCTTTAAGCCTACTCCTAGGCCGCTAGGCTTAACGCCAGCTAACGCGGTCGAAAATACGTACCGCTTCTGGGTTGTTCTCACCCAGGATGCTGATGTTGATGTCATCTTTGGCGAAATCGCCCCAAGACTCTAGCACCGGATTTTGCTTAACGCCTGCTACCACTGGGAACTCGTAGTTACGCTCAGCCAGCACTTCTTGCGCTTCGTCAGACGCCAGGAACTCCAGGAAGCGAATGCCGTTCTCCGGGTTCTGTGCGTTAGAAACGAGGCCAGCACCACCCACGTTTACGTGTGTGCCACGGTCATCTTGGTTGGGGAAAATCACGCCAACTTTACGTGCGGCTTCACGATCTGCGGCATCGTCAGAGTGCAGTAGGCGTACATAGTAGTAGTGATTGGCCACAGCAAGGTCGCACTCGCCGCTCGCCACGCCAAGAATTTGGTCGGTATCACCACCTTCGGGGTTGCGAGCCATGTTATTCACAACGCCTTGGGCCCACTCTTGCGCGCCTTCTTCGCCATGGTGTTCAATCATCGAAGCCAACAGGGACTGGTTATAGATGTTGTTGGAGGAGCGAATGCACACTTGGCCTTCGAACTGCGGGTCGGCCAGGTCTTCGTAGGTAGAGATTTGGCTGGGGTCGAAGTTCTCGCGGTTGTAGTAGATGACCCGCGCACGCTGGCTAAAACCAAACCACATGCCTTCTGGATGACGCATGGATTCTGGCAGGCGCTCATTGAGAACGTCCGACTCGACGCTCTGGAACAGGCCATCTTGTTCAGCGCGCCACAGGTTGCCCGCATCCACGGTTAACATGACGTCGGCAGGGCTCGCCACGCCTTCACGTTGCATGCGCTCCATCAACTGGTTTGCGTCGCCTTCCAACACGTTCACTTTAATACCGGTTTCTTCGGTGAATGCGCTGTAGAGGATTTCATCTGAGTCGTAGTGGCGCGCAGAGTAAATGTTGACCTCATTAGCCAAGGTGCTGCTAGCAAAGGCAGAACCCGCCATGATGGCCGCAACGGATAGAGCAAGACGTGTTTTGTTCATTAAAATATCCCCTAAATGTGTATGATAATAAGTTGCATTATCGTGGTGGATATTCAAGCGTTTCTTTGTGCCGACGTCAAGCCAAATGGTAACTAAAATCATTCAACGTATGGATGAGACGTGCATCTCGCTGCAATAGAAATTAGAATGCAAATAACTTTCAACCGTGTTCGTAACTGTATTGCGTTAGCAGTGCTATCGTCGAACGAAACAATGGTGAAAAAATGACGGCAACTGTGTCACTTACCGACGTTGCGGCACCCGCACCGGCCTTGGCTCTACGTGATGTCCACCATACGTTTGCGGCTAACCACGTGGTCAAGGGGATAGATTTAAACATCGCGCCCGGAGAGGTGGTTTGCCTGTTGGGGCCGTCGGGCTGTGGTAAAACCACCTTGTTACGCATTGCGGCGGGGTTGGAGGTATTACAGGATGGCGCGGTGAGCCTGGATGGCAAGCCTATCGCGGCGCCCGGTAAGCGCCACGTGCCACCCGAGAAGCGTAACGTCGGCCTCGCCTTTCAAGACTCTGCGCTGTTTCCCCATTTAAGCGTGCTGGAAAATGTGACCTTTGGCCTCAAACACCTGCCGAGCAAAGAGCGTCGCGAGCGTGCAGTTGGGCTTCTCACCCAGCTAGGCATGGCGAACTATATTGACACTTACCCGCATATGCTGTCGGGTGGGCAACAGCAGCGTGTGGCGTTGGCGCGTGCCTTGGCGCCCACGCCAAAGTTAATGCTGCTGGATGAGCCGTTCTCTAGTTTGGATGCACGACTGCGAGATCGCATTCGCGACGATACCCTCCACGTGCTTAAGAAGCTTGGGTCCGCCACCTTGCTGGTTACCCACGATCCTGAAGAAGCTATGTTTATGGCGGATCGTATTGCGCTAATGCGCGATGGCAAAATCATCCAGACGGGCACCCCACGTGAGCTTTACTGCGCTCCGATAGACCCTTTTGTGGTGACCTTTTTTGGCGAGGTTAACGAACTTAGCGGCACGGTGCACAATGGCAAAGTGCAGACTCCGGTCGGCGCGGTAGATGCCAGTTGGCTAGAGGAGGGGAGTGAGGCGCAAATCATGATTCGCCCCGAGGCGCTGCGCATTAAAGAGCGCGATTTGCCGGCGCAGGCGCATAGCCATAGCCACGTGATCATGGCGAAATTGTTAGGTCGGACGAGCCTCATCCACCTGTGTGCCCACGGAGAGGATGGTCAGGAAGCGCACCTGCACGCCCGTGTGCCCGGTGTGTTTCTTCCCGAGGAGGGCCAGCCGATCGATATCGACTTGGACCACTCCCAGGTGTTCATTTTTCCGCGCTAACCCTTCCTACGGCAGGCTACTCCGCTTGGCTGCCGGGCCGCGCCCGGCGCATTGCCAAGCTGAGTAGTATGACCGGCAATATGCCTACCACCACAATCGTCAGTGAGGCTGTTGATGCTTCGGCCAAACGCTCGTCTGAGGCCAGGCTGTGGGCACGCACTGCCAGCGTATCAAAGTTAAACGGTCGTAGAATCATCGTGGCGGGTAGCTCTTTCATGACGTCTACAAAGACCAAAATACCAGCCGCCAGCAAACTGCTACGCATTAATGGCGTGTGTATTTTACGCAGCGTGCCCCCTGCGGTTTGGCCCAAGGTGCGTGAAGCGGCGTCCATACTGGGAGTGACTTTTCCCAGGCTTGCTTCAACCGCGTTGAAGGAAACCGCCAAAAAACGCACCACGTAGGCATAAATTAAAATAAATGCCGAGCCGCTAAACACCAGGCCAATGATTTTTCCGTAGTGCTCATGTAGCCAGGTGTTAAGGGTGTTATCCAGCCAAGCGAAGGGAATTAAAATCCCTACGGCTACCACCGAGCCAGGAATCGCGTAGCCCATGGCTGCAATGCGGGTAAACAGCCGCGCGCTCGGCGAGTTATGCAGCCGCACGCCGTAGCTCAGCAGCACGGCCATCCCCACGGCAATCAGCGCGGCTATCGCAGCTAGGCTTAAACTATTGATTGCAAAGCCGACAAAGCGCGTGCCAAACAGGCTGTCGCCAGTGGTAATGGCCATTTCCAGCAAAATGCCGCTGGGCAGTAAAAAGCCAACTAAGATGGGCAAAAAGCATACCATCGTAGCGCCGAATGCCCGCCAGCCGTGGAGGCGGTACTCTGGCAGCTGTTGATAACGGTTGGTGGTGTGAAAATAGCGCCGTTTACCCCGGGAATAGCGTTCTAGCAGTACCAACACAATCACAAAGGTCAGTAGGCAAGCCGCAAGCTGAGCGGCGGCCACCGGCTCGCCTAAGCCAAACCATGTTCGGTAGATGCCGGTGGTAAAGGTATCCACGCCGAAAAACTGCACGGCGCCAAATTCATTGAGTGTTTCCATCAGTACCAACGACACCCCGCCCACTAATGCGGGGCGAGCGAGCGGTAGGGCAACGCTACTAAACAGGTGCCACGGCCCACGGCCTAGCGTGCGGCCCACATCCAGCACGCACACCGACTGCTCAAGAAACGAGGCGCGAGCGAGCAGGTAGACATAAGGGTAGAGTACAAAAGTAATGAGCGTCGCTGCTCCACCGAGGGAGCGTATATTTGGAAAGTAGTAATCGCCAAATTGCCAGCCAAACCACTCCCGCAGCGCGCTTTGCAACGGCCCGGCAACCTGTAAAAAATCGGTATAGGCGTAGGCGATCACGTAGGTTGGCACCGCTAAGGGTAATAATAACGCCCACTCAAAGATCCGCTTGCCGGGGAAACGGCACATCACCACCAGCCAGGCAGAGCTTGCGCCGATAATCAGCGTACCCAGCCCCACCCATAGCACTAGCCAAAAGGTATTGGATAGATAGCGTGGAAGCACCGTGCTGGCGAGGTGTTGCCACACGCCCTCGGTGGGAACCACGATATGTCCAAACACCACCAAGATAGGTAGCGCTACCGACAGGGCTATCAAGAATAGCGCAATCGACCAAGGGTTCAGCGACAGCCTAAAACGCGAGGCCAAATCTGAAAATAGAGCCTGCGGTGAACGGCGAGCAGATAGCGACACGTCGTTGTCTCCTAGGTCGAGGCGGGCAGTGACGGCATTGCAAATGCGAACGTCAATGCGAAAAAGTAACGGGTGCAAATAGTATCACTTGCGCATGTTGGCTGCAGCCAACATAACAGCGTTAAAAAAAATCCCCCCGCATAGCGGGGGGAGAAGGTGTTTAGCGTGAGAAAGGTACGATCTCTAATAGCCCACCATCATGCTGGGCAGCCCGGTTATTAATCCGGGGAATATGGCCATCAGTATGCAGGCAAAAATGATGATGGCAACAAAGGGGATAACCGCTTTGTAAAGGTCGACGATCTCTACCCCTGGCGGCGCCACGCCTTTTAAATAGAACAGCGCATAGCCAAATGGCGGGGTGAGGAACGACGTTTGAAGCACAACGGCCACCATGACGACGAACCACAGTACGTCCACGTCCATCTGCGCAATAATCGGCAGCATAATTGGGAAGCTCAGTAACACGATACCGGTCCAGTCGAGGAACATACCGAGGATAAAGACCAGGAAGAGCATCAGCAGCAGCGCACCCACGGTGCCACCCGGCACGGCCAATACAAAGTCGCTGATCACCGTCATACCGCCGCCAATCGAGAACACGCCCGTAAACGCCGTGGCGCCTACCAGTACTAACATCACCATCGTGGTCGTTTTGCCCGCTTCGATCAGCGTGTTGTAACAGGTTGAAATTTTGCGATCACCAAAGATTAGAAACAGCAGGAAAGCAATGAAGACACCTATCGCTGACGCTTCTGTCGCCGTGGCGACGCCGGTGAACAGAGCACCCAGCACGCCCAGTATCAAGGACATCGGAGGTACGACGTACTTGGCGAGCATGATCAGCAGCTGTTTGGTACTGACTTCTGCACGCTCTGCTGCAGGTACCCGCGGGCCATAGCTCGGCTTTAGCCAGCAGATAACCAAAACGTATACCGCATACATCACCCCTAGCATCAGGCCTGGCACCAATGCGCCAGCAAAGAGTGCGCCGACTGACACAGGTGAATAGCTGGCCATTAGGATCAGCATAATGCTAGGGGGGATCAAAATACCCAGACAGCCGCTGGCCATAATCACGCCAGCACTTAACTCTTTGTTGTAGCCATACTTGAGCATTGGCACTAACGCGATCATGCCCATTACCGCAATGGACGCACCCACAATGCCCGTGGTGGCTGCCAGCAGAACCGATACAACCACAACGGTGAGTGCCAGGCCGCCGCGAAGGTTCGCCAATAGCAGCCGCATGGCATCAAACATTTTTTCAGTGACGCCCGAATCGTTAAGAAAGCGCGCCATCAATATAAAGAGTGGAATGGCGACCAGTACGTAGTTATCCATGGCGTTGCCATAGACATTATTAATAATAATGCCCAGCGTATTGATGCCTGGCCCTAGGTAGGCGCCGATGACGGCCATGCCGCCCAGTACAAAGGCCAGCGGATGCCCCATAAACAGGCCCACCAGAAGCCCGCCAAACATCACCAGCGTTAGTAGTTCTGCACTCATGCGGATTTCTCCTCACGCAGCTGCATAACAGCGCGCAGAACGATAGCAATCGCCTGCAATAAGATAAGTACGGCGGCTACTACGATAACGCCTTTTACCGGGTATACCGGAATTGAGACCATGCCGTAGGTGGTTTCTCCACGGCTGAATGAGCGCTCAAAGAAACGCCAACCGTAGGTCAACAGTAACCAAATGAAGGGAACAAAGAAGATCAGGTAGCCGAGCAGATCGAGTACCGCCTGCTTTTTACGCGATAACAAGCGCTTTATAACGTCAACTTCTACGTGGGCATGGTGACGAAGCCCGTAAGCGGCCATCAGCATGAAGTGGGCGCCAAACAGCATTTTGGTCACATCGAACGCCCAGTCACTGGGGCGGCCAAAGAAAAAACGTGACGCAATGTCATAAAGAACAATCAGGGTAATGATGGCAATTAACGGGGCAATAATTCGCCCGAATAGCTCGTTAATCGCATCGATCGCCTTGGCAATCGCATTCATGGAAGATCTCCGCGGTCAGCACAAAAAACCGCCCCGGCGAACCGGGGCGGCACAGAAGCGCCTTACAGGCAGGCTTCAATCTCTTCCAGTGAGGGCAGGTTGTCCATCGTACGGCTCATGTTGAACGGCACGGTGACATCACGCCATGCAGCGTACTCTTGGAGGTAGGAGATCATGGAGTGGTAGACCTTCGCGTGGTCGGCATGCTCACAGGCACCGCGCACAATCACGTCGTTAGTGATTTCTTGAATGCGCGCCAGATCCTCTTCGGAGAACTGGTTGATGGTGACACCCGCATCAATAAAGTTCTGGGTGGCTTCAGTGGATTCACGCTCTGACCAAGAGAGTGACCAAGCCATGGTAGCTTCAGCCGCAATTCTTAGCTTCGCCTGCGTCTCTTCTGAGAGGGCGTCCCATGAATCTTTGTTGATCATGACGCCAAAAACGCTCGCCGACTGGTGCCAGCCGGGGGTCGCCCAGTAATCAGCTACTTCTGCGAAGCCTGCCTTGAAGTCAACGCCGGGCGTTGAGAATTCGCCAGCGTCAATAACGCCACGTTCAATCGCTTGGTACACTTCGCCACCGGCGAGGGTGACTTGTGAGCCGCCTAGCTCTTCCAGCACGCGCCCTTGGTCACGACCAGAAAGGCGTAAGCGCTTGCCCTCTAAGTCGGCAATGCTCTCGATGGGCGTGCGGCCCATAAAGCCTGATTCGTTGTTGGTAATGCCGTAAGGCAAATAGACCATATTGTACTGGCCGTAAATCTCTTGGTAGAGCTCAAAACCGCCCCATTGCTGGATCCAGTTTAGATAATCCACGCCGTTGAACAGGCTCGTGGTGGTGGCCAGAGGCGAGAAGGCAGGATTCAAACCAGCCCAGTAGCCGGGCCAGTCGCCTGAGGCTTGGATAGCACCTGTCTCAGTGGCATCGAATACTTCTGTGCCAGGCATCAGCGTGCCGCCAGCACGGAAATTGATTTGCAGCTCATCCCCGGCCAGTTGGTTGACTAAATCAGCCCAGTGCTGATCGATTTTAATAAGGTCCAGGTTGTCGGGCCAAGTGGAGGTCATTGTCCACTGTTCTTGGGCCTGAGCGGTGGTGGTGAGTGCGGCGAGGGCAACGCCAGCCGCGAGGCCTGTAAGGGCGAATTTTGCCATTTTTTTCATGATGATTTCCTGGTTTGGCGTACGAATTTATTAGTGTTTGTTACCTTGAGACAGGAAAGTAACGAGCGGTAGGTGACGTTTACGTAAGCGATGTTCCCGTTCCGCTACAGACTTAAGCTATCATAATCTACCCGCTGCGGCGCAATATCAGTGTTTAGCGGAAACTAGCCACACGCGTATTAACGGTTTAGTTGTTATTGTTAATTTTAACAAATAGTTATGACTTTTTTATGGCGAAAGCAAGTCACGGTTGACCGTTGAAAAGCAGTATTTCCCATACCAAAGTTGTAAGCACAATGCTCGTCTGGGAGCTGATATGGCCTCATCGTGTACGACGCGCACGCGTCATGTTAATGCGCTGGTTTGGCACGCAGCGCGTTTGCAGCGTCGCCGCTGGCGGCAGCTAGTGTGGTTAGTTGGGCCGCCCAGCGAGTGCCGCGAGCAGGCCCTGGAGCTTTGGCAAGCGGCGTGTTGGCAATCACCCCTATGGATAGGCGATGCAGAGGAAGCGCCGGTTGCCGCGTGCTTAACGGCGCGCAAAGCGCGTACCCGGTTAGGCGCTGAACATCAGCTGATGGTGATCGATGCCAGCGGCGCCCAAGGACTAGACCCAGATGCCCTAGGCGCCCTCGCAGGCACCGTGACCGCCGGCGGGCTATGCATCGTGATTACGCCTGAGCGCGTTGGTGCCCACCCTGACCCCGACTACGCCCGTTTTGCCGATCATCCCTGGCGCTGGGAGTCGCTCACTGCGCACTACTTAGCGCGTATGGCGCGCTTGCTGTCGTCTCCCAGCATTATCCATTGGTCAGCCAAGGGTGCCTTGACGCTTCCCAAGCTACCTATGCGCCCTCAGCGGGCTGCGTATGTTGATGATGCAGACTGCCTGACGCGCGACCAGGCCAAGGCGGTTGCCGGGTTGGTGGGGCTTAAACGACGTCGGCCGCTGGTTATCACCGCTGACCGCGGGCGCGGTAAAAGTGCCGCGTTGGGGATCGCCTGCGCGCGGCTGCTAACTAAAGGCATCAGTCGTATTGTGGTAACCGCCCCTCGGTTAAGCGCCCTGGAAAGCTTTTTTGCCCGGTTAGTCGCACTATGCCCCTTGGGGCAGCAAGAAACGCCAGGACGCTTTGTAATGCCCGATGGCGCCGCGTTGGATTTTTTGCCGCCAGACCTGCTCACGGAGTATGTGAATGACCAGCGGGTGGGCGGTGACGGTAGCTATTTGCTGGTGGATGAAGCGGCCGCCATGCCAGCCGGGCTGCTGGGGCAGTGGTTAGCGGCGTTTCCGCGCATTGCCTTTGCGACCACGGTGCATGGTTATGAGGGTTCAGGGCGAGGTTTCGCATTGCGCTTTCGTGACGTGCTCGATCGCCAAGCGCCACAGTGGCGAGCCCTTGAACTCACCGAGCCTGTCCGCTGGTCGCCAGATGACCCCCTTGAAGCGGCCATTCAACAACTGCTGCTGCTAAAGGCGCCGCTGCCTCAGGCCAAGCAGGGCGCCGGGAGAAGCGTGCTTTTGGCCCAAGCCCAGCTGGCCCAGCAAGAAACGCTGCTTGAAAAATTGTTTGGTCTCTTGGTGCAGTCACACTACCGCACCACGCCGAGCGATCTACGTCAGCTGTTGGATGGCCCCAGCACCGGGCTGCGTATCATCATCCATGACGATGAGCCCCAGGCAGTCTTAGTGACCCGTGAAGAGGGCGGTTTTACAGCGGAGCTTGCCGAGCAGGTGGCGCGTGGCGAGCGGCGTCCTCAGGGGCATCTGCTGGCTCAGTCGCTAGCCGCGCACAGCGGGAGCAGGGAAGCGCTGACCGCCCGCTGGCGTCGGGTATCACGAATCGCGACTCACCCTGAACGGCGTCGCGAGGGGCTCGCGCGGCGGCTGGTAAACGAGGATGTTGCGTGTGCTGCCCAGCAAGGGGTCGCCCTTTATGGCGCCACCTTTGGCGCCGAGGCGTCACTGCTGCGCTTCTGGCTGGCGCTGGGGTTTGTACCGGTGCGCCTGGGCGTTACCCGCGAAACCGCCACCGGCGAGTATGCGGTGATGGTGGCGCAGGCGTTAAATGCCGAGGGCAAAGTGGTGCTTGAGGCGCTGCGGCGTCAGTTTGCAGCGTCACTTCCAGGCCTCTTGGCGTTTGAATTGCACGCACTGCCCGCTGCGGTACTGGTGCTGATGCTGCCTTCGCTACCTAGCGCGCCACTCAGCACGTCGGAGCGGCAGGCGGTTGATGATGTGGCGTACGCTCACCGCGACCCTGCGCTTGCTCGGGCGGCGCTTCAGTCGCTGGCCCGGGAAGCCAGCCACTGGCCGTTGGATGAACAGGCACGCTTAGCTCACCAGCAGCTGGCCGCGTGGGCGTTTCAAAATCAGCCATTGGCAAGCGCCCACAGCAAGGCGATTAGCCGACTGCGACAGGCTATTCAATGCATACTCCGCCAAGCGCCAGGAGGTAAGTAGATAGTCAAACGGATGTAGAGATGGCAAGCACGCGCTTTCCCGGCGTGGTTCTGAGCGTTAGGATAGTGCGGTTATCGATACTGAAGAGTTACCATGAACGCACATTTAGAAGCGCTCGCACCAAACCTTGTTTGGCGCCATTTCCGTACGCTATGCAACACGCCGCGCCCATCGGGCCATGAAGCCGCGCTGGTGGCGACTCTAGAAGCTTGGGCCGACGCCCAAGGGCTAACCCATGATCGTGATGCCTTTGGTAATCTGCGGCTTCGCAAACCGGCCTCGCCGGGCTGCGAGCAGGCGCCTGGCGTGGTGTTACAGGGGCATTTGGATATGGTGGCCCAGGCAAATGCGGATAAGGATCACGACTTTACCCGCGACCCGATCGGCACCTACATTAAAGAAGGCTGGCTGCATGCCGATGGCACCACCCTAGGGGCTGATAATGGACTGGGCGTCGCGGCGATTCTTGCCGTGTTGGAAGATCCCGCGCTTACCCACGGGCCGCTTGAGGCGCTATTTACCTTGGAAGAAGAAACGTCCATGGGGGGCGCGTTAAATCTGGCCGACAATTGGTTAGAAGGGTCGTTACTGCTTAACTTGGACAGCGAAGACCGTGGCCAGGTGTATATCGGCTGCGCAGGCGGTGCCGATGTAGTCGTCGATGCCCAGCTGCCTAGCGCCGAACTGCATGAAGATGAGCAAGTCGTATCGCTATCGCTGACTGGCCTGAAGGGCGGCCACTCGGGTATGGATATTCATAAGCCGTTGGGCAATGCCAACCGCTTGCTGGTGCGGGTACTCCGCGCGCTGGAAATCTTTGATGCGCGTCTCATCCGCTATCAAGGCGGCACCTTACGCAATGCGATCCCTCGCGAGGCATTTGCCCAGGTGGCACTGCCTTCTGACGACGTAGAGGCAGCGCTCGCCACCGTGGCAAGCCTAGAGGGTACCTTAAAAGCAGAGCTTGGCAGTGGTGACAGCGGCCTAACGCTAACGGCCGAACGTATCACTCCGCCCAGCGGAACAGAGCCACTCACCCGTGACACCAGCGCTATGCTGCTCGCGACACTCCATGCGGCTCCTTGTGGTGTCGAGCGTATGAGCGCCGATGTGCCGGGCGTGGTGGAAACTTCGAACAACCTAGGGGTGTTGAGCCTGGAAGCCGGGCGTTTTCATCTGTGCGCGCTAGTGCGATCGCTGCATGATAGTGCGACTGACGCGATGGCCGACCGCTTTCAAGCGCTGTTTGGGCTGATGGGCGCACGGGTGAAGGTAGAAAATGGCTACCCTGGCTGGGCGCCTAACCCCGAAAGCGAGCTACTGGCGACGTTTAAACAGCGCCACACCGAGCTGCTTGGCCGTGAGCCTGAGGTTAAGGTGATTCATGCGGGGCTTGAATGCGGTATTTTAGGCAGTAAATATCCGCATTTAGATATGATTTCGTTTGGTCCGCTGATTCGCGGTGCCCACTCACCGGACGAGCGCGTCGAGCTTGATTCGGTAGGGGAGTTTTGGGACATGCTGCGGGCGTTGATTGAGCAACTGGCGACGCCGCGTTAACGGCCTTGTTCGCTAGCCATCAAAAACGGCACCGTGTAGGTGCCGTTTTTGTGTTTGGGCTTTCGATTAACGCTTACTTACCCAAATAGGCATTGAGCATCCAGACGGTTTTTTCCTGCTCGCGAATGTAGTCGCCTGCCTGGGAGGCCGTGCCTTCATCGTCAGCATCCGAGGCAAGGGACAGTAGCTCACGCTGTAGCTCAATGAGCGTTTGGAAACCGGCAAGCACCCCTTTCACGCAGGTATTGCCGTCGTGCACATCTTTATCTTCTTTGATGTGCGACAGCGTGATGTAGTCGCTATAAGCGTGAACCGGCTTGTGACCCAGGGTGAGAATACGTTCAGCGACTTCGTCTACTTTGGTCAGCAGGTCGGTGTAGAGCTCTTCGAATTTCGCGTGAAGCTCAAAAAAGTCGCTGCCTTTTACGTTCCAGTGGTAGCCACGGACGTTCATGTAAAAAATTTGGTAGTTGGCCAGCAGGTGGTTGAGTTTTTCGGCCAGTTGGCTAGCGCTGCCTTCGTGTAGGCCAATGCTGTTCATATCGGTCATGTGGTGCTCCTCCATGGTTGGAGCCGCGTTAACGTTGAGCGGCCATCAAATCATTTGATTTAGCTTAAAACGCTTTTTGGAAGCGGCAAAACAAGTTTTCTGCATCGTAGCCATAGCGCCATGATATAACGCTGGCAGTAAGCTGAAATGGTTTATGTCTAACTAAGAGATGCAGGCACTTACGGTGTTTTTCAAGGGCTAACGCCCAGCTCTTTAGTAACTGCCTATTCACTGCTTAGCGCTGGCTATCCATAGCCGGGCAATGCTCTCGCAGCGTGCCGCTAGCAATTCCGCTGTGCGTGGCAAGGCTTGCTCAAGACTCATAGGGCCATCTGCAAGGGCAAAGGCAGCGGTAACGCCCTCTTGAAAACAGGCCTGCCAACCTTCGCCTAAACTACCGGCTAGAATAATGACGGGTTTACCCTGTTGGTGGGCGGCGCGGGCCACGCCAATCGGCGTTTTGCCAGCGAGGCTTTGGCCGTCTAAGCGGCCTTCACCGGTAATGACCAAGTCAGCCTCGGCTAGCAGGTCAGGCAGCTTGGCTTGCTGCATAATAATGTCAATACCCGGCGTAAGCGTGGCGTTTAAAAACGTGCGCGCCGCAAACCCCATGCCACCCGCCGCGCCGGCTCCAGCATGCTCCCGGTCATCGCGGCCAAGCGCGTCTGCACACAGATCAGCAAAGTGACTTAGGGCGCGATCTAGCTGAGCGACGTCGTCACGAGAAGCACCTTTTTGCGGGCCAAACACCGCACTGGCGCCTCGTTCGCCCAGCAGCGGGTTGTCCACATCGACCGCTGCTTCGACCTGGAGTTTGGCAAGGCGTGGGTCTAGCGCCGCAAGGTCTAAGGTAGCCAGTTCCTGAAGCGCTGCGCCGCCAGGCGGTAGCGGGGCACCTTGCTGATCCAACAGTTGGGCGCCTAAGGCTTGAAGCATGCCCGCACCGGCATCATTGGTGGCGCTTCCGCCGAGCAGCAGCAGGGCCTTTTCGGCGCCCGCATCTAAGGCGGCTTTAAACAGTTCGCCCACGCCGTAAGTGGAGGTATGAAGGGCGTTGCGCTCTTGAGCCGACAGGTGTTGTAACCCGCTGGCTTCTGCCAATTCGATAAACGCGGTACGCTGTTCACGATGCCAGCCCCAAAAAGCCTGGCGTGGCCGTCCCAAGGCGTCTTGGACGGTTAGCTGGCGGCGCTCGGCGCCGGTGGCCGCGACCAGGGCCTCAAGGCTGCCTTCTCCGCCATCGGCCAGCGGGCACACTGTTAATGTGGCAGAGGGTGTTGCGCGCTTAACGCCGCAGGCCATTGCCTGAGCCGCCTGTTCGGCGCTCAGTGCATCTTTGAAACTATCGGGGCAAAGCAGTACGTTCATCGCACAACCTCCGTTAATGACGGTCTATTGCATACGTGATTTAGAATATCGTCCTTGCTGGCCGCTATATAGTGATCTTTACGGGGGCTTAATACGCTGCCAGGTGCCAGTTCGGCCATGATGACGGTTAGAGGATCGAACATGAAAACAGTACCGCTAGGTATGAGTTGTCTGCTGCTCTTGATGGGCTGCCAGACGGTACCCGACAGGCTGCCTCAAGCCGAACCCGCTCCGGCTGCCTCGTGCTACTTCCCCATAGGCGCGTCGACAACCGTAGCAGTGACCACCCCAGACGCGCTAGCGCAAGACGTGCTGACCCAAAGTGTTGCGGTGTTGGAAGCGTGGGGATTTGAGCTGGTGTCGACAGATACGCGTTTGGGACTTGTCAGCGCTAGCCGCCAGCGGGATCTGATTGGCTACTATGATCCTTACGATAACGCTTACGGATATGGGCAGGGAATGCGAGTGTTTGGAGGTATTGGTTTGGGCCGCGGCGGTTCTAGCGTCGGTTTAGGGATTGGGGGAGGATTCGGTGGCGGCGTTGGTCAGCAACCAGTGGAGGTTGAACGGGTTTCGCTATTCGTCAACGACGGCTATGTTCGCATCTCGCGGGATATTCGCCGTTTTGATCACTTGAGAGATCTACGTGAGTCCTACAGTGCCAGTAATGAGGATTTTTGCCAGCGCTTTCAGGCAGCGCTGTTACCTATTTCCGGTGAGAGTGCGCTATGAAAGTACTTCGCTATATGTTGGTCGTCAGTGCCCTGATGGTGCTGGCAGGCTGCGCTACCCGAGAGCCACTTGAATCCCGTGAGCTTCGTTACGCCGCGCCAGCAGAGCAAACGTTTCGTCACGCTGTTGAACTGATGATCGCTCAAGGGTATGTGGTCAGGCATGCGGATTTAGCCTTAGGACGCGCAGAAGCAGCCCTGGCACGCTGGCCGGAGTACCGTTTGCGGCTTCAGGTGAGCGAAGAGGGTGGCGGCAGTCGCGTAAGGGTTTCAGCCTTGCGTGGCAATCAACCGCTGCCGCCCTATGTGTTAGACCCATGGCTAGTCGAGCTGCAACATACGTTGGGAGAAGCACCGTGACAGCAGTAACCCCCTTTTGGGCCAGTTTGAAAAATAAGGCGTGTGCCTGGAGTGGCGCCTTTGTCCTTGGCCTTACGGGCCTATTGATAAGCCCTGGCGTGTTAGCCCACCCTCACGGCTGGATAGATTTAAATGTGCGGGTAATCACCGATGATGAGGGCGTGGTGAGCGGTTTGCACCAAACTTGGCAAATGGATCCTTTTTACAGCCTAGTGGTATTTGAAGAGCTTCAGCAGGTGCCGGGAGCGGATCTTGCCCAGGGGCTTGATCAGTTGGGGAGTGAGATTCGTCAGAACTTGTCTCAACAGCACTATTTCACTGAAGTGCGTCTCGATGGGCAGCGGCAAGCACTAGGCGAAGTGACTGAATATACAGCGATGGAGCGCGATGGCCGCTTAACCTTTATGTTCATTTTGCCCTTATCGACCCCCGAGCCGCTAGCAGGCCGCACGCTTGAGTATCAAGTGTTTGATCCTACCTACTACCTCGAAGTCGTGCATGAGGACGTTGACGGTTCACCTTCTGAGCAGGCACTTATTCTTCACGGTGAGCCGAGCTGCGAGCTCACTATTTTGCCCGCCGATCCTGATCCAGAGCTGGTTATGCAGGCGGCGTTATTAGACGTTGATGAGCAGGGCGAGCCAGGTTTAGGAAGACACTTCGCTGAAACAGGACGCGTCGCGTGCCTCTAGCAGATGCCGGGGGGAGTCGTGTATAAAGTGTTACTGTATAACTTTTGGCGGAGGGGATGATGCCACTAACGCGGCACCAAATGGTCTGGGGCGCGATTGCCGTATTCGGCGCAGCGCTAGTTGTGTTTGTCGTTCAGGCCAACCTACAGAGCGCAAGCTTTCAACTGCTGGCCTGGCAGCGGGATTTACACCGTAGCTTGACGCTGGCCATTACCGAACTTTCCCGCACACCTACCGCAGGGACTTGGCTAACACTGTTAGGTGTGAGCTTTGCGTACGGTGTGTTCCACGCGGCGGGGCCGGGGCATGGCAAAGCGGTGCTTGCGACGTATTTAGCCTCGCATGGTGGGGCCACCCGTCGGGCACTAGGGCTCTCCTTCGCGGCATCGTTACTGCAGGGCGTGACGGCCATTGCCATGGTGGCCGTGCTGGTGCATGGGTTGGGCTGGGTGACGCGGCAAGCCATGGGCAGCGTGGTGTGGGTCGAGCAGGCCAGCTTTCTGCTGGTAGCGCTGTTAGGTGCTTGGCTCTGCTGGCGGGCGGTGAAACAGCTGCGCCATGTTTACGCTGCTCCCCATTCGCCAGAGGACATGCAGCCTCGCTCTGCTAATCACCGGCACGACTACAGCCATGACCACCACAGCCATGAGCACCACAGCCACGACCATGCCCACTGCTGCGGCGGTGCCCACCATATCGAACCACAGCAGGCACTTGACTGGCGCACTGCGCTGATGACCGTAGGAGCGATTGGCATGCGTCCCTGCACGGGAGCGGTGCTTATGCTGGGGGCGGCAAGCTTGCTAGGACAGTTTTATGTGGGGGTGGCGTCAGTGATGGCGATGTCCCTGGGCACGGGAATAACGGTTTCTTTTCTAGCGATTGCCAGCATTGTGGCCAGAGGCTGGGCGGCGAAGCGTCTACAGAAGCAGCGCAGTCAGCAGTTAGTCGAGAAAGTAGCTGGGTGGGTAGCACTGACAGGCGGGGCACTGATCATTGCGCTTGGGGTGTCGCTTTCCCTCGCTGGGGCTGCCCAGCCAGCTAGCGGGCCGTTGCTCAATGAGCCTCCTGCGCGTGGCTCGCTGCTGGGCGGCTAAGTGGGTAGCGCCAGCCCCTCAATCTGGGCAAGTAGCTGCTCCCGGCGCTCCCCTTGCTGGTCTAACTCATAAGGCTCTGGCGCGCCGTTGCCCCACACCGGCGCGGGCCAGCTTGCATCATCGGTATAGCGCACAACTAAATGGATATGTAGCTGACGGACTACGTTGCCCAGCGTGGCAATGTTGAGTTTGTCACCGTGGAAGACTTTTTTCATAGCGGCTCCCAGCTGAGTAGCTTCCTGCCAGAGCTGTGCCTGCTCCTCTGGACTGAGTTCAAACACTTCACTGACCGAGATTACTCTCGGTACGAGCACGACCCAGGGATAACGGGCATCGTTCATCAACAGCGCTCGGCAGAGCGGCAGGTCTGCGATGGGCAGGGTGTCTGCTGCTAAGCGTGCGTCGAGTTCAAAGCTTGCCAAGTTTAGTGCTCCTAAGCTAACCGATATGGTTACCATCATAGCAGGCAGCGGATAACTCAGGGAAAACAAGCGAAACTATCAAAATCTGTTACGCTGAAAACACTCCTAGGCGATAAGGCTGCCGTCGGAGCTTCCCGATGTTGAATAACCTGTTAAGGAGAACATGATGAAAAAATTACTGGCGACGAGCTTTATTCTGCTTATGACTGCGGGCGCTCTAGCAGGCTGTAATACTATTGCAGGAGCAGGACAGGATGTTCAAGAGGGTGGCAAAGCGGTACAGGACGCCGCAAGCTAAGATTCGGTCTAGCGGTTTGCTATGAAGCATGTGGGCTAGGCAGCAATGCCTAGCCCACATTGCTATTAGACAAGAGACACATGAGGTAGATCACGAATGAAGTCAAGATACGCCTTAACGGCAATCATGCGACGCCATATGAAACGCTTAGGTGGGGCGCTAGGCATACTGCTGTTGGCTGGCTGTACCAGCGCACCCAATGACGTTGCCGCACCACAGCCACCCTCGGTAGAGCAAACCGCGCCGGGCTCCCAGGCATGCGATGCCAGTGCCGTTGCGCATGCCCTGGGCGAACCATTTAATGAAGCCAGTGCCTCTCTGCTACAAAGCGAGAGCGGTGCTCGCCAAGTGCGAGTGCTTCGCCCCGGCAGCGCTGCCACCTTGGACTACCGGGAAGATCGCCTAAATATCCATTTAGGCAGCGACGATACTATTGAAGCGCTACGTTGTGGCTAACGCAGTATCAGCCACACGCAGGCGGCGGTGAGTACGCCCATCGTGATGTTAAACCCGCGCCATGCCCTGTCACTTCTGATCCATTGCCCGATGGCGCTGCCAAAGGCGGCCCATAGGGCAATGCAGGGCAGGGCCACCAGTTCCGCGAAACCGGCCAGTACGAGCGCGTTGAGCACTGGCTGGCCGCTCTCCGGTAGGAAGCCTGCCATTAGTGCCAGCCCCATTACCCACGCTTTTGGGTTGGCAAACTGGAACATGGCCGCCTGCCAAAACGTCAGTGGCACGGCGTGAAGGCTGCTCTGTAAGTTGGGCGGTGGCGCCGTGGCAATTTTCCACGCTAAGTAGAGCAAGTAGGCGCTACCCACCCAGCGAAGCGTAGTTTGTACCACCGGAAAGCGTTCAAACAGTACGCCAAGCCCAAGTGCAATGCTGGCAAACAGTAAAAAGCAGCCCCCCAAAATTCCCCACATATGCGGCAGTGTACGTCGAAAGCCAAAGTTAGCGCCCGAGGCGGTAAGCATGATGTTGTTAGGCCCGGGCGTTAGGGTCATCGACATCATATAAAGCGCTGCAGGGCCAAGAATCAGCCATTCGTTACTCATAGCGTCCCTTCCAGCGTTGGAGACGGACCTGTTCTTTGAGCATTTCGATCATGTCGTAAAGCACTTGCTCGGTGACATGGGCGCTGCCTTCATCGACGGTTAGCCAGCTCTCAAAGCCGCTCTCTGCGGTTTGTTCGATAAGCTGGCGGAATTCCGGCGAGTGAATGCCCAAGGCCAGCTCATCCACGAGGCGTTGGGCAACCCCGCTGAGTGATGCCTGCATGGCGTTGGACGCCGTTTGCCCCATGGGCAGGCGGTGCAGTTTCTGGATTTCGGGACTCTCCCGCAGTGTGCGGCTCACCAGCTCATCGATGGCCTTCATAATGGCGGTGCGGTTCTGTTGGTAGGCTTGGCCGACAGTGCTTTCCAGCCGTTGGGAAATTTCGCGAATGAGTTGGTCTTTGCGGGGCATTACAACTCGGTCGATGACTTGCTCGGTCAGCGAGTCGCTGGCGACAATCTGATGCTGAACGTTACCCAGTAGACGCAGTGCAATGCGATCGGAAAGCTCTTCTAACAAGATATCGTAATACTTAGCGACAAACTGGTAGCTCGTCCAGCGCGTAACATCGATGATCCGCAGGCGGTGCAACCTATTCAGTAGCGATACCACACGCAGGACACGCAGCCAGCGGAAGCCACTTAACGGGATGCATCCAAGTACGTCATACCAATGAATGAAGGGGTAAAAGAACCAGCGATGATAGCGTCGCTCGGCAATGGCGACTGCCCAGCCCAGCAGCACGTCGGCGACGAAAAAAGCCACAAAATAGAGGTCAATCGCAATAAAGCGACTGTGAATCGCCGTATCGTAAAAAGTGTGGAAACCTGGCGCAATAGAAGCAATGGTTTGGTTGATGGGATCAAGTAGGAACAGTGAGTCGAATAACAGTAGGCTTAAATTAATAATAACCGCTGCAAGAATTAAAAAATCCCAGCCGATATGCGCATATTCAACGGCTTTAGGCAGGTTTGGGTAGCGCTCCTTGGCAGGCATAGAGACTCCTTGTCATAACATTAAGGGAGTGAACAAGGGGCTAGGAATTCAGCTGATGATGATGCTGTTGGGTTAGTAGCTCTTCCTTTTCTGCCTGTTTGCGCAGCTTCTTACGCAGGGCTGCCTTGTCAAAGCGTAGTTTCTGTAATGAGGTTTCCAGCGCTAAAGGCGGTACTTTAGCGGGTTTCCCGTCGGCATTGACCGCTACCATGGTGAGGTAGCAGCTATTGGTGTGGCGAATCAGCTTTTGGCGTATATCTTCAGCTACGACCTTAACGCCTATCTCCATGGAGGAGCGTCCCACGTGGTTAACGCTAGCGAGAAAGGTCACTAACTCGCCGACGTGAATAGGCTGTTTAAACAGCACCTGATCCACCGAGAGCGTAACGACATAATGACCAGAGTAGCGGCTGGCACAAGCGTAGGCCACTTCATCAAGCTTTTTAAGGATAGCACCGCCATGCACTTTCCCGCTGAAGTTTGCCATATCGGGTGTCATAAGCACCGTCATAGAGAGCTCATGCTGGCCGGGTAGGGCGCTGTGTTCTGAGTTCGGTGTTGTCGACATGGTAGAGCCTTATCAGTTGAAAATGCCCGCCCATGAGTGGGCGGGCATGATAGTGAAAGGGGCCTTTAAAGGTATAGAGCTTAGAACCAGACTAAGCCAACCGAGATGATAATGCCGGTAATCAATAGCTGAACCAGGCAGAAGCCCATGATGTCCTTGGCCTTCAATCCCGCAATCGCCAGTACCGGTAGGGCCCAGAAAGGTTGCAGCAGGTTGGTCCAAGCATCGCCCCAGGCCACTGCCATGGCAATACGTGGAATATCAGCGCCTAGCGCTTCTGCCGCGGGCAGCATCACCGGAGCTTGCACCGCCCACTGGCCACCACCGGAAGGGACGAACAGGTTCACAATGCCAGCGCTTAGGAACGACCAGAAGGGCAGCGAGGTAGCAGTAGCAAAGGAGACCAACCACTCAGACATGCTTTGTGCTAAACCGGACTGCACCATAATCGCCATGATGCCCGCGTAGAACGGGAACTGAATGACGATACCTGCCCCGCCTTTAATCGCTTCATTCAGGCTGTTAAGCAAGTTGCGCGGCGTGCGGTGAAGCACAATCGCTAAGAAGAGAAACAGGAAGTTAACAACGTTTAAGTTTAAGCCGCCGTCACGTAATAAAAAGTGATCCAGCAGAAATAGCAAACCAGGGACGCCTACCATGAGGGCAAGCGGCATACTGTTTTCAAGTTTTTCTGCCGGGCGGGTAATACGGCCCTGCGTCTCTGGTTCATCATCAAGCAGCTTGGTATCGATATAAACGCTGTCTTTTTCATCGGGCAGCATCATACGGTTGACCAGCGGAACCGCGATAAACAAGCAAAGCACAATGGCTAAGTTAAAAAAGGCAAAAATAGTCGAGCCGGTACCGATAATGCCAATTTGGTCAGCCGAAAAATGACCCTCGGTGGCAATGGTGAGAGGTACCGAGCCGGCTAAACCGCCGTGCCATACCACAAAGCCTGAGTACGCACTGGCAACCAGTAGGCGGTAGTCGACGCGAATCACGCGGGCCAATTCTTTGGCGAATAGGGCGCCAACCACCAGCCCGAAGCCCCAGTTGATCCAGCTAGCCGCAAGCGATACCAGCGTCACCAAGATAATTGCGCCGCCCGGGCTTTTGGCGGTGCTGGCAATTTTTTGCAGGAAGCGTTTGATCGGGGGGGAGCTAGCCAGCATAAAGCCGGTGACCAACACTAGCAGCATCTGCATAGAGAAGGTGAGCAGGTTCCAGAAACCGTCACCCCACATGCGCAGAACGGCCAGAGGCGTTTGGCGTTCCACGGCGATGGCGGCAATCGCTGCGATCAGCGTTAGTAGAAGGACAAAGATATAGGGGTCGGGCAAATAGCGCTCGACCAGTTTCACCGCTGGCTTGGAGATAAATTTTAACATGGAGTGCTCGCTATAATCGTTATTAGGAAGTGCGATGCTAATATACGGGGGCGTGCCGTATTTTTCATCTATCGTCAGGTAGCATATACAGACGCCTAACGTTACGTTAGCGCAGCCAGAGCAAACCAAACGTTGCAGGCTTCAACGGTCGGTTAATTAAGCAGATTCAGAGCGCCAGCGGGTATGGCGGTAGTGGCGATAGTAGCCAATGAGTACAGCAGAACGAGCCAGGGTGAAAAGGGTAAAAGCGAGCCATAGCCCGTGATTGCCTAAGCCTAGGGTAAGCCACCAAGTAGGCAGATAAATCGCTAGGCCAATGAAAATACTATTGCGCATTTCACGCACGGCAGACGTGCCAATGAACACCCCGTCAAGTAGATAACTCCAGACTGCCAGCAGCGGCATGACCACCATCCAGGGCAGGTACCTAGCCGCGGTGGCGCGTACCTCCTCTAGCCCGGTGAGCAGTGCAATAAGGCTATTGCCGCCGAAGGCGAAGACCAGCGCGGCCGCCGCAGCCGTCCAGAACGAGAACCGGGCGGTTGCGCGCACCGTGTTGGCAAATTCTTGCCAGTTACGCCGCCCATAGGCGCGGCCCACTAGTGACTCTGCAGCGTGGGCAAAACCATCCAGCGCATAGCTGGTGAGCATAATAAATTGCAGCAATACAGCGTTGGCGGCGAGTACCGTATCGCCCTGGCGGGCACCTTGAGCGGTAAAAAACGCCATAGCAAATAAAAGGCCCAGGGTGCGCACAAAGAGGTTGGCATTAACGTTGAATAGCGCCGAGTACGCTGACAGCACCAACAACCGCTGGCGCTGAAAGGCGCCTTCTAAATGGCCAAGCTGGTTCAGCACCAAAGCGGCGCCAAAGGCGAGGGCGCTGTAATCGGCAATCACGCTGGCCAGCGCAACACCGTTGCTGGTCATGCCCAGCCCGATCACAAACCACAGGTCGAGCACGATATTAACGCTATTGGTGAGCAGCAAGATCATCAGCGTGACTCGCGAGTTTTGCTGGCCCAAAAACCAGCCCAGAATCGCGTAGTTAGCCAGCACTGCTGGCGCCGACCACAGGCGGATCTCAGCATACTCACGCGCCAGAGGCGTGGCTGCGTCACTCCCATCGAGTAGCCAAAGCCCCAGGGAAATCAGCGGTGAACCCAGCACGATAAGTAGTGTGCCAATAACACCCGCCATGATCAGCGATTGGCCTAGTAGGTTGCGCACATCGCTGTCGCTTTCGCGGCCAATCGCTTGGGCCACAAGGCCGGTGGTGCCCATGCGCAGAAACCCAAAGCCCCAATAGAGGAAGCTAAACAGCGTAGCGCCGAGGGTAACCCCGGCGAGATAGCGGGAGTCGGGCAGGTGCCCCACCACGGCGGTATCCACCAGCCCCAGTAAGGGAACAGTGATATTGGAGAGAATGATGGGCCAAGCGAGGGTCCAAATACGCACGAGGTGGCGTTAGGCAGCGGTAATAATGCGGTACTTCTCCATGAGCTGCTCTTGGGTTTCAGGGCGTTCTGGATCCAGGGGAATACAGTCTACCGGGCAGACTTGCTGGCACTGTGGCTCATCAAAGTGCCCCACGCACTCGGTGCATAAGTTCGGGTCGATGACGTAAATCTCTTCACCTTGAGAAATCGCGTCATTAGGGCATTCGGGTTCGCAGACGTCGCAGTTAATGCATTCGTCGGTGATCATCAGGGCCATGGGCATACCTCACGAATGGCAATTCACTCGGGTAGGCCAATACCCGAGTGTTTTACTCAACAATGTCAGTAGTTAGGTAGTGTAGTGCTTGCGAAGCGCCTCTGCGACCTGCGGATGAACCAACGGAGAAATATCGCCGCCCAGCTTGGCAATTTCCCGCACAATGGTCGACGAGATGTATGAGTTCTCTACCGCCGGGGTGAGGAATACGCTTTCAAGCTCAGGGTTTTGGGCGCGGTTCATGTTCGCTAGCTGCAGCTCGTACTCGAAATCCGAGACCGCGCGGAGGCCGCGTAGAATAATCGTTGCGCCCTGCTCGTGCATCATGGTGGTCAACAGCGATGAAAAGCCGATGACCTCCACGTTGGGGAGCGACGCACAAACGGTTCGGGCCAGCGCAATGCGGGTCTCAAGGTCGAGGCTAGGGCGTTTGCCGGGGCTTTCGGCCACGGCGATTACCACTTTATCGAACATCCGCGCGCCGCGTTCAATTAAGTCAAAGTGGCCATTAGTAATGGGGTCAAAGGTGCCTGGGTAGACCGCGATATTAACGCGTTGGGCGATCATTCCGGTGCCTCCTCGTCAAGCTGGCCAAAAGGGTTGTCAGCGGTCAGCGAGACCGCCCGGGCATAGCCGGGGATGTGAATGCGGTCGGCGTGAATCTCAAGCTCCGGGCCTTCCAATACGGCCTCGCCAAATTGGTAGCGGGGGGCATAGTGTCCCTTATCTGCCTCGGCTAAATAGGCCGCGGCGTTGGCTCTTACCGTTTCGCGGCGGGTTTTCCAGGCATCAATGGCCGCTTTGCCATGGCGCTGGGTGAGTAGCCGCTCGGTCACCTTGGGCGATAGCACAACGCCGGTGGCATTGTTGCCACCAAACCCTTTGGCATTAATGAAGGCGGCATCCGCCTTAAACGCTTGAGGGGAAGCAGAGAGCCGCAGCCGTTCGGCGTAAACATCGTCGGCCACTGCATCCAGCGTCGGAATGCCCGGTAGCAAGTCGTGGGCAAAGCTGCCGAGTGCGCTTACCAACTGGTCACCTGCAGCAGAGCCCTGGGAGTGGCCAATAAACGCTTTAATCGCGACCACTGGCCAGTCGCGAATGCCATTAGCCCGCGCAATTTCATCAAATACGTGGGATTCGGTCACGCGGTTTTTCGGCGTGCTGGTGCCGTGGGCATGCAGAAAAGTGCGCTCTTTGAGCGCCTTATCGCCTAGCATGTCACTGACTAGCGCGGCGGCTTTGCCGAGGGTGATGTAGTTACCAATGCCGGGCGCAGAGATAGAGCGCTTAAAGCCGTCTGCATTAACGAAGACATCCGGCACCGCGCCTAAAATGTCAGCCCCCAGTTCTAGGGCTAGCGTGTCGTCCATCAGCAGCACAAACTGGCTGGCTTCCGCCATGGTAAAGCCGCAGTTGCGGGCAAAAGGGCGGCAAGCACGCTGATAGTCGGCGTCGGTGAGTAGCTCCAGCGCATCCAGTGCTTTGAGGCTGGCATCGTCGGCCAGCGCCCCCATGGCGCGGAACCCTTCAATGATTTCGGGCGTAATCGGTGCATCGGCAGTGCCTACCATCACTACTCGACGGCGCCCTGAGCGAATGTCGTCAACACCCAAGCGCAGATTGTAAAGAAAGCTGGCGCAGGCGCCGAGCGCCGCGCCGGTACTGCCGACGCTGCCCAGCACATAGGCATTAAGGAAGTCGGCGGGCATCTGACCATAGCCAAGGGGCATCTGCTTGGAGGTGGCGCGCTGGCCGCTTACCAAACTTTTTAGCAACCCTCCCCAGCCTGGTTCATCCAGCTGGCCGATGGAATTGCCCGCGTAAACCGCAATATGGTCCGGGTTTAGCTGTTGGCGAAGGTCTTCCCAAGAGAGGCCACTGGCGCCCAGGCAATCGCTGGCGCCAAATACCGCCATCGATAGCCCACGCGGGTGGTGTACGCTACGGTAGAGGCTCGCGGGTTCAAAGCCACTGGGCAGCTGCGCGGCGGCGCGCACTTTGGGTTCATGGGCATCGGGCAGCAGTACGTCAAGCGTTCCTGCCGGCACGGTCACGTCGACTCTCCGGGCATCCAACTCCGTGACTTGCCAATGGGACGGCAGGTGTTCGGGTAGCTGGCGACGGCGTAATGAGAAGCGCAGCGGCTCTGCTAACATCATGCTTGCCTGACGGTTGGCAGGCAAGCCGGGTGCGAGAAAACGCGGGTCTTCATTGCGCCGGATGAGGGTGTGGTTAAGCACCTGTTCTCGCAACGTGAGCGCCGGATCGTCTAGGGGCTGGCCTGTACTGTCTTGCCAGCCGTTTTCAGAATGCTCAGCAAGGCGCATAAGCGCGGCTAAGCCTTCCAATGTGTTGCGCTGCTGGTCAGCTGGAAGAGCATCAAGCACGGTGCGGCGAAAGGCCTGGTGGCCCGAGGTTCTGCCGGCGGGATTGATGCCGCCCATGCCGACAATCACCGGTAAGTGTGACAAGCCGGATTCCTCGTGGTGCGGTGGTTTGTAGTAACAGTTATTGGCAGATGCACACCGAAACAGGCTGTTCATCCGCGCTTAATTAGATATCTCAGACGTGATCATAGCACCGGGCGTGCAACGGCGTCATGCCGCATGCGTTGCAGACTGGTAGAATCACGCCTTTTTCCAGCAGGGGATGGCATGCAGCACAATTCGCGACCAGTGATTTCCAATCAGCCAGGCCCGCATCACGATTTGGCGCGTCGGGTGGCCCGTGCGCTGGAGAATCCGCTGCGCAAGCCGATTGCAGCGCATACCCATCAGGCGTTCGAAGATGTGCAGGCTTGGTATCAGCAGCGCCAATCGCCGCTGATATTAGATGCCGGTTGTGGCGTTGGATTATCTACTCGCCGCTTGGCAGAACGCTATCCTCAGCATGCTGTTATTGGCGTTGACCGTAGCGAGGATCGTTTAGGGCGTGATCATGGTGACTTGCCGGCTAACGCACGGTTGGTGCGAGCGGATCTCGTCGATTTTTGGCGCCTAGCCGAGCAAGCAGGCTGGGCGCCTGAGCGCCACTATTTGCTTTACCCCAACCCCTACCCAAAAGGGGCGCACTTAAAAATGCGCTGGCATGGGCACCCCGTGCTGCCCACCGTGTTGGCATTAGGAGGCGTATTAGAAGTGCGCTCTAACTGGCGGCTCTATGTGGAGGAGTTTGCGTTGGCAGTAGCGCAAGTAACAGGGCGGCAAGCTGCGGTGAGTGTTTTTTCACCCAACAGCGATTATTTGACCCCCTTTGAAGCGAAGTACCATCAAAGTGGCCAAACGCTATGGCGTTTATGCATTGAACTGGAGCGGACATGACCTTTATTTTTCTAACCTTGGCTATTATGGCTGAGGTGATGGCAACCAGCGCGCTAAAAGCCTCAATGGGGTTTACACGCCCCCTGCCTAGCTTACTCGTAGTGGTAGGCTATGGCGTGGCGTTTTATCTACTGAGCTTAGTGCTACGCACACTGCCAGTGGGCATTGCTTACGCCATTTGGGCGGGGTTGGGTATTGTATTGGTGACGCTTGTGGGCATAGTGGCCTTCGGTGAAAAGCCTGACGTGCCTGCCGTTATTGGGATTAGCCTGATTGTAGCGGGCGTTGTCACGCTGCAAGTGTTCTCCAAAATGAACGTGCATTGAGGTAGCTGAACGTGACCTACTGGATGGGTAACTACCGTGTTAACGGCCGAGCTAAGCGCTTGTTGGTCTCTCCCGCAGGCTGGCTGCGGGGGATAATGGTGGCTAGCGTCGCCGTAGCGACGTTGAGCGTCAGCACCACGCTGTTCGCCGACTTTAGCCGCTTAAGCCAGCTACAAAATAAAGGCTTTTCGATCAGTGCTGAAGCGCGCTTGCTGGATGCAGACACTGGCAGTAATGCTCTGTTGGGCAGCCTTAATCCCGAGCGGCAGCTCTCTCCTGCTTCGGTTACCAAGGCGTATTTAGCAGCGGCGGCGCTTAATCGCTATGGCCCTCAGCATCGCTTTACCAGCCAACTGGTGAGCGCGGGCGCTGTGGATAGCGGCGTGCTGCGCGGTGACTTGGTGTTTGAAGGCGGCGGAGACCCGGGCCTGACCACCGAAGATTTATGGCGCCTTGTACAGCGTCTTCAGCTTTCCGGGGTGCGCGAGGTCGATGGCGCTTTAGTGATTAGTCAGTGGCGCTTTGGCCCGGTGGAGTGTCTTACGACCGATCGCTGTAATGCACGCAATCGGGTAGCCAATGCCTATAGCGCGCCGCTTACCTCGGCGGGGGTCAACTTTGGTACCTGGTGTGTCAACGTAGCGCCTGCTAACGTCGCGGGAGAGCCCGCCCGGGTGGGGCTATGTGACAGCCCGCAACCGTTGATTGCGATCGATAATCAGGTGGTGACTCAGCCAGCCAATAGCGGCACGGAAATTAGTGCTGAGCGTATTACCGATGAGCGTGGCGATGTGATGCGCCTGACGGGGCAAATTTCGACCAATGCATCCGCCCGAGACGTTTATCGCGGCGCAGGGGATGCTGCCGAAAAAACCGCCCAAGTGCTGCTAAGTATGCTCAACCAGGCGGGTATTGCCGTACGCGACCCGTGGCGAGTCAGCAGTACCCGCCCAGCAGGCGCCAAGCGGCTAGCCGCGGTGGATAGCATGCCGCTGCAAGAGCTGTTGCTGCGCACCATGAACTACTCCAATAACTACATGGCCGATGTGCTGGCACTGAACCTGGTGGAAACCCCTCAGGCACAGCTGCGCCAAGCGGGTCAAGCCATTGAAGCCTACGCCCAGAGCTTGCCAGGGCACGGCCCGCTGACACTGTCCAGCGGCAGCGGTTTAACCACGGACAACCGCACGTCTGCCCAAGGTGTGAACGTAATGCTGGAAGGGATGTTTCGCCAAAGTGCGCTGTTTCCAAGCTTTGTGGCGTCTTTCCAGTCCCCGGCCAACGGTGTCATGCGATTTATACGCCGTGGCTCGCCTACCTTTCAGAACAATGTCATGGTGAAAACCGGCACACTCAATCAACCCTTTGCGGTGCGCGCTATCGCGGGGTATTTCCGTACCGCTCAGGGGCGGTGGGGTGTGTTTACCGTGTTAGTAAACGGCAGTGGCAGCACGCCTTATCTTAGCTGGTCGGAAGTGCTTGACCCGCTGTCGCTGGATCTAGACGCCATGATACTGGCTAACTAATGAAGAACAATTTGCAGGGTGGGAAACGTGCATGAAGCCAAGACATACCGGTCTAACCCATTTAGTGCACTCCACACGCTATTCGTGGAAAGGCCTGAAAGCAGCGTTTAGAAACGAAACCGCCTTTCGCCAAGAGGTCGTGATTACCGCTATTTTGCTACCTTTAGCCTGGTGGATTGCCGAGACATCAATCAGCTGGCTGCTACTGGTAGGCAGTCTGTTTCTGGTGCTAATAGTGGAGCTGCTTAACAGCGCCGTTGAAAACGTGGTCGATCGCATTGGCACGGAGCACCACGAGCTTTCCGGGCGGGCCAAGGATATTGGCTCGGCGGCGGTGATGCTTGCGCTGATGATGGCGGGTCTGACATGGGGCCTGCTGGGTTGGCAGAAGTTCTTTGGTTAGCGAGGTGGTTATGCAATTGAACGATGCGTTTTTACCGAGGGAAGTGCTGCCGTTATCGCTGAAGCCGGTGGCAAAAAAAGCGTGGCAACGGCTGAGTGAAGCGCTTAGCCAAGCCGATAATGTGGCTGAGATGGCCAAGCAACCGCTGCCCTCGAGCAGTTGGGAGGCGCTTTCCGAATCGCGTCGAGAAGCGCTTACCAAGGTGCTGAGCGTATCGACCTTTGCGTTAGACACCTTGACGCGCTTCCCTCACTGGCTGGTGGATCTGGATGTTGCCGGTGAGTTAGACGCGGCACCCAGTAAAGATGACCAGTCGTGCTGGCTGGAAGAAGCGCTGGAAAGCGCTGACGATGAGGAGGCTATGCAGCGCGTTATTCGCCGCTTTCGTCGTGCCCGTATGCTGGGTATCGTGTGGCGCGACCTCAACCGGCCTGCTGGCTACAGCATGTGGGATACCGCTCAATCCGTCTCGTGGTTAGCCGAAGTCTGTATTGAGGCTGCATTGACGTGGCTTGAACATTTCTATGCCCCACGGTGGGGGCTTCCAGCTCCACGTAATGACGGCGACCCCCAGCGGCTGGTGGTGTTGGGAATGGGTAAGCTGGGGGCCGGCGAGCTGAATTTATCCTCGGATATTGATCTGATTTTCGCATTTCCAGAAAAAGGCGACACCGAAGGTGGGCGTAAACCCCTAGAGCATCAGGAGTATTTCACCAAACTAGGGCAGCGTTTAATTGCCGCGTTAGATGCCATGACCGCCGATGGCTTTGCCTTTCGGGTAGACATGCGCCTAAGGCCCTTAGGCGATGGTGGACCCTTGGTGGGTAGTTTCGCGATGCTTTCTAGTTACTATCAAGATCAGGGGCGAGAATGGGAACGCTACGCCATGCTGAAAGCGCGGCCTGTTGCCGGCGACGTCGAGGCAGGCCATGAGCTTTTAGCCAGTCTTCGTCCGTTTGTTTATCGCCGCTACCTCGATTTTGGCGCGATTGAGTCGCTGCGTGAGCTAAAAGCGATGATTAATCGCGAAGTTAAGCGCAAAGGGATGCAGAGCAATATCAAACTGGGCCCTGGCGGTATCCGGGAAGTGGAGTTCGTTGTTCAGGCGTTTCAGCTCATTCGTGGTGGCCGGGATACCGAACTCCAGGTGAGCTCGCTAAAAACAGCGCTTAACTGTCTTCCGGCATTGGGCTTGTTACCCCAACGCGTAGTCGATGAACTCCTGCCGGATTATGCCTTCTTGCGCGATGTGGAGCACGTTCTCCAGGCGCTGGAAGACCGCCAAACCCAAACGCTGCCAATCGATGATATCGACCGTGAGCGCGTTGCGTTTGCTATGGGGCATGAAGACTGGTCAGGGTTAGTGGCGCAGCTAGATGAAGTGCGCCAGCGGGTGCGCCAACACTTTGACGCGGTGATTGCAGACCCAGAGGACGATGTTGAAGAGGGCAATGATGACGCGAGTCTTAGCCTAGAAGAGTGGCGCTTAATGTGGCGGGGCGAGCTAGAGCAGGAAGAGGCGTTGGCGCATCTGACTGAGGCTGGTTTTAATGCGCCTGAACAGGCGCTCAAGCGGCTGCATAGCCTCTATCACTCCCGCCAAGTACAAAGTATGCAGCGCATCGGCTTTGAGCGGTTAGACGCCCTAATGCCGCTACTGCTGGATGCCGTGGCGGAGAGCGAAACGCCGGATACTGCGCTTGCCAGAGTGCAGCCGTTGATTGAGTCGGTGTTGCGCCGCACGGCTTACCTGGCACTGCTGCGTGAAAACCCCCACGCGCTTGAGCATTTAATGCGCCTGTGTTCGGCAAGCCCTTGGATTGCCGAGCAGCTGGCCCGCTACCCGATTCTGCTGGATGAGCTGCTTACTCCAGAAACGCTCTATACCCCTGCAGACAAAGCACGCCTTGCCGATGAGTTGCGTCAAACGCTCAACCGGCTACCAGAAGATGACGATGAAGCGCAATTGGAAGCCCTGCGGGTATTCAAACACGCGCAAATGTTGCACGTTGCCGCTTCTGATGTGGCAGGTACTCGGCATCTTATGAAAGTCAGCGATTACTTAACCTACATTGCCGAAGTGATTCTAGATGCAGTGCTGGCGATGGCCTGGAAGCATGTGACCCGTAAGCATGGCGTGCCTGCAGGCTTGGATGCCCAAACACCGGCGTTTGTTATTGTGGGTTACGGCAAGTTGGGAGGGATCGAGCTTGGCTACAGCTCTGACTTGGATCTGGTGTTTCTTCACGATAGCGATGGCAAAGGCAGTACCGATGGCCCCAGGCCAGTGGATACGCCGGTATTCTTTACCCGCTTAGGCCAGCGCATTATTCACCTATTAACTGCCGTTACACCCGCAGGCAGCCTTTATGAAGTGGACATGCGCTTGCGTCCTTCGGGCAACGCTGGCCTGCTGGTCACCTCTCTGGCGGCGTTTGCCGAGTACCAGCAGCAAAATGCTTGGACCTGGGAGCATCAAGCCTTGGTGCGTGCCCGGGTGGTAGCAGGTAGCCAGGTGCTGGCGGACAAGTTTGATGCACTACGTGGTGATATTTTGTGTCGTGAACGTGACCGTGAAAGCCTGCGTCACGATGTGGTCACAATGCGCCATAAAATGCGCGACCATTTAGGCACCAAAGGGCCCGGCGCACGAGGGCAGGTGAGTGCAGGGGCGGATAGTGAGAATGAAACAGCACAGTTTAATTTAAAACAAGATGCTGGCGGCATGGTCGATATTGAATTTATCTGCCAGTACGCCGTGCTGGCGCTGGCGCACCAAACCCCGTCGCTGATGACTTACAGCGATAATATCCGCATTTTAGAAACGCTGGCTGAGAGTGGGCACCTGTCCCCGTCAGAAGCTGATCAGCTGCGAGATGCCTACTTAGCGTATCGCAGCCGCACCCATCGCGTCGCGCTCACCGGTGAAAAAAACACGGTGAAAGTAGACGAGTTCAAAGCGCAGCGTGACGTTGTTATTGCACTTTGGCAGCGTTTTCTTGAGTCGTGATTGGCGGCTTGGCACTTTTTCAGTAGCATCGACAGGGAAGATAGCCTGATAACAAATCATTCAGAATAACCATAAGGATATGCAAGATGTTGCTGGTGTTGCATGATGCTGCCGTGCGTGTGGAAGTCACGCGGCGATGATCGGACAAATCCTGGCAACGCTACTGCCAGTGTTTCTTATTGCGGGGTGTGGCGCGGCGTATGGGCACTTCCGCACGCCGGATATTAGAAGCCTCAATACCCTAAATATGGAGCTTTTTGTACCGCTTTTAGTGTTTGCGGTACTCGCCGACCGCCAGGCCCCGTTAGCCGACTATGCGTGGCTTGCCACCGCCGCAGTGGCGGTTGTTTTAGGCTCTGGTTTGCTGCTGTGGCCCGTGGCTAAATGGCTGTCGCTGGATGTAAAAGTTTTCTTGCCCCCGATGATGTTTAACAACTCGGGCAACATGGGGGTACCGCTGCTGGTGCTTGCCTTTGGGCCAGAAGCACTGCCTGCAGCAGTCGTGGTGTTTATCGTCGAAATGCTGCTCCATTTTTCGGTGGGGCTTTACATGCTCGACCCGCGCACGTCGCTATGGCGCCTTCTGCGCATGCCGATAGTCGCGGCGAGTATCGCGGGTTTAGTGGTTAATGTCGGTGGATTACCGCTTCCCGGCTGGCTGTTGGAAGCGATGCATACGTTAGGAGGGGTGTGTATCCCGCTGATGCTGTTTGCGTTAGGTGTGCGTTTGCTGGAAATTGACTTTAGCGATTGGCGAACGGGGTTGTTGGGGGCGCTGCTTTGTCCGCTCTCCGGCATTGTCATTGCCTTACCCTTTATGTGGTTGTTACCCATTAACCCACTGCAAACGGCGGTTCTGTTGGTGTTTGCAGCGTTGCCACCAGCGGTGCTTAACTATCTCGTTGCCGAGCAGTACCACCTGGAGCCTCAGAAGGTGGCATCGCTGGTGCTTATAGGCAATTTGGGAAGCCTCGTGGTTATGCCACTAACGCTGGCTGCTGCGTTTGCCTGGATTTATGCGCCGACGTAGAAGAGTATGAATAAAGAGTTAACGGCGGGGAGCGTCATCTTTAACTTCGTAACTCCCTTCTAGCGCATCGTGTTGGTGACGCTGGTGCGGCGAACCCGCATAGCCGCCTCCAATATCTTGCGCTTGTTCGGCGCGCATTTGTTCCATACGCTTTTTCATCTTATGGCGTACAAACGGCATCATGGCCCAGCCAATCAGTAAGAAAAATAGGCCGAGTACGACGCCAACAACCATCAAGGCGCCAAAGGCCAGCCAAGTCAACAGCAGCTTAAAACTGCCGAGCAGTCCGGTAGGCTGTGCTTGAGTTGCCCTCGCACGCCACTGGTTGGCAGCCTGCCAAGCGGCATTGCGTTGGTCACGATTCATGTGTGGCATACAGATCTCCATCGTTCATTTGCCCCATTGGAACATAGTGGCGCTAGCAAGTTCATTTGAAGACGTATCTATGCGGGCAGCACAATGCGATGAGTATGGGCAAATGTTAGGGTTTCTCTGTACAGGCAATCTTGCTGCGCATAATGCTTATCTAACACGGAGGTTCTATGGCAAGCCATGGAGGAAAATCAGTCTTTATTGCGTCAACGATTATTATTTTCGCTCTGGTCATAGTGGGGGCGGCGTTTCCTATTGGCTTTGGTGGCGCAGCGGAAGCCGCACTAGCCACGGTTACTAGGCTATTTGGCTGGTTTTATCTCTTTTCAGTTTTTGGTTTTGTCGTTTTTTTATTCGGCCTAGCGCTGAGCAAATACGGCAAAGTGCGCCTAGGCCCACAAGACAGTACGCCGAACTATACGTTTTTCTCCTGGATAAGCATGCTGCTGGCTGCGGGGTTTGGTGTGGGCTTGGTGTTTTACGGCATGGCCGAACCCATGAGCCACTATATTGACCCGCCTTATAGGGATATGCCCGCAGAAACCGAGGCCGCCGCGCGCTATGCCATCCAGTACAGCTACTTTAATTGGGGCATCCATCAGTGGGCTGCTTTCTCCGTGGTGGGGTTAATCATTGCCTACTTTCAATTTCGCAAAGGCCAAGCGGGGCTTGTCTCTTCGGTGCTGTCATCGGTTACCGCAAAAAATCCCCAGATTCGCCCTTACGCATCCTGGTTAGATGTATTTGCCGTTGTTGCCACCGTCATGGGGGTGGCGACCTCTTTGGGGCTAGGTGTTTTGCAGATGAACGGTGGGCTTAACGCGGTCTTCGGCCTGCCAGAGAATGGCTTGTGGCAGTTTATTATTCTGTTTGTGATGTTCTGCGCCTATATGTTGTCCACGTGGTCGGGGCTTGATAAAGGGATTAAGCGCCTGTCGAACTTAAATATGATCCTGTGTATTGGCTTAATGCTCTATGTACTGGTAACGGGGCCGACCATTGCCATTCTCGAAACCATCACGCTGGGGATTGGTGACTATCTACAAAATTTCATCGGTATGAGCCTGCGTATTTCACCGTATAGCGATAATGAGTGGGCTAGTAGCTGGACGATTTTTTACTGGGCGTGGGTCATTGCGTGGTCACCGTTTGTCGGTACCTTCGTTGCGCGAGTATCCCGCGGCCGTACCATCAAAGAGTATGTGTTTGGCGTTTTGTTAGTGCCGCCGCTGCTAGCCTGCCTATGGATGGGAGTCTTTGGCGGTGCGGCACTTCATATGGAGCTAAATGGCGATAACGTAGGGCTCGCTGCGGCGACGCAAGCCAACATCACCGTTGCCCTGTTTGAGATGTTTGAGCTTATGCCTTTCTCAAATGTGCTATCGGTCGTCGCAATGCTGCTGATTTTTGTGTTCCTGGTCACCTCGGCGGACTCGGCCTCCTATATCGTGGCACAAATGACCGATAACGGTTCGATCAACCCACCCCTCTACAAACGGGTGATCTGGGGGGTGTTAATTGCGGCTATCTGCTTCACACTCATTGTGGCCGGGGGCTTGTCGGGCTTACAGTCAGCTGCGGTGCTTTCGGCACTTCCGTTCACGTTTATTCTGTATATGATGATTTTTGTACTAATACGCGAACTACGAGCAGATCGAAAGGCAATGCTGACACAGCTCTATCGCCGTCATGGCGATACGCCCGTTGGCGCAGACGCGTTTGAAGCCGAACAACTAGGTGAAGAAGAGCGTTTACGGCGCTCACCGAGCGTTATTAACCGGCGTATCAATAGCTAGCCTTACGCTACTACCAGCCTCATTTGTGGGAGAGCGCACACATGGAACGAGCGTGCTAATGGCCCGGCAGGGACGTCACGGTGCGACGCGACGGTCGTCTAAACATGCGGCGTTTGACCGCTGGCTAGATCGTGTTGTCACCGTCGCCGTTGTGACCGCTATCGTGGTGGGGCTGTCGGCCGTTGTTGCGCACTGGCTGCTGTAACTGCACCACGTCACTACGCGAACGCCCGGCTTTGCCGGGCGTTCGTCGTTGATTAAGGGCCAACCGGCTGCCCGTTGACTGCCACCCTTTTAGAGAGATTCATTAATGCTGCCTGCTTCTGCCACACCGGTTGCTACCTACGCATCGCGCCGTGAGATTTTTGGCTGGGCGATGTTCGATTTTGCCAATCAGGCCTACACCTTACTGATCATCACCGTTGTGTTCGGTGAGCTCTTTACCACCGTCATTGTAGGGGATAGAGGAGATGGTTTCCGGCTGGCCAACTTTCTATGGAGCTTGGCGCTGGCCACTAGCTATTTGATGGTGGTCGTAACAGCCCCATTGTGTGGCGCAGTCATGGACTACCGTGCTGAAAAAAAGCGCTTTTTACTGATCAGTTATCTGGCCACGGTGGCCACAACCGCGATGCTCTATTTTGTGGAGCCAGGTTTTGTGGTGGTGGGGTTACTGTTAATTGTGCTCTCAAACTATGCGTACTCAATGGGGGAGTCCTTTATTGCCGCGTTTTTACCGGAACTGGGGCCGCCGAGCGCACTGGGTAAAATTTCTGGTTTTGGCTGGGCGCTAGGCTACATAGGGGGGCTTTTCGCAGCGGGGTTTACGCTGGTCGTGCTCGGTGAGGCAACGGCGGATAATTTTGAGCGTATTCGCTGGGTGGGGCCTTTTGCTGCCGGTTTTTTCCTATTGGCAGCGATTCCTACGTTTTTATGGCTGAAGGAGCGAGGTACACCCCAGCCGAGTGGTGTTGCCTACCGGCACATCGCTCAGCAGCGTGTACTGACGACGTTTCATGAGCTTCGCTATTTCAAGGATTTGAGCATTTTTCTGGTGTCGCTGCTGTTTTCGATGGCGGGGGTTTACATCATTATCGCCTTTGCCTTTATCTATGGCGCCCAGGTAATTGGCTGGGATGAAAGCGTTCGCAATATCATGTTTATCATCGTGCAAATTACCGCAGCAGTGGGGGCGCTTGGGTTTGGGTTTCTTCAGGATAAGCTGGGTGCAAAGCGCACGTATCAAATGACCCTGGCGCTATGGGTAACGGCGATAGTGGCTATTTGGGGAACGCCCGAGTTAACCGTGTGGGCCAATAGCCGCTTTGGCTGGCACTGGCAGGCACAGCATGTGTTTTTAGTGGTGGGCTGTTTAGCAGGCCTTAGTTTGGGTTCTAGCCAGTCTGCGAGCCGAGCGCTTGTAGGGTTGTTTTCGCCGCTTGAGAAGTCAGCCGAGTTTTTTGGCTTCTGGGGGTTAGCCAACAAACTGGCTGGCGTATTGGGGATCGTCATGCTGGGTGTTTTACAAACGCTCATTGGCCTGCAAGCGTCTATTCTATTGTGTGTAGGGCTATTTATGATCGCCATGCTGATTTGTGCGGGCGTTAATGAGCGGCGTGGACGCGAAGCCGCGCTCGCATGGAAAAGCACATAGAGATGCGTAAGGCCTAAGGAGGCACATGACTCCATACACAGCGCAGCGCGGTGGTATCGTCATGATGCTGCTTTTTTGGGTGTTGCTGATTGGTGCGGGCACGTGGCTCGTTGACGGCGGTTTTGACAACATCATGACGCCCAATGCGCATATTATGAACACCGCTCTTGATGATGGCCCCGTCGTTCTAAAGCGAAGCCGCTCGGGACACTTTGAAGCGCCAGGCCAGATTAACGGTGAACCGGTTACGTTTCTGTTGGATACCGGCGCTACCTATGTGGCAGTTCCCCGAGATTTAGCCGCCAGTTTAGGCTTAGAGCCTGATCGCAGCGCTTGGTTTAATACCGCGAATGGACGGGTCGAAGGCAGTTTAACGATGTTAGAGGAAGTCACCCTAGGTGGCATACGCGCAAACAACGTACAGGGGTCGATTAGCCCAGGGATGGAGCGCGATACGGTGTTGCTGGGCATGAGTTTTCTAAACCTGCTAGACATTGAAATACGGGGTGGTGAAATGGTGCTGAGACTACCTTGACAGTGGAACAACCTTGTCAGTGACGATCGGTTGTGATTAGCTGGAAACTCATGGATGCCAACATGCTAAGGAGTTGCTATGGGTATTGAAGTCGGTGGTTTATTAGGTCTTATTTGGCTCATTATTGTGATTTGGGCCATTGTTAAGGTCGCCAAAAGTTCGGCGGGCGGCTTGGCAAAGCTGCTGTGGATTTTAGTCTTACTGTTCTTTCCATTGGTTGGATTAATTGCCTGGTTTTTGCTTGGCCCCAAAGGGTAGCGAAATTAAGTGTTTGAGCATAAAAACATAAAAAGGCAGGCTTACTGAAGCCTGCCTTTTCTTTAGCTGTTTTTTATACGAAACAGTAGGTTAAAAAGAGGAGTCTCAGAAATACAATGAGGTTATGTAGTCTTGCCGTTGGAGGGTGCCCGGTAATGCCCAGGGATTTTTAATCGCTCCCCGTTGGGCAAGTCGCGCACTTGAGTAGGCACATAAACACGCTTGATGACACTTTTAGCTTTGCCACTGTCCATCGCTCTCTCCTCCTGTCAAGTTGTCGACAGTTAGCCTGAATTCACATTAGCGCTTGACGATGGAATAATCAAGATGCTCTCAAAGGTTCAACAAGATAAGTAGGAAGAAGCAGGCGTTGGCGTGGTTTTGAGGTATCCTGGTGGCTATCACAACCTGCTTTTAGCAAAGGGAAGCGGGTGCTAATACAAACGACCTAAGCGGAGTGAAGAAAAAGGATGGCAGATCACTTGGAGCAGCAATTTCAAGCACTTGGGTCACAAGAGCCAGCGGTGCCGGACTATCCCGATCAAGACCATGTGCTCATTATTGAAGATGACCAGCGCTTGGCAGAACTGACGCGCGATTATCTGGAAGCTAACGGCTTTCAAGTCACGTTAGAATCCGACGGTGCTAAAGGTGTTGATCGTATTTTGACCTTACAGCCTGACCTCGTCATTCTCGACTTGATGTTGCCAGGGGAAGATGGGTTAGCTATTTGTCGGCGTGTAAGGCCCAATTTTGCTGGTCCTATCATGATGTTAACCGCCCGTACCGATGATTTAGACCAGGTGTTAGGGTTGGAGATGGGGGCAGATGATTATGTGCCCAAGCCGGTTCAGCCGCGTGTACTGTTAGCGCGTATGCGGGCGCTGTTACGGCGCGCTGATGGACCTACCGCTGATGGCGAAATGCGCCTGAAGTTTGAGCATTTGGAAATCGATAATGCGACCCGTGAGGCGTGGTTATCCGGCGAGCGCATCGACCTCACCAGCGCTGAATTTGATCTTCTCTGGTTATTGGCCCGTAACGCTGGCCGTGTACTCACCCGAGAAGAGATCTTTAGTGACCTGCGTGGCATTAAATACGACGGTCAAGACCGTTCCATTGATGTTCGTGTGTCGCGTATCCGGCCTAAAATTGGCGATGATCCTAATCAGCCCCACCGTATCAAAACGGTGCGCAGTAAGGGCTATCTATTTGTTAAAGACAGTTAACGAGAGAGGTTCGCCTTATGCGGCGAGTGCTCAGCCACGGCTCTTTTTTAAGGTTCTATGTACTGCTGGGGCTGGCATTATGCGTAGTATTCCTGATTGCGTTAGGCGGGCGCTCGTTTATTGAGCAACTTCGCCGAGAGGATTATCGGGAGCAGCTCGCCGCCCTGCCCATGTCATTAATGACCCAGCAGCTGGCCAATGTACCCGCAGACCAGCGTGAAGAGCGCCTTAACCGCTTTTCCGAAGCGTTAGGGATGCAGCTATCGTTACGCCCACTGCAAGAGGCGCAGCTGGGTTATTTTGAGCGAAGCCGCCTGGAGCGAGGCAACGTCGTTGTGACTGAGTCGCCTTGGCTGCTTCGTCAGCGGCTTCCCGCGGGCGAGAACGATGATAGCTGGATGCTAGAGGCCACCATGGCGACCTGGAGCGAGCGCCAGTGGCAGGGCAGCCTCGTGCTGTTAGGTGAGTGGCTTGCCGATACACCCGCGAATGAACGGGCAACCACTATTGCAGCGTTGAGAGTAGGCAGCTGGCCTCTGACATTGCTTTCCACGCTGCCTGAAGATCTCACTATCGAGCAGCAGTTTCAGCTTACGCTGGGTGGGGTGCTCACCCGGCTTGCGACTGACAAGCTGGCGATTACTTTGCTCTATCAGCTTCACGGGGAAAGCCAGTGGGTTCAGGCAGGGCCTATTTCACGTGGGGATACGCTGCCCGTGAACTTACATTTGCCGCTGCTAGTGGGCTTAATGATCATTTTGAGCCTGATTATCTACCTAATTATGCGCAGCATTGAAGCCCGCATGGCGCGACTGGAGTTAGCGGCCACGCGGATTGCAAGCGGACGTTTAGAAACCCGCGTGAAGGTAGAGAGCGGCGACTTTTTAGGCCGTGTCGGTATGGCGTTTAACGGCATGGCTAATCAAGTGCAAACCTTATTGCGTGGGCAGCAGGAGATGATCCGCGCCGTTTCCCATGAGCTGCGCACCCCTGTCGCGCGTATTCGTTTTGCGGTGCAAATGGTCGAAGATATGACCGACCAACCTGCGATTCGGCGCCAGCTTCAGGGAATTGATGCCGACATCTCAGAGCTTGATGAACTTGTCGATGAGATTCTCACCTATGCGCGTTTGGGCGGCGAAACCATTAACGGCGCTGAGTTAGAGATGGCGCTGGTGGAGTGTCGGGCCATGGCTGAGCGCGTCATTGATACGCTCTCGCCACTGCATAAAGGGCTAAGCTTAACGCTAGCGCCTGGTGCGGAGATTGAGCTGTATGCTGAGCCCCGTTACCTGCAAAGAGCGCTGCAAAATCTAGTGGGGAACGCGTGCCGCTATGGTAAATCCCAGGTGGTGATTCGCCTGTGCGATGAACCGAACCTTGTGCGTATTGATGTTGAAGATGATGGTCCAGGTATTCCTGTTGAAGCGCGTAGCGATATTTTTAAACCTTTCTCACGCCTAGACGATAGCCGTGCCCGTAGCTCCGGTGGCTATGGGCTGGGGCTGTCCATTGTTCAAAAAATAATGGCCGGGCACGGGGGGAGCGTCACTGTTGATACCAGCCCTACGCTCGGGGGCGCACGCTTTACGCTGCTGATTCCTCGTCGCGACTTGCCGGCTTAATACCGGTTAGCACGGCAAAGGAGGTTTCGCGCGCAGTGCGTAAAAAGTCCTGCATCCACGGTGCTTCTAGGGTGTCTTCACGAATAGCGGCGTATAGCGTGCTCCAAATACCATTTTCGCCTAATTTCACGGCGCATACGTAATCACGCTCTAAATACTCTGTCAGCGCCCAGTTTGGCAGCGCACAGACGCCGCGCCCGCTGGCCACCAACTGCATCATCATGATGGTTAGCTCTGCAGTACGGATCTCTTTCGGCCGTACGTTAGCGGGCGACAAAAACTGGCTAAACACATCGAGCCGCGTATGTTCCACCGGGTAGGTGATCAGCGTCTCTTCGGCCAGCGCTTGGGGTTCGATAAACGCCTGCCCCGCAAACGCATGCTGCCGGGCAACGGCCAGCAGCCCCTCGTAGCGAAATAGTGGCGCATAGTGAATGCCCTCTAGCGGCTGCGGGTCGGCGGTAATCACTAAGTCCAGCTGCTCGCGAGCGAGGGCGGGTAGCGGATCGAAGTGGTGGCCACTGGGAATGTCAATTTCCACTTCCGGCCAGTGATCGCGAAAATAATCCACCGTGGGCATCAGCCACTGAAAACAGCTATGGCACTCAATGGCCATATGCAGCCTTCCCTGCTCGGTGCCCGCCAAGCGGGCCAAGTCGCGCTCGGCTTTGCGCACTGCGGGCAAAATCTCATCGGCTAGTGACAGTAGGCGCAGCCCTGCCCGGGTAAATTCAACAGGACGGGTTTTGC
Source organism: Halomonas sp. 7T (assembly GCF_025643255.1). Taxonomy (NCBI): domain Bacteria; kingdom Pseudomonadati; phylum Pseudomonadota; class Gammaproteobacteria; order Oceanospirillales; family Halomonadaceae; genus Halomonas; species Halomonas sp. 7T. The sequence continues at coordinate 2,538,524 of NZ_CP087112.1, read as the reverse complement.
GCGCGAACAACGGGCTATCGACTCGGCTTTCCAAGTCTTTCAGCTGGTGCGAGAGCGCGGACTGGGTAAGGTGTACGCGCTCGGCGGCTTCCACCAGGGAGCCTGTTTCCCGCAGGGCAAGCAGCGTGCGTAAGTGGCGTAATTCAATCATTGTGATTTTATTTCATGTTGGGTATTAGAAACTTTAGTTTGATTCACCTTTCGGGGGTGGTCAGACTGTGTGAAATCATTCACGTTGGAAGGATTCATCATGACAGTTTCTCATATTCTCGGCTATCCCCGCATTGGCGCCCAGCGCGAACTCAAGAAAGTCACCGAAGCCTACTGGAGTGGCTCAGTCACCCGTGAAGAGCTGGAAGCAGCCGGTAAGACGTTGCGTTTACAACACTGGCAGACGCAGCAAGATGCAGGCCTGGATGTTGTCAGCGTGGGTGATTTCGCTTTTTATGATCAGGTGCTTAACGTTTCAGTGATGCTCGGCGCCGTACCAAGACGATTTAGCGCTCAGCAAGAGATTTCTGCAGGAGATATAGCGTTGGATACTGCATTTCGCATGGCACGTGGCCGCGCGCCCAGCGGTGAGCCCGCTGCCGCCTGTGAAATGACCAAATACTTTGATACTAACTACCACTACTTGGTGCCAGAGTTACACGAAGGGCAATCGTTTACGCTAGCGTCTAAGCGTCTCTTTGATGAAGTCGACGAAGCGTTACAAGCGGGCTTTACCCCCAAAGTAACGCTGACGGGGCCGCTGACCTGGTTATGGCTGGGTAAAACCAAAGGCAGCGATTTCGACCGTTTAACGCTGTTGGATCGCGTTCTGGATGTCTATAGCGATATTCTCGCCCGTTTGGCAACCCAGGGCATTGAGTGGGTTCAGTTGGATGAGCCTGCGTTAGTGCAAGATCTACCTCTTGCTTGGCAGCAAGCGTTCGAGCGCGCTTACCATCGCCTTCAGTCGGCCCCGGTTAAAATACTGGTCGCTACGTATTTTGGTGCGCTGGGTGACAATCTTTCGTTAGCCACCCGCTTGCCTGTGGCTGGCCTGCATATTGATGCGGTGCGTGCGCCCCAGCAGGTTGAGAGCGTCATTGACCGTTTAAGCCCCCATCAGGTGCTCTCCATTGGTTTTGTGGATGGACGTAATATTTGGCGCGCTGACTTAGCCGCGTTGCGTGAGCGTTTATTGCCGCTCAAAGTCCGACTTGGGCAGCGTTTATGGCTAGCGCCCAGTTGCTCACTGCTCCATGTGCCGGTAGATCTGAACCAAGAAACCGAGCTGGATAGCGACTTGGTGAGCTGGCTGGCCTTTGCCCGACAAAAACTGGATGAGGTCGTCACGCTGGCACGCCTCGTCGACAATCGTGCCACCGCCGTAGACGAGCAGAGGGTGAGCGAAGCAACACGTGCCTTAGATGCCCGCCGGGAGTCCTCGCGCATTCACCAGCCGGCGGTTAGCCAGCGCCTAGCAGCGATTACCGATCACGATAGTCAGCGCCGTTCGCCGTACGCGCAGCGCGCTGTGGCTCAGCGTCGTTCGCTTTCTCTGCCGCTATTTCCCACCACCACGATTGGCTCTTTTCCACAAACCAATGATATTCGCGCGGCACGACGGGCGTTTAAAGCAGGTGAGCTTGGCCAAGCTGACTACGAAGCGCGTATGCGTGAAGAGATCGTCTACGCCGTTGAGCGGCAGGAGGCGTTAGGGCTGGATGTGCCGGTGCACGGCGAAGCCGAGCGTAATGACATGGTGGAGTATTTTGGTGAGCAGCTAGAGGGCTTTGCCTTTACCCGCTTTGGTTGGGTGCAAAGTTACGGTACCCGCTGTGTTAAGCCGCCGATTATTTTTGGTGACGTCACGCGTCCGACGCCGATGACCGTACGCTGGAGCGAGTTCGCCCAGACCCTGACCCAAAAGCCGATGAAAGGCATGCTAACCGGGCCGGTGACGATTCTGCAGTGGTCCTTTGTGCGTGATGACCAGCCTCGTGCCACCACCTGCCGTCAAATTGCTCTGGCGCTACGCGATGAGGTGGTGGATTTGGAAAAAGCCGGTATTCAAGTGATTCAAATCGACGAGCCCGCGCTGCGTGAAGGGTTACCGCTGCGGCAGCACGAATGGCAAGGGTACCTGGATTGGGCGGTCGAAAGTTTTCAGCTCAGCGCTGCGGGCGTCGCCGATAGCACACAGATTCACACCCATATGTGCTATTCGGAGTTCAATGACATCATCGGTGCGATTGCGGCTCTCGACGCTGATGTGATCACCATTGAAACCTCTCGCTCAGATATGCAGTTATTGAATGCGTTCCAGGATTTTGCGTATCCAAACGAAATTGGGCCGGGTGTGTATGATATTCATACCCCGAACACTCCTGAAGTAAGCTGGATGGTTGATTTAATGGAGAAAGCGTTGGAAAAGGTCCCCGCTGAACGGCTGTGGGTGAATCCCGACTGCGGTTTAAAAACCCGTGGGTGGGCAGAAGTAGAGCCGGCTTTGGCAAACATGGTAGAGGCCGCCAAGATATTAAGACAGCGCTACGCGTAAAGAGCGAGCATTGGTGAAGAGTGAGTGTTGATGCATTACCCCGCTGCACTAGGCAGCGGGGGTTTTTGATGGGGTTTGTGGATATAGAGCTAGCTTTTTGACGCGTAGGCGTAAAGCAGTGTTTCCTGAGCGCTAATGGCGTCGCTGTTGCCAGGGCTTTGTAGCTGATAGCTGCCGTCACTTTGCAGCAGCCAGCTTTGGCAGTTATCTACTAGATAGGTTTCAAGATCTTTGCGGACCCGGTTAGCAAGCTTCTTATCCAGCAGCGGGAAGCAGGTTTCAACTCGGTGGAACATATTGCGCGACATAAAATCAGCGCTTGAGCACCAGGTTTCTGACTTGCCGTCGTTGTGGAAGTGGAATACGCGGGTGTGCTCCAAAAAGCGGCCAATAATAGAACGCACGCGGATATTCTCTGAAACACCTTCAATGCCTGGTTTAAGGCAGCACATCCCACGAATAATCAGGTCGCACTCCACGCCTGCCTGGGACGCGCGGTACAGTGCTTTAATCAGCTTAGGCTCTGTCAATGAATTGCATTTGATAATGATATGCCCGCGTTTCCCTTTGCGAGCTAACAGGGCTTCTCGTTCGATCATTTCTATCAAACGCTCATGCAGCGTAAACGGTGCGTGGAGCAGGGTGTCGATTTTGCGCGCGCGGCCCATACCGGAAAGCTGCTGAAAGACTTTGTGCACGTCGGCGCACAGCGCTGTGTTCGAAGTGAGCAGGCTGTAGTCGGTATACAGTTTGGCGGTTTTAGCGTGGTAGTTACCGGTTCCTAAGTGAGCGTAGTAGCGTAGCTCGTTTTTTTCTCGGCGTACGATATGCAGCATTTTGGCGTGAGTTTTATAGGCCATAATGCCGTAAATCACAATGGCTCCAGCTTCTTGTAGCCTTGCTGCTAGCTGAAGATTGTCCGCCTCGTCAAAGCGCGCCCGCAGCTCTATAACGACCGTCACTTCCTTACCGTGACTGGCGGCGTCTACCAAGGCATTAACAATAGAGGAGTCCGCCCCTGTGCGGTAAAGCGTTTGCTTGATGGCTAGCACATCAGGGTCTCTGGCAGCTTCGCGCAGCAGATCTTCAATCGGTGAAAAAGCTTGAAACGGGTGATGCAGTAAAATATCGCTTTTAGCGATCGCGTTAAACAGGCTGCCGCCTTTGAGCACTTTCGGTACGCTGGGTGTAAAGGGCCGATACAGCAGTTCCGGACGGTCTACATCGCCTAGCACTGCCATCATACGGGTTAAGTTAACGGGGCCTTGTACGCGGTAAAGGTCGCTGGGTTCCAGCTCAAACTGACGCAGTAAAAAACTGCTTAGATCATCAGGGCAGTTATCGGCCACTTCTAAACGAACGCCGTTACCGTAACGCCGGGCCAAGAGCTCACCGCGCAGCGCCGAGGCAAGGTCAGAGACTTCTTCCGGGTCAACGGTCATATCCGCATTGCGCGTCAGCCGGAACTGGTAACAGCCACGTACGCGCATGCCAGGGAAAAGCTCCTCAGCGTGGGCGTGTATCATGGAGGATAAAAACACATACTCTGAAAAGCCCTCTGCACTGAGCTCTTTAGGTAGCGCCATGAGCCGAGGCAGTGAACGCGGGGCGGGCAGGATGGCCATGCCCCCTGCGCGACCAAACGCATCTTTGCCCTCTAGCTCTACGATAAAATTTAGGCTTTTGTTCACTAAGCGGGGAAAGGGGTGAGAGGGGTCTAAGCCGATAGGACTAATCACCGGCATAATTTCACGCTCGAAAAATTCGCGAACCCACTCCTTTTGAGCCTCTGTCCACTGATCTCGGCGGCGAAAACGTAGTCCCTGGGCCTCAAGCGCTGGCAGCAGCGTCTCGTTTAAGATGTGGTACTGGCGCTCAATTTGCTGATGGGCCGTCTCGGAGATTTCAGCGAGCACAGCCTTGGGCAGACGGCCGTCAGCAGCGGTGGTGTCGTCACCCAGTGCTAGCTGATGCTTTAGGCCGGCCACGCGAATTTCAAAAAACTCATCCATATTGGATGAGAAAATCAGCAAAAACATCAGGCGGTTAAGAATGGGGTGGGCATCATCTAACGCTTGCTCTAATACCCGAATATTAAACTGTAGGTGTGAGAGTTCGCGGTTGAAGTAGAGCTGCGGGTCGTCCAGGTTCGTTTCTGAATGGGCCTCGCGTGCCTGTATGCCGGTAAGCGTTCGGTTGATGCGCAGTGGCAAATTTTCCCCTTCGCCACTGTACGAATCGCTTAGTGCTAATGGCGTTGAGTCTGAAGATTGATTGTCCATGGCTGCCCCGCATCAATGACTTGTTTTTAAGCATAGCGTGATAATGCTGATGAGCGGCAGTATGCAGAAAGAAGATGACAAACAAGTGTCACCTGTTTGTCATCTTGGCAGCGTAACAACGAAACGGTAGGGGCTAACGCTGAAGCAGTCTGGCAGCTTCAAGGGCGAAGTAAGTTAAAATGCCGTCGGCACCCGCGCGCTTAAAGCACATCAGCGATTCAAGTATCACGGGCTCTGCCTCTAACCAGCCGTTATCGAAAGCGGCGCGATGCATCGCGTACTCACCGCTCACCTGATAGGCAAATGTAGGCACTTGCAGCTCACTTTTGACGCGACGTACTACATCTAGGTAAGGCATGCCGGGCTTGACCATGACCATGTCAGCACCTTCAGCAATATCCATGGCAACTTCATGGAGTGCCTCATCGCTGTTGGCAGGATCCATCTGGTACGTGCGTTTATCTGCTTTGCCCAGGTTGGCAGCAGAGCCAACAGCATCACGGAAGGGCCCGTAGTAGTGTGAGGCATATTTGGCGCTGTAGGCCATAATGCGCACATTATGCAGGTGCTCCTGCTCTAGCACCTGGCGGATGGCGCCAATACGGCCATCCATCATATCGGAAGGCGCTACGACATCAGCACCGGCTTCAGCATGAGAGAGTGCTTGCTTGAGCAGCGTGTCGACGGTGCGGTCATTCTGTACGTAGCCCTGTTCATCAATAATGCCGTCCTGACCGTGGATAGTATAAGGGTCAAGGGCAACATCGGTAATAATACCCAGCTCTGGTAGCGCTTCTTTGAGCGCGCGTACGCAGCGCTGTACGAGACCGTTTGCGTTGTAGGCTTCTTCCGCCAGTTCGCTCTTCTGTTCTTTGCCCACTACGGGGAACAGTGCAAGCGCTGGGATGCCGAGTGCGTGTGCTTCGCAGGCCTGCTCAATGAGCAGGTCGATGGATAAGCGCTCAACGCCGGGCATCGAGGCCACCGCTTCACGCTGGTTTTCACCCTCCAGGACGAACACCGGTAAAATAAGGTCGGCAGGCGTTAACGTTGTCTCCTGCATGAGTCGGCGAGAGAAGTCGTTACGGCGCATGCGGCGCATACGGGTGGCGGGGAAGTGACGGGGACTTGGTGTGCTCAAAGGAGTTCTCCGCAAAACGCTTAATAGGGGGTGCCCGTAGGCTTACCGTGAGTATATCAGCCATCACCTGCGGCGAAAGCCGCCTTGTGGCGGTTAGGCGGACTGACTAAAGTAGAATGTTTGCTAAGTCGCTACGCAAGTGGTGAAAATAATAGCGACCATAAGGAGATAGGCATGACCAAACAGGTAGCAATCGTACTAGCGGGCTGCGGCGTTTTTGATGGTTCAGAAATTTATGAAACCACGCTAACCCTGCTGCGCCTGGATCAGTTAGGCATTGGTTACCGCTGTTTTGCGCCGGATGTAGAGCAGCATCATGTGATTAACCATATCACCCAGACTCCTGTTGAAGGAGAGCAGCGCAATGTACTGCAAGAGTCGGCCCGTCTAGCCCGTGGTGAGATCAGTCCGATCACTGAACTAAACGCCGATGAGTTTGACGCGGTTATTGTGCCCGGTGGCTTTGGCGTCGCCAAGAACCTGTCTGACTTCGCGACACAAGGCGATAACATGCAGGTGTTAGAGAGCTTAAAAGACGCGTTGGCGGGATTTAAGCAAGAAGCGAAACCCATCGGCTTGATGTGTATTGCACCGGTGATGGTGCCTCGCCTGTTAGGTGATGGTATTGCGGTCACTATAGGTAATGAGCCTAGCGTGTCGGGTGCGATCAGTGCGATGGGTGGGTTACATCGTAGCTGTAGTGTTGAAGACATTGTCGTGGACTTAGAACATCGCGTTGTGACAACGCCTGCCTATATGCTTGCCACGCGGATTAGCGAAGCCGCCACGGGTATCTTTAAATTGGTGGATCGTATTGATGAAATGATGGGTTAAACGAACGCTCTCCTCGGTTGGGCAAATAGAGCAAAAAGCCCCTGCTATCTAAGATGGCAGGGGCTTTTTAGTAAGCGTTTGCTAGTGCGTAATCGCTATTCATTCTCTTCATCGGCTGCTTCGTGGCTGCGCTTGCGCACTAAGCGGCCAAACAGTAGCCCCACTTCATAGAGTAGGTACATGGGGATAGCGAGAAGGCTCTGGGAAATAATGTCGGGGGGCGTTAATAGCATCCCCACGACAAAGCAGCCCAGCACAATATAAGGGCGTTTTTTGGAGAGGCTTTCAACGGTGGTCGCCCCTGAAAGAATCAGCAAGAAGGTAGCGATGGGAATTTCAAACGCCACGCCGAATGCAAAAAACAGCTTCAGCACAAAGTTAAGGTACTGATTGATATCCGTCATTACCGCGACGTTTTCTGGGCCTGTTTGGGTGAAGAACTCAAACAGCAGCGGAAACACCACGTAATAAGCAAACGCCGCGCCCGCGTAAAAAAGCGCAACGCTAGACACCAAGATAGGAATCGCCAGCGCTTTCTCATTGTCGTACAGCCCCGGTGCCACAAACGCCCATGCCTGGTGGAGCACAAAGGGGATTGCGATAAACACCGCCACCACTAAGGTCAGTTTAAAGGGGGCAAGGAAAGGAGACGCTACCTCGGTGGCAATCATCTGTGACCCTTCAGGTAGCAGGGCCATTAATGGATCGGCGACAAAGGTATAAATGTCGTTAGCAAAGGCATAAAGGCCGAGGAAGATCACCAGAATGACGACCACGGCTTTCATGAGGCGCGTTCGTAGCTCTATCAGGTGCTCAATAAGCGGGGCTTGGCTTTGCTCGTTTCGCGGCTCCTGTGAATCGCCAGACATGCTCATTGGGGATTGCTATCCTTTTTAAGATCGGCCTTTTTACCATTAGTCTGTTTGGCGTCGGCGTTTTCAGCGACCGTGCCAGCGTTTGGATCAACGGTACTAGCGTCTTCGCGTACCGTTTGCAGGGCATCGTCTAATCGTGCGCTGGCGCTGACGGCTCGCTGTTTGGTTTCGTGCTGCGCGGCGGGCGTTGAGGTACTTGCCGACGGTGCATCAGCAATGCTCTCAACGTCCTGCTTAGCTTTCTTTAAGCTGTCATCAAGCTTTTGCTGCTGTTCGTTTAACTTTTGGCGCAGCTCTTCTGCCTCCAGCTGGGCGCTAATTTCACGCTGCATACCGGATACCGTGCGCTTGATCTTGCCAATCCACATACCCGCAGTACGCGCTGCTTTGGGCAAGCGCTCAGGGCCAAGAACCAACAGCGCAACGATGCCAATAAGCATGAGTTCAAGGAAGCCGATATCCAGCATGGGTTATTTGCGCTCTTGGTGGCTGTCGGCAGGGCGGCTCTCTTCCTCGTGTGCCGAACGCTTCTCTTCGGCCTGCACATCGTAGGTATTGCCAGCCTCTTCATGGCTTACTTTTGCCTGGGGCTGGTCTGCGTCTTTTTTATCGCCGTCTTTCTCTTCTTCGTGCATCGCTTTTTTGAAGCCTTTGACTGCACCGCCTAGGTCGGTGCCCACATTACGCAGCTTTTTAGTGCCGAAAATCAGGATGATAATGCCCAGAACAATCAGCAGCTGCCAAATACTGATACCACCTAACATATGCATTTCCTCATCGGTGCAGGTTAACGTTGTGTGCGAGACGCTTTTTCATCGTGACCAGAAATACCCAACCGCTGTGCCAGCTCATCGAGTACGCAGTGGTGATCCAGGTCGAGGTGCGACAGCATCACCAGGCTATGAAACCACAGGTCGGCGGTTTCAGCGATCAGCGCTTGACGCGCTTGAGCGTCGCCGTGTTCGGCGTCCTTTGCTGCGAGCAGCGTTTCGGTCGCTTCTTCGCCGACTTTCTCGAGTATCTTGTTCAAACCCTTATGATGCAAGGAGGCAACATAAGAATCTTCTGCTGACGCGTGGCGGCGCTGCTTCAATACCTCGGCTAATGCATCCAGGACAGGCGTTGGGTTAGCGGTTGTACTCATGGTGTTCCTTTGTTGATCGGCAGAGCGTTTACGTTTCGCGCAGGCGTTCGTAAGGGGTTATTGCCATAACAGTAGCAGTAGCCCCAGGCCAGCCGCTGCTAAGACGGGCCACTCTTGGGTGGCCGCCCAGCTGCTGAGCGGCTGCCATGCCAGCGCTATGGCCACCAAAATTAAACCTACTCGTAGCCGGTACTGACGTTTGCCTTGGCGCGTTAACTGGCTGCGCATGTTGCTTAGCGCGCTGACCTGTTGGTGGCGCTGGCGATGCTCATGCTCCATGCGGCTGAGCGCCTGGTGCGCCAATACCGGAAGCTCCGGTAACTGATGGGAAAGTTCAGGCGCTTGGCGCTTTAAGGACTCCCAAAGGCCGCTTACCCCGGCTCGGTCTTTCATCCACTGCTCAAGGTAGGGTTTTGCGGTGCTCCATAAATCCAGGTCTGGATAGAGCTGGCGGCCTAGGCCCTCGATGTTAAGCAATGTTTTCTGCAGTAGCACCAGCTGGGGTTGCACTTCCATATTAAAACGCCGTGCGGTTTGAAACAGCCCCAACAGCACCTGCCCGAAAGAAATATCTTTTAGCGGCTTCTCTAGAATTGGTTCGCAAACGGTACGAATAGCGGCGGCAAACTCATTGGCGCGGGTATTTTCGCCTACCCAACCGGATTCAATGTGCAGCGCCGCCACTTCGTAGTAATCCTGATGGAAAAACGCCAGAAGGTTGCGTGCCAAGTAGTCTTGGTCTTCCCGGGTTAAGCTACCCACAATACCGCAATCGATGGCGATATATTGCGGATCCTCAGGGTTATCACAGTTAACAAAAATATTGCCGGGGTGCATATCGGCATGGAAAAAATTATCGCGGAACACCTGGGTGAAAAATAGCTCTACCCCGCGTTCGGCCAGTTTTTTCAGGTTAGTGCCCCGGGCTATCAGGGTGTCGAGGTCAGCGACCGGTACGCCGCGAATGCGTTCTTGTACCATGACATGCCGACGAGTGAAGGGCCAATAAATGGTCGGCACAAACAGCAACGGTGAGTCTTTAAAATTACGCTTTAGCTGTGAGGTGTTGGCGGCTTCTTTGTAGAGGTCGAGTTCGTCAAACAGCGTGGCTTCATAATCGCGGATGACTTCCACCGGGCGCAGTCGCTTGGCTTCGGGCACTTTAGCGAATAGCCTAGCGACGTGATACATGAGCGCCATATCCTGGCGCATAATTCGATCAATGCCGGGACGGATGATTTTCACCACGACGTCTTCACCGGTATGCAGCGTTGCAGCGTGTACTTGAGCAATCGAAGCGGAGGCGAGCGGCGCCCTGTCAAATGCCGCAAACGCTTCGGTTAGCGACATGTCTAGCGCTTTTTCCACCCTTGCCGCCGCCTTTTCGCCGGGGAAGGGGGGTACTTGGTCTTGCAGACGCTTCAATTCATCGGCAATGTCTTCAGGCAGCAAGTCGCGCCGTGTGGAGAGCATTTGACCAAACTTGATAAAAATAGGCCCAAGCGCTTCAAGCGCCAGCCGTAATCGCTCGCCTCGGGAGCGATTCCCTACCGGGACTAAGCGCAGCGGGGAAAACCACATTAGCGTGCGTAGCCATAGCGGCAGTCGTTCAATGGGGATCAAGGTGTCCAGACGGTGGCGTGCCACCACCCAGACAATTTTGAACAGCCGCAGGCTCATGGGCGCTGCTCCTTGGTATTCACAGGCACATTCGTTGGCGTCGCTAGCTGATGCAAACGGCGTTGTAAACGGTTTAGGCGCGCCTCAAGGCGGTCGGTGGCCACCTCAAGTTCCGTTAAGTGGTCACGCAATACGTTGCGCTGTTGACGGCCCGGGAGCAGACGGGCTTCTTCAAACACATACTCTGAAACGTCTTGAAGTAGCTCGTCTTTGGTCCGAAGCCCCCAGCGGGCAGCACGGCGTATGCCCTCCGCCAGCGAGTGTGCCGGTAGATCGCCCAGCCAGCCAGCTAGTTCGCCCTCCCAGTCGATATCCAGGTCAAAGAGCAGGTCGCGGGTGGCTTCTAATAGATGGATACGGCCTCGTACAGCCAGTTTGCCGTCAAACATCAGCCGCTCTATAGAGGCGCCGCTAAGCCACTCGGAGAGGGTTTCAGGGGTAAGCTCCACCACGGCATCGACATCACTCTCCGCCACCTCATCGCCATACTGCAGGTCAATACCCGCAGCGTGGTAGCACAGCAGCAGCGCTAAATGAGGCTTCTCTAGGCGTACCAGCAAACGGCTTCCCGCTAGCTGAGCAAGCCGATGAGGAGCCGCTGGGTCGCGAGCGAGGAGGGCGTTCAACGTGCGTTCACATCCGGCCAGCAGTAGGGTTGGGGTTACCAGCATGCTGACCTCTTGTTCAGTAACATCATGGTTTACAGTGACTTCATAATTTGATGCCACGGTGAAGGGCAACAATACCACCGGTCAGGTTGGTATATTCAACCCGTTCAAGGCCTGCGGCTTCCATCATCCCTTTCAGGGTTTCCTGGTCTGGATGCATGCGGATTGACTCCGCTAGATAGCGGTAGCTTTCGCCGTCGCCTGCTACTAGCTCGCCCATTTTGGGTAACAGGCGGAAGGAGTACTCGTCGTAGGCTTTGGAAAGCAGCGGGTTGCTGGGTTTGGAAAACTCAAGCACTAATAACCGGCCGCCGGGTTTCAGTACCCGCGCCATGGAGCGAAGCGCAGCGTCTTTATCGGTGACGTTACGCAGGCCAAAGGCAATGGTAATGCAGTCAAAGCTGTTATCAGGAAACGGCAGGCACTCGGCATTCGCCTGAACGTACTCAACGTTACCGCCAACGCCGTTATCCATCAGCTTGTCGCGGCCTACTTTTAGCATGGAAGCGTTGATATCCGCGAGCACGACTTTGCCGCTAGGGCCAACTAAGCGTGAAAACTTAAGCGTTAAATCGCCGGTGCCGCCAGCAATATCCAAGACCTGATGGCCAGGGCGAACGCCTGCGCGCTCAATGGTGAGGCGCTTCCAAACGCGGTGAATGCCCATGGACATCAGGTCATTCATCACATCGTAACGAGCGGCAACCGAGTGAAACACGTCGGCCACGCGAGAGGCTTTCTCGTCAACGGGCACTTCTTGGTAGCCAAAGTGGGTCGTGCGTTTATCCGTGGGGCTCATGGGGCGGTAGCTCCCGAGTTCGAGGCGGTAATAATCGACCGAGTGGTCGTCGCATTAAAAAGATTGGCGATATTGTAGCCTTCTCTGCCCCAATTTGTCTGCGCTTCACCTGGGGCGCAGCGTCACAGCTGTTTAAATTGGATGCTGGCTGGTTCGCGGGAGGCGCCTGCTTCCTCTAATCGCTGGAGGTAGTTTTGCCAGTAGGCATCCTGATGCTGGGCAAGGTCAAACAGGTAGTTCCAGCTGTAAAGGCCGCTATCATGCCCGTCGTCAAAGTGTAGCTTCAGCGCGTAATTACCCGCTTGGGTAATGTTTTGTAGGCCAACATCCTTTTTGCCAACTTGAAGCACCGCTGTGTCGCCGCCGTGGCCGCGCACTTCAGCCGAGGGGGAGTAGACCCGTAAAAATTCGACCGGGAGGCGGTAGTTTTCGCCGTTAGCATAACCAAGCTCCAGCTCGCGGGCCTGCTTATGGTAGTGCACTCGTATGGGCGTTGGAGCGTTCATGAATACGGAGACCTCGTGACGATAAGTAGCAAAAACAGCCTGCCCGCGGAAACGCGAGCAAGCTGCCGGTGGCTATTTTAATTGTATCGCTTACAGAGAGTAGCGCTTACAGAATATAGCGCGACAGGTCTTCGTCGACCGCCAGTTCGCCTAGCTGGGCATTGACGTAATCAGCATCGATGACCAGGGGGCTATCCATGTCGCCACCTTTAAACGAGGCTTCTTCCAGCAAGCGTTCCAACACGGTGTGCAGGCGGCGCGCGCCGATATTTTCGGTACCTTCGTTGACCTGCCACGAAATCTCGGCAATGCGTTCGATACCGTCTGGCGTGAACTCGATATCCAGTCCTTCCGTCGCCAGTAGCGCTTGATACTGCTTGGTCAGCGAAGCGGATGGCTCGGTGAGAATCCGCTGGAAGTCGCCCGGTGTCAGCGCGTCTAGCTCAACGCGAATCGGCAGGCGTCCCTGCAGCTCAGGAATCAAGTCTGAAGGGCGCGACAGGTGGAAAGCACCGGAGGCAATAAATAGAATGTGATCGGTTTTTACCATGCCGTACTTGGTAGAAACGGTAGAGCCTTCAATCAGCGGCAGCAGGTCGCGCTGTACGCCTTCGCGGGAGACTTCGCCGCCGCTGGACTGGCCGCTGCCCTTGGCGACTTTGTCAATCTCATCCAGGAACACAATGCCGTGCTGTTCAACGGCTTCAACGGCGCGGGCTTTAATCTCTTCTTCGTTGACCAGTTTGCTGGCTTCTTCGTCGCGCAGCAGTACCAGCGCTTCTTTCACCGTCACACGGCGCTGCTCGCGTTTTTGCTGGCCCATATTGGAGAACAGGCTCTGCAGCTGGCTGGTCATCTCTTCCATGCCCGGCGGGGTCATGATGTCGATGCCCTGGCCCTGGGAGGAGACCTCAATGTCGATCTCTTTATCGTCAAGCTGGCCTTCACGCAGCTTTTTACGGAAGGTTTGGCGAGTGCCGCTATCTTCGCGAGGTTTATCTTCCTGACCGCGGGGCGGCGGCAGCAGCGCATCGAGTACGCGGTCTTCGGCGGCGTCTTCGGCGCGATGGCCGACTTCTTCTTTGGCGTACTCGCGCACCATTTTAATGGCGGCTTCCATTAGGTCGCGAATAATCGACTCAACGTCGCGGCCCACGTAGCCCACCTCAGTGAACTTAGTGGCTTCTACTTTGATGAACGGCGCGCGCGCCAACTTGGCCAAGCGGCGGGCGATTTCGGTTTTACCCACGCCGGTAGGGCCAATCATTAGAATGTTTTTGGGCGTCACTTCGGGGCGCAGGTCGTCATCGAGCTGCATGCGACGCCAGCGGTTACGCAGCGCGATGGCGACGGCGCGTTTAGCGTCTTGCTGGCCAATAATGTATTGATCCAGGGCGTGAACAATTTCGCGGGGTGTCATCTGGGTCATAAAGTTGGCCTCAACGGTCGTTGATGTTCAGCTCTTCAAGCGTCACGTGATGATTGGTAAATACGCAGATGTCACCGGCGATTTGCAGGGATTTTTCGGTAATTTCGCGGGCGGAAAGCTCAGTGTTTTCGAGCAGCGCCCGGGCGCTGGCTTGGGCGTAGTTACCGCCAGAGCCAATCGCAATAATGCCGCGCTCAGGTTCGACGACATCGCCGTTGCCGGTAATGATCAGCGAGGCGCTGTGGTCGGCGACGGCCAACAGCGCTTCAAGGCGGCGCAGTGCGCGGTCGGTGCGCCAATCTTTGGCAAGCTCAACGGCGGCTTTGGTGAGGTGGCCTTGGTACTTTTCTAACTGTGCTTCAAAACGCTCAAACAGCGTAAACGCATCAGCGGTGCCACCGGCAAACCCTGCCAGCACTTTGCCGCGGTAGAGGCGGCGTACTTTGCTGGCATTGCCTTTCATAACGGTATTACCCAACGAAACCTGGCCGTCGCCAGCGAGTGCAACGTGGTTACCGCGGCGTACGGAAACAATCGTGGTCATGGAGATAACTCCTTGGGGGGAGGCGTGCTCCCGATGACTGATGGGCCGGCTACAGCGGCCGCACAAAAAGCGATTCCCAACAAAATGCGGGCGGCAGATAAAAAATCAACCGCCCGCATGATAAAGCCGTTAGATAAAGCGTGTTTGGGTCGTTTTGAGGCGCCGCGACCGCTAGTTTTGCAGTTGAATCAGCAGCGGCTCAATACCTTGAGTGCTCATCAAATCCTGAGCGCGGTTTAGTTCCCGAGTATCTTCATAGGGGCCGACTTGGACGCGGTGCCAGGTGTCGCCCCCGGCCTGCACTTCGCTGATTTGCGCCAGCAGGCTCAAGTTACGCAGGCGGCTGCGCAGCTGCTCGGCATCGCTAAATTCACGGAATGACGCCGCCTGGAGCATGTAGCGGTTGGCTGCGCTAGCGGGCACCTGCTGAACCGCCGCCGCTTGGTCGCTGGGGCGCGTATTAGCCGCGATAACCTGTGCGATGGGGTCGTTACTGGCGCTGCTGTCCGTGGCGCTGTCGGCAGACTGTTCGCTAACGTCTGGTCGCGTCACCGTAGAGGGGAGTGTGACTCCGGGCGCAATGACCTCGGTTTCAGGCAGCAGTGTATAGAACTCAAAAGTAGGCATTGAGGGTTCTGCTGCGCTCTCTGTTTGGCGGGCGGCACTGCGTTCATCGCTTCCCGGCGGCTTGGGGAGCACGGTCGCTTGAGGCGGGGTGGTGCTCGGCTCCTGCCAGGGGGCGGTGCCGTGTTGGTGCTGCGCTAGGAAAAAACCGACGGCCACCCCAGCTAGCCCCCACAGCCAGCCGGGGACGCGCCACCCGCCACCACGACGGGCAGGCTTGCGCTGCGTGGTGGCGCCACGGCGAGTAGGCTTTTTGCGTGGGCTTGCCATTGTTTACATCTCCTCTGGGGCGCTAACCCCCATGAGATCAAGCCCGTTCCGCAGCACTTGGCGAGTGGCTAAGCCAAGCGCTAAGCGCGTGTTGCGCAGGGTGTCGTCATCCACCATCACTTTGACGGCGTTGTAGCAGGTGTGGAAGTCACCGGCTAAATCCAGCAGGTATTGAGCGACTTGCTGAGGCTCGCGATTTTTAGAGGCGTTTTCAACTACTTCCGGGTAGCGAGCCAGGCGGTTAAGAACGGCTTTCTCCTGGTCGCTATCCAGTAGCGCTAAGTTAGCCATGGCGAGGCCATGATCAAAAGGCTGACCTGCATCTTCGGCTTTGCGCAGCATGCTGCACACACGGGCATGGGCGTACTGGATGTAGTAAACCGGGTTGTCATTTGACTGGGAGCGGGCGAGGTCGATATCAAACGTCAGCTGTGAATCAGCTTTGCGCGCCGCCAAGAAGAAGCGCGTGGCATCGCGGCCTACTTCATCAATCAGGTCGCGCACCGTCACATAGCTACCGGCGCGCTTGGAGAGTTTTACCTCAACGCCTGAGCGAGTCACCATGACCATCTGATGCAGTACGTAGTCGGGCCAGCCCTTAGGTATCCCCACTTCCAGGGCTTGCAGGCCAGCGCGTACACGGGTGACGGTGGAGTGGTGATCAGCACCTTGCTCGTTAATCACAGTTTTAAAGCCGCGCTGCCACTTGTTGAGGTGGTAGGCCACATCGGGCAGAAAGTAGGTATAGCCCCCTTCGCGCTTGCGCATGACGCGGTCTTTGTCGTCGCCAAAGTCGGTGGTGCGCAGCCACATGGCGCCATCTTCTTCATAAGTGTGGCCGTTGGCGACCAGTTTCTCGACGGTGGCGTCGACTTTGCCATCTTCATAAAGCGATGATTCTAAGAAGTAGACGTCAAATTCAACGCCGAAGGCTTTGAGGTCTAGATCCTGCTCCCGACGCAGCCAGGCAACGGCAAAGGCCTGGATGGCGTCCAAGTCATTCGCATCGCCTTTGGCGGTGACTTCACGGTCGTCGGCGGTGACGGTTTTACCGGCCATGTAGTCGTTGGCCACATCGGTAATGTACTCGCCACGGTAGCCGTCTGCCGGCCAGCTAGCATCATCAGGCCCTAGCCCTTTCGCGCGCGCCTGCACGGAAAGCGCGAGGTTTTTGATCTGGGCGCCCGCGTCGTTGTAGTAGAACTCACGGGTCACGTCATAACCCGTCGCTTCGAGCAAGCGGCATAGGCAGTCGCCAATCGCTGCCCCCCGGCCGTGGCCCACATGCAGCGGGCCAGTGGGGTTGGCGGAAACAAACTCCACCTGCACTTTTTCGCCTTTACCAATCAGGCTGCGGCCAAAGGCGTCGCCGCTATCCAGCGCTTGGGCGACGATTTGCGCAGCGGCATCGGCGGCGGCGAAAAAGTTGATAAACCCAGGGCCTGCAATCTCGGTTTTTTGAATCGCGTCGCTGGCGGGCAGGGCTGCCACCAGGGTGTCGGCCAGCTCGCGGGGCTTCATGCCTGCGGGCTTGGCCAGCATCAGCGCCAAATTAGTGGCGTAGTCGCCGTGGGCTTTATCTTTGGTGGGGTCCACTTTGATCGCGGGCGTTAAATCATTGGGCAGCACGCCTTGGTGCTTAAGCGCGTCTACCGCGCCTTCGAGCAGAGAAATAATCGTATCTTTCATTTAAATATCCGGGTGTCGTCGATCGCGGCGTGTGCATGCGCGCAGTTTTGCGGCGTCAAGGCGGCCATTATCGGCAATTGGCGCGCAGTTTCAAAGCCGTATTGCTGAGTAGGGTAGCGCAGACGGTAACGGGTGCGGCGCTGTTAAGCGAGGGTTTGCGGATCGATATCAATCGACCAGCGTACTTTACGCGCCTCGCGGTTAGCTTCAAGCCACTGTACCAGCCAGTTGGCAGCGGCGTGCCGCTGGCTGCGTTTATCGGCCGCCAGCATTACGTGAAGGTGGTAACGGTTTTGGCGCCGCTCCATAGGGGCGGGCACTGGGCCTAAACAGCGTACCGGCACCTCTGCTTCCTTTAACCACTGGCGAAGTGCCTGGGTAGCCTGTTGCGCCAAGGCAAGGGCCGCCTCTTCTTTAGGGCTCTCAAAGCGCAGTAGCGCCATAAAGCAGAACGGTGGCAGCTTAGCGATGCGGCGCTCTTCTAGCAGACTGCGTGCCAATGCGCTGTAGCCGTGTTCGGCAAGTTGGCCCAAGTGTGGGTCATCCGGGTGCAGGGTTTGAACTAACACCCGACCCGGGTGAGCGGCGCGACCAGCACGACCGGCAACCTGTTCCAGTAGTTGAGCGCTGTGTTCCAGAGCGCGGAAGTCAGCGGCATAAAGGCCGCCATCTGCATTGACCACGACCACGAGGGTGACATGGGGAAGGTGGTGGCCTTTGGCGAGCATCTGGGTACCCACTAACAGGCAAGGCTCTCCGCGCTGAATCTCTTTAAGTATCTGCTCAAAGCTCTCTTTTTTACGCGTGCTGTCGCGATCAATGCGGTGAACGGTAACGCTTGGGAAAAGCCCTTGCAGGGTTTCCTCGGTACGTTCGGTGCCGCTGCCTAGTGCGCGCAGGTCGCCGCTGCCGCACTCTGGGCAAGCGTCCGGCAGTGCGCGGCGGCTATCGCAGTGGTGGCAGGCCAGCAGCGGTGGCTGGCGGTGCAGCGTCATACGGGCGTCGCACTGGTGGCAATCGGCTATCCAGCCGCAGGCGTGGCAGGCAAGCGTGGGTGCGAAGCCTCGACGATTAATAAAGACCAGTACCTGCTTACCTGCATTAAGGGTGCTCTTGATGGCTTTGATGGCGCCTGGCAGTAGCCCGCCCTGACGGCGCTGGTGGCGTAGGTCAATAAGCTCTAACTTGGCAGGTGGGTGGCGGCTGGGACGTTGGGTCAGCCGCAAATGACGATACGTGCCGCAAAGCGCCTGCTGTAAGCTCTCAAGCGAAGGGGTGGCGCTGCCCAGCAGCAGCGGAATATCGTGGTAATGTGCCCTGGCAACGGCGAGGTCGCGGGCGTGGTAGCGCAGGCCGTCGTGCTGTTTATAAGAACCATCATGCTCCTCATCGACGATAATCACCCCCGGATTGGCGAGCGGGGTGAAAATCGCTGAGCGGGTGCCAATGATGACCAATGCCCGGCCGCTGGCGGCGGCTTCCCAAACATCCAGGCGCTCGGGGTCCGTTAACCCGGAGTGCAGTGCCACCACCGGCACGCGAAAGCGGCTTCTAAAGCGCGCTAGGGTTTGCGGCGTTAGGCCGATTTCCGGTACCAGCACTAAAGACTGCTTCCCTTTGGCGGCCAGCGCTTCGATGAGCTGTAGATAAATTTCGGTTTTGCCGCTACCGGTGACACCTTCTAACAAGCATGGGTGATAGCTGTCGAGTTTTTCATGCAGTGCCGCAAGGCAGGCGGCTTGCTCACGGTTCAGCGGCAGTGAGGGCGAGGCCAGCAGGCTACCGCCCGTCGGTTTGGGGGCCGTTAAAATCCGCTCTTCAGCGTGGGTAAAGCCTTTTTTTTGCAGCGCTAACAGCTGGTCGCGGGTAAAGCCATGGGCGCTGATTGCGCGCGCGGCCAGGCCGTGCGGATGCTGGCGAAGTAGGGCATAAAGCTCGGCTTGTTTAGGCGCGCGCTGCAGGGGGGATGCATCAGGCGTTTCGATGGGAAGCCACAGCGTTTGCGTTCGCCCGGCCATAGAGTGGCCTTGGCGCAGCCTGGCGGGCATCGCAAGTTGCATGGTGTCGCCCAGGCTGTGCTGGTAGTAACGAGCGGTAAAGTGGCACAGCCACTGCCAGTCGTTGGGCAGCGGCGCGTCATCCAGTACGTCACTAATCGTACGCAGCTGCGCGCGCGGTAGTTCGCTGTCAGTGGCGAGTGCCACAACAACGCCAACGACGTTTCGGTGACCAAAGGGTACGCGCACTCTTAACCCCGGCTGCCAGCCGGATGTTGGCGTTTCGCGGCCGGGTAGATAATCAAATAAGCGTCGCAAGGGAGATGGCAGGGCAACTTTAAGCACCTGGCAGCAGGAGGCTTGAGGTGGCTTTTGTGAGCCTCCCTGATAAGAAACAGAATCGGGCAATTGGCCTCCGGCGTTAAGTTTGCTAAAATGCGCGGCCGCTTTGAATCTATCGGATCGAGCGACTAACCGGTTAGTAGTTTTTCACACCCGTATGCGGTGCCTGGCAACGGATCAGGTGGCGGCATACCGCTCATGAGGCTCAAGATGAAACAAGGTATCCACCCGAATTACAACACGGTCACCGCTACTTGTTCTTGCGGTGCAAACTTCCAGGTTGGTTCTACCTCTGGTCAGGACTTCTCTCTGGACGTGTGCTCCAACTGCCACCCGTTCTATACCGGCAAGCAGAAGCAAGCGACCACTGGTGGCCGTGTAGAGCGCTTCAACAAGCGCTTTGGTGCTGCTGTTAAGCGCGGCTAATCCTAACGGATTTGCGCTTCGCAGGCACGTTATGTGCTTTGCGCAAAAGCCCACGCCTTGGCGTGGGCTTTTTTGTTGGCTGTTAAAAAGATGGTAGTGATGAGGCGCGCAAAAAGGTCATTGAGATGCTGCGGTGCATCAATAAGTAAACCTTTATGGCTGGTTGCCTGATGTATAAGTTGCAGCAAATGGCTGATAAAAGTTTCGAACGTGAGTTAAAATTCGCTAAAACGGCCGTTTTCCCGGCAGGTTGACTATGCGCTTGAGACCCTTGGGTTTTTTCTATATTCTGAAGTGACTTAACTACTTTAGGCTAATTGGACCCTGACCATGACGGATGCAAACAAGCAAGCGGCTCTGGATTATCACGCTAAACCGATTCCCGGTAAGCTTTCTGTGGAGTTAACTAAACCGACCGCGACGGCACGGGATCTGGCGCTGGCGTACAGCCCGGGCGTTGCTGAGCCGGTGCGTGAAATTGCCCGCGATGCGGAAAATGCGTACCGCTATACCGGTAAAGGGAATCTCGTCGCCGTTATTTCCGACGGTACTGCGATATTGGGTCTGGGGAATCTTGGGCCGCTGGCGAGTAAGCCGGTAATGGAAGGCAAGGGCGTGCTGTTTAAGTGCTTTGCTGGTATTAACTCTGTTGATATCGAAGTCGATGCCGAAAGCCCGCAGGCGTTTATTGATACGGTTGCCCGTATTGCCGATACCTGGGGTGGCATTAACCTGGAAGATATCAAAGCGCCGGAGTGCTTTGAGATCGAAAAGGCCTTGATCGAGCGCTGTAACATTCCTGTTTTCCATGATGATCAGCACGGTACTGCGATTGTGACTGCGGCGGGCATGCTGAATGCCTTAGATATCGCGGGCAAGTCGATTGATAACGTGAAGATCGTTTGCATGGGTGCAGGTGCCGCTGCGATTGCCTGTATGCGGTTGTTGGTATCCTGTGGTGCCAAAAAAGAGAACTTAGTCATGCTGGATCGTCGTGGGGTTATCCACACTCACCGCGACGGTATCAATGAGTATAAGGCTGAGTTTGCCCTCGACACTGATATGCGCACGCTAGATGATGCTATCGACGGGGCTGATGTGTTTATCGGTCTTTCTGGGCCTGGCTTACTCTCCGCCGAGCAGGTGAAGAAAATGGCCGCCGACCCGGTTATTTTTGCTTGCACCAACCCTGATCCGGAAATTCACCCGGACGTTGCCCGCGAAGCACGGCCAGATGTGATTATGGCCACTGGCCGCTCAGACTACCCCAACCAAGTAAACAACGTGCTGGGCTTCCCGTTTATTTTCCGCGGCGCCTTGGATGTTCGCGCTACGCGTATTAACGAAGCGATGAAGCTGGCTGCCGTGCACGCTCTGAAAGACCTGGCCCGCGAGCCGGTACCCCAGGAAGTATTGGATGCCTACGAGCGCACTGAAATGAGCTTTGGTCGTGAGTACATTATTCCCACACCGGTGGATATTCGCCTGCTAGCGCGTATTTCCTCTGCTGTCGCCCAGGCAGCCGTTGATTCCGGTGTGGCGCGTAAGCCTTACCCGGCTCACTACCCGCTGAAAACCATTAACGATGTTTACGGCAACTAAGTAACCGTAAGCTGCTGCGCTATACGCGTTAAGCCTACGCCCGCTAACCAGCGGGCGTAGTTGTTTTTAGGGCAGAGGAAAGTGTGAAGGAGAGTGTCTAGGCTTGCGGGTAGCGTGTCAGCCCTTCTTGGGCGGTAGAGGCCACTAAGCGGCCATCGCGCTGGTAAATATGGCCACGTGCCAAGCCGCGGGCGCCACCTGCCCAGGGGGAGTCAATGACGTAAAGCAGCCATTCGTCCAGCCGTGTATCCTCATGCAACCATAGCGCATGATCGAGGCTGGCGATGCGCAGCTTCGGGTCGGTGTATTTAATGCCGTGGGGGATTAGCCCCGTGGTGAGCAGGTTGAAATCAGACGCATAGGAGAGCAGGTGGCGATGCAGTGCCGGGTCGTTAGGCAGCGTGCCACCCGCTAAACGAAACCACAGGCACTGACCTGCAGGCGCACCATTATCCGGATTTTCCGGTAAGTGTAAAAATTCAATGGGGTGGCCAGGAAAGCGGGCATGCTTAACGTCGCCGCTTTCAATCAGCGCTTCGGGTGTCGGTACTGTTGGCATAGTCCGCTGGTGGCTGATCCCGGCTTCCTCGCTTTGAAACGAGGCACTGCAGAAGAAGATAGGCCGGCCTTTTTGAATCGCCGTTACCCGCCTAGTGGTAAAGCTGCCGCCATCACGAATGGTATCTACTTGGTAGACAACCGGGCGATGGGGGTCGCCTGGGCGAAGAAAGTAGCCGTGCTGGGAGTGGGGGCGGCGTTCATTGGGTACCGTTCGAGCCGCCGCTGCTAGTGCTTGGCCTAATACTTGGCCGCCGTAAAGCTGGGGGAAGCCCAAGTCTTGGCTTTGGCCTCGGAAGAGCGTCTCTTCGAGGGGCTCCAACTCTAGTAAACTTACCAGCGTATTCAGCGCATCATTCATGCTCAGTGTCCTTGGTGCTGTCTGTTATGCCGCCGATGGCCGAAAGCGTACCTGGTGCGGCTATCCAATGATTAAAACGATCGTTTTGCTACCTTAGCGGAGTTTGCCTTGATACGCAGCGATGAATTTTATATGCACCGGGCGCTAGACCAAGCGCATCTGGCCTATGCAGCGGGTGAAGTGCCGGTGGGTGCCGTGGTGATTGACGCTCAGGGTAATATTATTGGGATGGGCTGTAATGCGCCAGTGGCGAGCTGTGACCCCAGTAGCCATGCCGAAATTCGCGCGCTGCGTGAGGCGGGACAGCAGCTGGGTAACTATCGTTTAGAAGGCTGTACGCTGTTTGTGACGTTAGAGCCCTGCATGATGTGTGCGGGTGCCATGGTGCACGCACGCTTAAGCCGCTTAGTCTACGGCGCCGCTGAACCGCGCACCGGCATGGTCGAATCAAAAGCTAACCTGCTGGCCCAGCCCTGGTTTAATCACCAAGTGGCGGTGACATCCGGTGTGCTGGCGACGCCTGCAAAAAAGCTGCTAAAACGCTTTTTCAGCGATCGACGGCTATGACTTGGTGATAAGACCTAGTAATAAGTAGGCGTTAAACATCTTCACGAGCATTAAGCGCGCCACGCTCAATACGATTGCGGCCGTTGTTTTTAGCGTTATATAGCGCTTCGTCAGCAGCTTGCATCATGCGTGCCATATCTGGATTTTCGGGATGATTCAGCGTGACCACGCCTGCGCTGAGCGTGATCGGGGTGTCATCGGCATGGGTGAGATTGGATGCGGCTAGTCGTTGGCGTAGTTCATCCGCTACGTTAAAAGCCGAAGAGAGGGTGTGGCCGGGTAGCCATGCAACAAACTCTTCTCCACCGTAACGCGCAAAGATGCCGCCGTGCGTCTCGATGGCAGCCTCACCCAGCTTGGCGAAAGTAAATAAGTACTCATCACCGACTAGGTGCCCCATTTGGTCATTAACCCGCTTGAAATGGTCGATGTCGAATAGGATTAAGCTAGTAGGACGAACCGCCTGGGAAGCCTCCATTTGTTCCAGGAAGTAGCGACGGTTGGCAATGCCTGTGAGCTCATCGTGGCGCGCTAGCCACTCAACTTCTTGCTGTAGTTTGCTGCGCTTTTTGATCTCTTGCTGCAGCGCGATGTTACTTTTTTGCATCGCGCTATGTTGTTGTCCGATGCGCTGAAACGTGTAAAGCACGAGGTAGAGCAGGTAAGCAAGGGTTAAGCCCGTGACTAAGCTGATAGAGGGTAAGCGCGGTAATTGGCTAATGAGGTATTGACGCCGTGGTTGATAAGAAAGCGTCAGTGTTTTGTCGAGTAAATAGATGGGGTGGTGGTAAGCCCAGGGGCCTGGGTCAGTCGTATCGCCGTGCTTAGCTAATATATGGGCGCCATCGTGCCACTGTATTACCCCTTGGCTCGCAGGCTGTTGGGCAAATAGCTCTGCAGCAAATAAGGGGAGGCTGACCACCATTGCCGAGGCGCCTAACGAAACGCCATCCGCATTGAATACGGGGAAGTAGTGCACGATACCTGGACCGCCTTGCAGTAGCTCAATGATATCTGTGTTGCCTTCCTGCTGCCCCATTAACGCTGGCTCAAGGGCGGTGCGTCCTTCTGGCTGGACGTCGAAAAGCCGTAGCCCAATGTTGATTAAATTAGTTTCTGTGAACGGGTAGACGTGGCGTATGCCGCTATCCGGCGAAATAAATGCGATATTAATCAAATACCTAAAATCTTGATGATAGCTCGCGGCTTGGTCGGTCCACTGTTGATGGTTTGGCGGTGCTGTTTGTAGCTGCCATATGCCCGCAAAGCGACGCATGGTATTTAAATGGTTATCGATTTCATGAGAGAGCCGCATTGTTGCTTGCCAGGCGCGCGCTTCAACTTGGCGGTGCAAATTTTGTTCCGCTTCATGATGTACCTGTCCCCAAAGCAGTAGTGCCAACATTAGGAGTCCACAGGCTGGCCAAAGCGCGCGCGACCGGTAGCGGCGGCCTCGCCAGTATGGTGCTGAGGAAAGATATTGCCCAAGTAGAACGATGCTAAAGATTATCAGGCTAGGCCAGGAGGCCGCGTAGCGAATAAGGGGGGTAAACGTCGAGTAATGATAGATGAGTTGTAAACCGGACAGCAGGAGGGCCATGACCAGAAGCAGCGGCGCGCCTAAGCGAGCTCGGTGACCCAGCAGAAGCGCTAATGCACTTAGTTGCAGAGCCAACGTCATCAGCAGCGGTGCCCGGAAGCGCTCAATGCTGCCAGGGTATATCCAAGCCGCCAGGGTTTCCCAGCGGGCCGTTGTTACCCAGCTTTCTGGTAGTAGATAGCTGATCAGGCCCGGTAGTAAGAGGCCAATCGTCACCACGCTTAGCAGGCGCGCAAATAGCCAGTGCTCCTTTTGAGCGCATAGCGAGCCGAGCGCTAACAGTACGAGCCCTACAGAGGTGGCGCTGGGATGCATGACCACCAGCGCGATAGCCAAGCAGGCAGCCGCTATGGGTAACCAGTGCTTAGCTCGTGCAATGGGCATAAAGACTGATTCCTTCAATTAAGCGGCGGTATTAGCTCGAATAGTAGCAAGGACTCATCGTCCATAGGCGTTTGGGACAGTTGAAAAAACTGCTGCCGGCTGCGCTCCACATACTCAATCATCTCGTAGTAGCGGCGAATGTTGCGCACATAAATAACCGGTTCGCCGCCTCGGGCATAGCCGTGTCGGGTTTGGCTGTGCCATTCGCGCTGCTGGAGAAGCGGCAGGGCGGTACGCACATCTTGCCAGCTATCGGGGTCTCCGCCGCGTGTTTCTGCGATTTTGCGGGCATCGTAAAGATGCCCAAGACCGACATTGTAGGCCGCCATGGCCATATAGAGCCGGTCATCGCCGGTAATGCTTTCTGGCAAGCGGTCTTTAATGCTGCGCAGGTAGCGGGCACCACCGTCGATGCTCTGCGCTGGGTCGGTGCGGTCAGCGACGCCCATCTCACTGGCCGTTGGGTTAGTGAGCATCATTAAGCCGCGCACGCCGGTCGGTGATACGGCATCAGGGTCCCAGTGAGACTCTTGGTAGCCCACGGCCGCCAGCAGCTTCCAGTCAAAGCCTGTTTCAAGCGCTGCCTGTTTGAAGAGCCCGGTGTAGGTGGGCAGTCGTTCGTCTAAATGGGCTAAAAAGGTGCGCGTTCCCACATACTCCAGGTAATCATCGTGGCCAAAATAGCGGTTAACCAGTTGCGCTAACGTGCCGTCTTCTTGCAGCGTTTGGAGAAATTGATTGGCGGCTTCCAGTAACCCTAAGCCACGTTGGCTGGGCACGGCCCATGCCATGGAGAGAGGCTCGCCCAGGAAAAAACCCCGTTCTACATTAGGAAAAAACAGCCGGTTAAGCCGGAACTGATGGTCAAAAATGATCGCTGCATCCAGCGTGTCGTTTTCGACTCGTGCCAGCAGTTCGGCCACTTCGAGCTCATGGGACTCTTTCCAGCTCAGCTGCGGATAGTCGCGCTGAAGGGCGAGCAGGGCTTGGCTGGTACCCGCGCCACTTAACGTGCCAAGTTCAAGGCCGACCAAGTCCTTTGGAGCAGCAATCCCGTGCAAGCCGCGTCGATAGACGACCAGCGGCTGCATCTGAATAATGGATCGGGTGTAGTGGATGCCTGGGGTGTTGGGCAGTAACGGCAAGGCCGCCGCGCCTAAATCGCCTTGCTCGCGCACGGCGGGGAGTACGCTTTCAGGGTGATGGCTGGCGTTGAGGTTTAAGCTGACCCCCAGGTGGTCAGCAAACCGCTGCATTAGCTCGTATTCAAACCCGGTTGGGCCTTGGCGGCCCTCATAATAGGTTGTTGGCGTATTACGGGTATGAATCGTAATAAAGTCTTTTGCTTGTATATGGGTTAAATGCTCGCTGGGCGGTACCCAGGCAGGCGGCGTCAGCATGACCAGTAAAACAGTGATGGCTAACGCCCTGTAGGTGCTTGAATAGGTAGCAATGTGTCGGTAAATAGGCGTTAGCATAGCGTCTGTTCAACGTGAAACATGTTGTTACGATACCCAGGCTTGTAGAAGCTGTCACCTTGTTGATTTCGTGTGGCCGACGCTTTCCAGTATCATAGGCGCTTATTGGTATCATAAAGAGGGGTCGCATTGCGGCCTGGTGATTTCCTGCTCGAACTCTTCCTGCTTTAGAGGCTCCCAGATATGCTCGAACTGCGAGGCGCACCCGCCCTTTCTGCCTTCCGCCATGAACGGCTGCTAACGGTGTTGCGTGAACGTGTTCCGGAGGTGGAGGCGCTATCCGCCCATTACGTCCACTTCATTGATCACCACGAAGAGCTCGATAACGCCGCTCAAGAGCGTTTAGCTCAGCTGCTCGACTATGGTAGCCACGAAAGCCAAGACGCCCCGGAAAACGCCCAGCGTTTTCTGGTGGTGCCGCGCTTAGGCACTCAGTCTCCCTGGTCCTCTAAAGCAACCGATATCGCCCATAACTGTGGGCTGGGTCAAATTAGCCGCATCGAGCGCGGGATTGATTATCGGGTAGGGCTGCGTGGAGAGGCTAGCGCCGACACCCTGCAGGCCATCGCCGCACTGCTGCATGATCGCATGATTGAAACCGTGCTGGATGATGTGGCTGATGCCGCCAAACTGTTTGCCCACCATACTCCTGCACCGCTGGGCAGTGTGGATGTTTTAGACGGTGGCCGCGACGCCCTCGTGACGGCGAACCGTGAGCTGGGCCTGGCGCTGGCGGACGATGAGATTGATTACTTGGTGGCTGCGTTTATTGAGCTTGGCCGCAACCCCAGCGATGTCGAGCTGATGATGTTTGCCCAAGCAAACTCGGAGCACTGCCGCCATAAAATCTTTAACGCGGACTGGGTGATTGATGGCGAAGCGCAACCCTATTCGCTGTTTAAGATGATTAAGAACACCTTCGCGACGTCGCCGGATAACGTGCTTTCCGCTTACAGCGACAACGCGGCGGTGATTAAGGGCAGCCACGGCGGACGTTTCTTTCCCACGCCGTTGACAGGTGCCGATGACGAGCGCGCCAGCTACGACGCCCACCAAGAACCCATCCATATTCTGATGAAGGTGGAGACCCACAACCACCCCACGGCAATTGCGCCGTTCCCCGGTGCCGCTACAGGCTCCGGCGGTGAAATTCGTGATGAAGGGGCCACTGGCATCGGCGGCAAGCCCAAAGCAGGCCTATCAGGCTTTACCGTGTCTAACCTGCGGATTCCTGAATTTGTTCAGCCCTGGGAAGCCTTTGATTACGGCAAGCCCGAGCGTATGCAGTCGGCGCTGAACATCATGCTGGATGGCCCGATTGGCGGCGCCGCGTTTAACAACGAGTTTGGCCGCCCCAACCTAACCGGCTACTTCCGCACCTACGAGCAGGATACGCTGAGTGAGGGTGGCATCGAGCGTCGTGGTTTCCATAAGCCGATTATGCTGGCCGGTGGCTATGGCAATATTCGCGCGCAGCACGTGCAAAAGGGCGAGATTCCCGTTGGCGGTAAGCTGATTGTCATGGGCGGTCCGGCGATGCTGATTGGGTTGGGCGGCGGTGCGGCATCCAGCATGGCATCAGGTGTTTCAAGTGCCGATTTGGACTTTGCCTCGGTGCAGCGGGAAAACCCCGAGATTGAGCGTCGTGCGCAAGAGGTGATCGACCGCTGCTGGACGCTGGGCCTACAAAACCCCATCCGCTTTATTCACGATGTAGGTGCAGGCGGGCTGTCCAACGCGCTGCCAGAGCTGGTCAAAGACGGCAATCGTGGTGGCCTGTTCAACCTGCGCGCCGTGCCCAACGCTGAACCCGGCATGAGCCCGCTGGAAATCTGGTGTAACGAAGCCCAGGAACGCTATGTACTGGCGGTGGCGCCGGAAGATTTAGAGACCTTCGACGCGCTGTGTAAGCGCGAGCGCTGCCCCTACGCGGTGGTAGGTGAAGCCCTGGAGCATCATCATCTGGAAGTGCGTGACGGTCATTTTGACACCAAGCCTGTCGATTTGCCGATGAGCGTACTGTTTGGTAAAGCGCCTAAGATGACCCGCACGTTTGAGCGCCAAACGCTTGAGCTTTCCGGTGTGATGCTCGACAACTTAGACCTTCGTGAAGCGCTTGATCGCGTGCTGAGGTTGCCCGCGGTAGCGTCTAAAAGCTTCTTGATTACCATTGGCGACCGCTCGATTACTGGTCAAGTGGCCCGTGATCAGATGGTGGGCCCCTGGCAGGTGCCCGTGGCAGACGTGGCGGTGACCACCGCAAGCTTCGACACCCATGCCGGTGAAGCGATGGCCATGGGCGAGCGCCCGCCGGTCGCGCTGATTAACCCTGCGGCCAGTGCCCGTTTGGCCGTTGCCGAAGCGATTACCAACTTAGCCGCCGCGCCCATTGCCAAGCTCTCGGATATTAAGCTCTCGGCTAACTGGATGAGCGCCGCCGATCACCCCGGTGAAAACCAAGCGCTTTATGACGCTGTACACGCAGTGGGAATGGAGCTCTGTCCGGCGCTCGGCATTGCCATACCGGTGGGCAAGGACTCCATGTCCATGCGCACCGCATGGCAAGAAGGCGACGACGCTGAAGAGAAGAGCATCACCTCGCCGCTCTCCCTGGTGGTGACCGGGTTTGCGCCGGTAACCGATGCGCTAGCGACGCTGACGCCGCAGATCAACCTGGAGCAAGAGGAGTCTGACCTGATTCTGATTGATCTGGGTAACGGTCAAAACCGCTTAGGTGGCTCGGCGCTGGCGCAGGTATATGGCCAGGTAGGCAACGACTGCCCGGATGTAGACGACCCCGAAGACCTGAAAGCGTTTTTTGAAGTTATTCAAGGCCTAAACCGTGATGGCAAGCTGTTGGCCTATCACGACCGCAGTGACGGTGGCCTGCTGGTGACGCTGCTGGAAATGGCCTTTGCCGCCCACGCCGGTCTTGAGATCAAACTCGATTGGCTGATTGATGAGCCGGTAGAAGCTTTTAACGCGCTGTTCTCAGAAGAGCTGGGCGCGGTGATTCAGGTGAACCGGGCCGACACTGAAGAAGTGCTAACCCAATTTGCTATGGCAGGGATCGAGACCTGTGGCGTTATTGCGCGCCCGCGCTACGACGACCAGGTACGCGTGACGCTGTTTGAAGAGCCGCTGTTGGAAACCACGCGCCAGCTGACTCAGCGCACCTGGGCGGAAACCAGCTACCGCATGCAGGCGCTGCGGGACAATCCCGAGTGCGCCAAAAACGAATTCGATAACCTGCTCGACGTGCGCGATCCTGGCCTGAGTGCCGCGCCCAGCTTTGATATTAATGACGACATCAGCGCGCCGTATATCAATACGACGAAGCCAGCAGTGGCCGTCCTGCGCGAACAGGGCGTTAATGGTCAGGTCGAGATGGCTTGGGCGTTCCATAAAGCGGGCTTCGACGCGGTGGATGTGCACATGAGCGACATCCTGGAAGGCCGTGTCTCCCTGGAGGAGTTCAAAGGGCTAGTCGCCTGTGGCGGTTTCTCCTACGGCGATGTGCTAGGTGCCGGCGGCGGCTGGGCGAAGTCGGTGCTGTTTAACGAGCGCGCCCGCGAGCAGTTTGCCGCGTTCTTCTCCCGCGACGATAGTTTCTCCCTGGGTGTGTGTAACGGCTGCCAGATGCTCTCGCAGCTGAAGTCTCTCATTCCAGGGGCCGAAGAGTGGCCTGCGTTTGTACGCAACGAGTCCGAGCAGTTCGAAGCTCGCGTGGCCATGGCGCGGGTAGAGAAAAGCCCCTCGATTCTGTTAGCGGGTATGGAAGGCTCCAAGCTGCCGATTGCCGTGGCCCACGGTGAAGGCCGCGCCGAGTTCCGTGATACAGCGCACCTTCGTACCATGCAGTCCAGCAGCCAGATTGCGCTGCGTTATATTGATAACTACGGTCAGGTGACTACCCGCTACCCGGCTAACCCCAACGGCTCGCCGTCGGGCATTACCGGTTTAACCACGCCGGATGGCCGCGTCACCATCATGATGCCTCACCCGGAGCGAGTGACTCGCGCAGTTACCAACTCCTGGCGCCCCGCTGAGTGGACCGAAGATGGCGCTTGGTTGCGCTTATTCCGTAACGCTCGTGTGTGGTTGGGTTAAGACCTGCCATTGCGAATGAAAAGCGGCCTGCGGGCCGCTTTTTGCTTATGACAGAGAAGTGGTTGCGGTGATGGTTTGGGTGAGATGAAACGTTTGTTTGAAAATGGGCCGTCCTCGCGCCACACTCAGTTCACAAGTGCAGCGGTCGCCAATCGGTGGCGAGCCAAAAATTCTGGGAGCTGGAATGCATCAAACCTTCAATGAGCGCGTGACGCTGTCGTTTGCCGACCATGTGGCGGAGGTGGCGTTGTCGAGACCCGATCACCTCAACGGCTTGGATTGGGCCATGATCGACGGTCTACTGGCGGCACAGCAGCACCTAGCCGAGCTTGCGGGGTTACGTGCTGTGATCTTGCGCGGCGATGGCGACAGCTTTTGCGCCGGTCTTGATATGGCGTCGATCATGGGTGAGGCAGAGCGGTTGCCTACTCTGCTGGCACCCGACGCTACGGGTGTCAATCCGGTTCAGCGTCTGGCCCTGGGGTGGCGTGAGGCGGGTGTCCCCGTGGTGGCTGCCCTGCACGGGCATGTCTACGGTGGCGGCCTGCAGATAGCCCTGGGCGCCGATATACGCATTCTCCACCCGGGCGCACGTCTGGGGCTGCTGGAGATTGATTGGGGCATCATCCCCGATATGGCAATAAGCGTGACCGGAGAGTGGCTGCGTCAGGATGTGCTGTATGAACTGGCGATCAGCGGGCGCAAGGTGTCAGGAGATGAGGCTTACCAGCTTGGGCTTGGCACTCGCCTGAGCGAAACGCCGCTGGCGACGGCGCGGGAGACCGCCGCGCTAATTGCGTCACGCTCGCCTCAAGCCGTAGCGGCGGCGCGTGAGCTATTTACCCGTGGTCCAGCCTTGGATCTCCGTGATCGGCTGGCGCTTGAAGCCCATTTGCAGCGGCAGCTATTGGCCAGCGCTGAGCAGCGCGAGGCGGTGAGCGCACGCATGGAGCGTCGCGCGCCGCGTTTTGACTAATATGCCTCACTTAAACGCTTCCGCCGGTACGGGTTCTGGCTCTGGCTCTGGCTCTGGCTCTGGCTCACCACCCCGCTTGCGCCCCTATCAAACGGAGGCGGTAAAGCGGGTGGTCAGCCACTTTCGGGCCACCAGCGACCCAGGTGTGGTGGTGCTGCCCACCGGCAGCGGCAAGTCGCTGGTGATTGCTGAGCTGGCCCGGCTAGCCCGTGGGCGCGTGCTGGTGCTGGCTCACGTGCGCGAGCTGGTGGAGCAAAACCATGCTAAATACCAAGCCTACGGGCTTAAGGCGGATATCTTCAGCGCGGGGTTAAAGCGCAAAGAAGCCAGTCGCCAAGTGGTATTTGGTTCGGTGCAGTCGGTGGTTCGTAACCTGGAGCAGTTCAACGATGCCAGCTTCACCCTGCTGGTAATCGATGAGTGCCATCGCGTGTCGTTGGAGGAGGACTCCAGCTACCGGAAGGTGATCGAGCACCTGCGAAGTCAGAACCCGCAGCTCAAAATCCTCGGCTTAACCGCCACCCCATTTCGTTTGGGGCAGGGCTTTATCTACCATCGCCACCACCACGGCATGGTGCGTGGCTCGGAAGAGAGTTTCTTTGCCGACTGTGTGTTTGAGCAGCCGCTGCGCCTGATGGTCAAACAGGGCTTTTTGGCCGCGCCTAAACGGCTGGATATGGCCATCGAGGGTTACGACTTCTCAACGCTTGCGCCCGCCTCCAGCGGGCTGTTTCGGGAGGAGGAGCTTAATCGCGTGGTGGCTGGGAGTCGTGCGACGCCGGGTATTATTGCCCAGGTGGTTGAGCATGCTGACAATCGCCAAGGAGTGATGATTTTTGCCGCCACGGTGGCCCATGCCGAAGAGATCATGGGCTATTTGCCCGCCGAGCAGGCGGCGCTGATTACCGGCGCGACGCCCTCTGCCGAGCGCACTGCGCTCATCAATACCTTTAAAGCGCGTCAATTGAAGTTTCTAGTGAACGTTGCGGTGTTGACGACAGGTTTTGATGCTCCCCATGTTGATCTGATTGCGATCTTGCGCCCCACAGAGTCGGTCAGCCTCTATCAGCAGATTGTGGGTCGCGGGCTGCGGCTTTCGCCCGGCAAAGAGGAGTGTTTGATCCTCGACTACGCGGGCAACCCGTGGGATCTCTATGCCCCGGAAGTGGGCGAGCCCAAGCCGGATAGCGACAGCGAACCGGTGCAGGTAGCCTGCCCGGACTGCTGTCACGCCAACCTGTTTTGGGGCAAGCGCGACGGCGAGCTGGTCATTGAGCACTTTGGCCGCCGCTGCCAGGGGCTGATTGAGGATGACACAGTGCGACGCAGTCAGTGCGAATTTCGTTTTCGCTTTAAAGTGTGTGACGAGTGCGGCGCTGAAAACGATATTGCCGCCCGCCGCTGCCACGGTTGCGAGACGCTGCTGGTGGACGCCGATGACAAGCTCAAAGATGCACTGAAGCTAAAAGACGCAAAAGTGTTGCGGGTCAGCGGTATGCAGTTAGAGGCGACCACCAACGGTCGCGGCCTGCCGCGCCTGAAAGCGACCTATTACGACGAAGATGGTGCCAGCCTTAGCGAGTGGTTTGCGCTGGAAACCCCGGCCCAGCGCCGTGCGTTTTATGCCGTGTTTCTGCGTGCCCACCTTCGAGCGCCAGGCGGCCAATGGCAGCCGACGACGCCTGATGAGGTAGCGGGCGAGCAGCGCCGCCTGCGTCATCCGGACTTTGTGGTGGGCCGAAAGGTGGGTCGCCACTTTCAAATCCGCGATAAGCTGTTCGACTATCAAGGACGCTATCGCAAAGCTGCCGATGCTGGCTAGATGCCGCGCCCTGGATGCGCTGCTACACTGCCATTTTTTGAGTCATCAACTAAGTCAACCACTGAGCCATCAACCAAGGATACGACCCGCGTGAGCGAGACGCCTAGCGCAGCGCCAGACCAAGACGTGCAATCGACCGCCGAGCCGGTAGTGGAGGCGCTTGGGCGTCTGTTCGATGAGCCCATCACGCAACTGCCTGAAGACCTCTACATTCCGCCCGAAGCGCTGCGGGTCTTTCTGGAGGCTTTCGAAGGGCCGCTGGACCTGCTGCTATATTTAATTCGACGCCAGAACCTGGATATTCTGACCATCAACGTGGCGACCATTACCCACCAGTACATCGAGTACGTGGAATTAATGAAAGCCATGGAGATTGAGCTGGCCGGAGAGTATCTGCTGATGGCGGCTATGCTGGCAGAGATTAAATCCCGCACGCTACTGCCGCGCCCGCCAAAAGCGGAGGACGAGGAGGAAGAAGACCCCCGTGCCGAGCTGATTCGCCGCTTGCAAGAGTACGAGCGCCTTAAAGAAGCTGCTGAAGCGCTGGACACGCTGCCCAGGGTAGGGCGGGACTGGTTTAGCGTGCAGGCGGGCCTGCCGCCGTTGGAAACCCGGATGATTCATCCCGATGTGGAGCTGGATGAGCTGCTGGGTGCGCTCTCCGATATTCTCAAGCGCGCAGAGCTGGCCCAGGCTCATCAGATCAGCCGAGAAGTGCTCTCTACCCGCGAACGGATGCTGCATATCATGGAGCAGCTTAGCCAAGATAGTGCGAGCGGGCGTTACACCCCCTTTGAAGCGCTGTTCACCCTGGAAGAGGGCCGGGCCGGTGTGGTGGTGACCTTTATGGCCATTTTAGAGCTAGCGAAAGAAGCCATGATTGAGATTGTTCAAAACGCGCCGCTGTCGCCCATTCACGTGCGCGCCCGCCAAGCGGCGCTGACCGATGAGGAAGAGGATGCTTTCGAGCGCGCGCAAGAGGACCAGGGCAATGCCGCCTCGGCATTCGAAGAGTCTGCGTTTGAACCTGACGAGGAGTCGCGGTGAGAGACACCACGTTAGACGATATTATTGAAGCGGCGCTGCTGGCCGCGGGAGAGCCGCTGCCCGTGGAACGCCTTGAAACACTGTTTTTGGCCGATGAGTGCCCATCGAGAAAAGCACTACGAGAAGCGCTGTCGCGGCTGGCGCTGCGCCACGATAACGGCGCGCTGGAACTGGTAGAGACCGCCTCTGGCTTCCAGCTACGCATTCGCCCCCGCCTGGCTCACTGGGTGTCGCGGCTGTGGGACGAGCGCCCTCAGCGCTACTCCCGGGCGCTGCTGGAAACGCTGGCGCTGATTGCCTATCGCCAGCCGGTCACGCGGGGTGATATTGAAGAAGTGCGCGGTGTGAGCGTTAGTAGCTCGATTGTGCGCACGCTCATGGAGCGCGGCTGGATACGTGTAGTGGGCCACCGGGACGTGCCAGGTCGCCCCGCCGTGTATGCCACCACGCGCAGCTTCCTGGATGACTTCGGCCTGAAAACGCTGGATGCGCTGCCGCCCATGCATACCTTAATCAATGGCGAAGACCACGAAGCGCTGCCTCTGGAGGAGGCGTCAGCCGAACAAAATCTGCCATCCGCACTGGACGAAACGGCGCAAAGCGTGCAGGATGCGCCACCCCAGAGTAAAGACACTACCTCGGCTGAATCAGCCGACCCCCACGCCGAGACGGCGTTAACCCAGCCGCTGAGTTTTGCCGATTTAGAGGCACGGCTTGCGGCACGTGCGCAGCGCCAACATGACGCACGCACGCAGACCAACGATGTGAGGTCAGACGACCATGAGTCAGAGTAACAACACCACGCCCCCTACCAGCGAAAAGCTGCAGAAAGTCCTCGCCCGCGCAGGCCTTGGCTCCCGCCGTGAAATGGAAACCGCTATTTCCGATGGCCGTGTGAAGGTCAATAGTAAAGTAGCGAAGCTTGGCGATCGGGTAGAGGCGCGAGATAAAGTCAGCTTTGATGACCGACCGGTCACGCTGCGCCCGGAAGAGGAAGTGCCGCGCAGGGTTATTATGTACAACAAGCCGGAAGGTGAGCTGTGTACCCGTAAAGACCCTGAGGGACGCCGCACGGTCTTCGAGCGCCTACCGCGTTTAAAAGGCGAACGCTGGATTGCCATTGGCCGCTTGGACATCAACACCAGCGGTTTGCTGCTGTTCACCACCGACGGTGAGCTGGCCAACCGCCTGATGCACCCCTCCACCCAGGTAGAGCGTGAGTACGCAGTGCGCGTGATGGGCGACGTTAAGCGCGAACACATTGTGGCGATGGTTGACGGTGTGATGCTGGAAGATGGCCCCGCTCGCTTCACCGACGTGCAGGAGTTCGGCGGCGAAGGCATTAATACCTGGTTCCACGTGGTCATTCTAGAAGGCCGCAACCGCGAAGTGCGCCGCCTTTGGGAATCCCAGGAGCTGACGGTGAGCCGCCTAAAGCGCGTGCGATACGGCAATATCTTCCTGGATAAGCGGGCGAAAGCCGGTGAGTGGGTAGAGCTTTCTCAGGATGAAGTGGATGATCTGGCAACACTGGCGAATTTAGAAACGCGCAAAGTGCCGGAGTTAACCCCGGATGAGAAAAATCGTTGGAGCCGTGACAAGCATAAGCGTCGCCCGGTGCAGGCCATGCGCAAGCCCAAGCGTCGTTAGTCGCGTTTAAGTAACGGATGTTTATAGACCAAAGATAAAAAACGCTTGCCATCGAAGCACTGTATCCGTACTATATGCATCCGTTCGAGGGGGTCGTTAGCTCAGTTGGTAGAGCAGTTGACTTTTAATCAATTGGTCGTAGGTTCGAATCCTACACGACCCACCATTCGAACACAGATATAGCGTTAAGTTAAACGCCGTTACGCAGCAAAAATTTGGGTCGTTAGCTCAGTTGGTAGAGCAGTTGACTTTTAATCAATTGGTCGTAGGTTCGAATCCTACACGACCCACCAAATTCAACGCCCCTGGCAGCTTATTGTCAGGGGCGTTTTGCTATGCAGAGGGGTAGCGTGCGAAACGAACTTTCTGCTTGCAGTGGGCAACAATTGTCCACCACAATAGTCAAAGCTTCAGCTGCCGGCGACACCACGGTAGCGCTGGTCACATTACTAAGACCAGAGCGGCGTGCCACCGTGAGAGACACAGCGGCCCGTCGCATCGAGAGCGGCGCGTGCGGAGTGCATACGCCGCGACTGATGTTTAACAGGGGGATTCCCTGTTCGTCACAGTGGTAGACACGATGACTATTATGACTTCCCAAGCTGAGCTTGATGCTCCGCTCCCCAGCCCATACTGCCCCACTCGTATTCCTGCGGAAGACGAGGTCCGGGTTGATGAAATTAAGCAACTGCTTAAAGCGAATAACGCCGTGTTAGTTGCTCATTACTATACCGATGACGCCATTCAGCAGTTAGCAGAAGAGACCGGCGGCTGTGTCGCTGACTCCTTGGAAATGGCCCGCTTTGGCGCTCGCCATGATGCTACTACGTTAGTCGTCGCAGGCGTTCGCTTCATGGGCGAGACGGCAAAAATTCTTTCCCCAGAAAAACGCGTGTTAATGCCCACGCTGGAAGCCACCTGCTCGCTGGATATTGGCTGCCCCATCGATGAGTTCAGCGCTTTTTGCGATGCGCACCCAGACCGCACGGTGGTGGTGTACGCCAACACGTCCGCCGCTGTAAAAGCGCGCGCCGACTGGGTGGTTACATCGTCCATTGCCGTGGAGGTGATTGAACACCTGCAGGCGAAGGGCGAGAAGATTCTTTGGGCGCCAGATAAGCACCTGGGTGGCTACATTCAGAAGAAAACTGGCGCCGATATGCTGATGTGGGACGGCGCCTGTATCGTCCATGAAGAGTTCAAGGCCAAAGGTATCGAGGATCTGAAGCGCCTCTACCCTGATGCTGCCGTGCTGGTACATCCCGAATCTCCGGATGCGGTCGTCAAGCTGGCGGATGTGGCCGGGTCGACCTCTCAGCTGATCAAAGCCGCCCAAACGCTGCCCAATGAGCAGCTAATTGTGGCCACTGATCGCGGTATTTTCTTCAAGATGCAGCAAGCAGTGCCGGGCAAAACGCTGTTTGAAGCACCTACTGCTGGCAATGGTGCGACATGCCGTAGCTGCGCTCACTGCCCGTGGATGGCAATGAACGCCCTGGATAACTTAGCCGGTGCGCTGCGCCATGGCAGTGGGGAAATCTTTGTAGATGAAGCGCTGCGTCAGCAGGCGTTAAAGCCGCTGGAGCGTATGCTGAATTTTAACGCCTAACGTTTAGCTGATTATGACCGTTTGAATATTACAGCCCGAATGCGATAAGCATTCGGGCTGTGTTGTTAGCGGCCTTAAAATTTCTCTAGTGCCTCACGGTATTCTAAGAACGCTTCACGGCGCTGTTCGATACGTGCCAGTGCCTGCTGATCGTTCTCCTGCCGAGCGGCATCTTTTGCAATGCTCAGCTGGCGAATGCCGCTATCAATTCTTCCTGTTAGCTGTAAGTGCTCTGCTCGCGCTAGGTGCCCCCAGCCGTTATCGCCACTGCGGCCTGCGGCTTCTGCCAGTAGGCTAAACCCTTGGGGATTTTCTGGGTGGCGTGCGGTTATCTCTCTGAGCAGATTGTAAGCGGCCTCTGGGTTTCTCTGGAGTTGAGCTTCAGCCAGCACTAACTGAGCAGGTAAGTAGTTGGGCGATAGCCGTAGCAGCCGTTGGCTACGGGTAATGGCGTCGTCGTAGCGCTGAGCGTCAAGCGCTATGCTAGCGGCCGATGCGGGCAGCATGCTGTAATCTGGCAGCTCACGGGCTAACTGGTCGAGAGTATTAAGGGCGCTATCTGTTTGTCCGTTATGTGCCGCGATGAGTGCGCCTAGATAGCGCTGTGCTGGTTCTCCGGCGTTCTCCTGATCAAGGCGGGAGGCGGCCTGCTGAGGCGTGTTGTGGTAAATGCTCAGCAGTGCTCGGGCGCGCATCATGTCGTACAACGTGTTGCTAGTGTAAGTGTCAGCAACGCGGAGCTGTGATGCGCGAACCTGGGCGTCGCTTAAGCGACTATCGGAGACCGGGTGGCTCAACAGAAACTCAGGCGGCGTGCCTCCTTGCAAGCGCGCCATGCGTTGCATGGCGCCAAACATACGCACCATCGCCTCCGGGTCGTAGCCTGCATTGGCCATGGCTTGAAGGCCAATCCGGTCGGCTTCCTGCTCAAAACGGCGGGAGTAGCTAAGCTGGTCTTGAATCAGTGCTGCTTGGGAACCCATCGCGGCGGCAAGGCCTGCATCGCCACCGCCGCTTGCGGCTATTAACATGCCGGCAAGCATAGCGGCCATGGCGGGCAGTTGAGTCTGCTCGGCACGGGCACTGCCCCGTGCATAATGGCGCTGAGATAAGTGACCAAGCTCGTGGGCGAGTACTGACACGAAAGCGCCTTCATCTTCAGCAAAAGCAAACAGCCCCGAGTTGATGCCTACCACGCCACCGGGAACCGCAAACGCATTCAGTGAGCGGTTGTCGACCATGACAATCGTCGTTTGCAGGTTGCCGAGTTGGCTGTGGGGCGCGAGGCGGGCAATGAGGCCCTGCACATAGTCATTAACGATAGGGTCCTGCCACTGAGGGGCCTGGGCACGGAACTGGCGTAACCACGCCCGACCTAAACGGTACTCTTCGTTACTTACTGAGGTGGAGGCACCGCCCAAGCTAGGCAGTTGGTAGTCATCAATGGCATGCCCCGGTGGGGTAACAGCCGCTGTGCTGAGCGCAAAAAAAAGTGCTAAGGCCCAGCGTGGATAAATCGTGCGAAGGTGCGGCATGGCATCCTCATTAGTGAATCTGGCGTCATGTATTAGGCGCAGCTAACAGCCTGTGACATTGATTCAGGCAGGGAAGTGCCGTTAAATCAACTCCACGGCGGGCATCACGAAAAAATAGTTTATGTAACAATGCCATATTTCGGCAGCATTTTGAGGGAGAGGTTATGGCTGGGCAAACCCCTGATTTAATACTGGATGCAAGTGGACTGCATTGTCCGCTACCGTTATTGAAGGCAAAACAGGCGCTTTCAGGGCTTGCGCCGGGTCAGCTGTTAGAGGTGCGTGCGACCGATGCAGGTGCCTGGCGGGATATGGCATCCTTTACCGAGCAAAGCGCCCACGTGCTTGAGCAGCGTGAACAGCGAGACGATGTGTACATTTTTTGGATACGTAAAGCAGGGAATACACACTCATGACCATGCGCACGATTCTGAAAAGTTGGGTTGAGCGTTACTTTTCAGACGAAGAGGCGTTAATTCTTCTGTTGGTTCTAGTGGCGGGCTTTGCGGCCATCATCTGGTTTGGCCGCATGCTGGCACCGTTTTTTACGGCGCTCGTGCTGGCATTTCTGCTGCAAGGCGTGGTGAACGGATTAACCCGACGAAGCGTGCCGCATCTTTTATCTGTGATTATTGTGTTTTTAGGTTTTATCAGTGTGCTGCTAACGCTGGCATTTATCTTAATGCCGCTGATTTGGAACCAGCTGGTTGGGCTTGTTCAGGAGATACCGCGCATGTTTGCCAGCGGCCAAGGGTGGCTGGATGAACTGCAGGCTCGCTATCCAAATTTAATTACCCCTGACCAAATGCAGAGCTGGATTGGCGTTGCTGGGCGTGAGATCAGCCAGCTTGGGCAGCGTGCGTTAACGCTTTCGTTGGCGTCGCTGGGCAACGTAATGGCACTGATTATCTACTTGGTCTTGGTGCCCATCTTGGTGTTCTTTATGCTTAAGGACCGCGAAACGTTAGTGGGTTTTACGCTTTCATTACTGCCGCAAAAGCGTACGCTGCTGACACGCATTTGGCATGAGATGGACACTCAGATTGCCAACTACATCCGCGGTAAATTTATCGAAATTATCATTGTGGGCAGTGTGGCTTTTTTTACCTTTGCTTTCTTTGGCTTGCCATATACGGCGCTGCTGGCGGTGTTAGTGGGGCTTTCGGTATTGGTTCCTTACATTGGTGCGGCGGTTGCCACGCTTCCGGTGGCTGCCGTTGCGGGCTTTCATTTTGGAATCAGCGAACAGTTTGCTTACGTACTGGTAGCTTACGGAGTGATTCAAGCGTTGGACGGTAACGTTCTGGCGCCTGTACTGTTTTCAGAAACCAACAATATCCACCCGGTTTCGATTATTGTTGCCGTGCTGTTTTTCGGTGGTATATGGGGGTTTTGGGGTATCTTTTTTGCGATACCGCTAGCCACGCTGCTTAAGGCATTGGTGTATGCTTGGCCAAGAGGCATCAAGGAGCAAGAGGAGAACCGCTTGTTGCAACATTCGGGACACATAAATCGCTCGGAACAAGAGCTGCCTTGACGGAAGGCTGGCGCCCCTGCCCGCTAAGAGAGAGGGGCGCATATGCTAGCTAGGAAACGTCTTCTCAGTGCTCGGCGTGCAAAGTCTCAGCAGCGGCTAACACCTCATCAACATGGCCCGGCACTTTGACACCACGCCACGCTTTGGCGAGTTTACCTTCGCTATCGATTAAGAACGTACTGCGCTCAATGCCCAAATGCTCCTTGCCGTACATTTTCTTTAACTTGATGACGTCAAACAGCTGGCAAACCTGTTCATCTTTGTCGGAAATGAGTTCGAAGTTAAAGTTTTGCTTGGCTTTGAAGTTCTCTTGGGCACGTATGCCGTCCCGGGAAACACCGATAATGACCGTGTTAGCCGCATCAAACTGGTGTTTACGGTCGCGAAAATCACCTCCTTCCGTCGTGCAACCCGGCGTGCTGGCTTTAGGATAAAAGTAGATGACGACTTGCTTGCCTTTAAGCTCTGAAAGCGTAATGGTGGTGTCGCCCGTGGCAGTGGCGGAAAAGTTGGTGACGGGTTGGCCAAGTTCAATTGACATATAAGCTCCTGATGTGGGGTAACGTTCAATAAGAATTACACGCAAGTGCAGCCCGCCTGTCAAAGCTGATTGCCCAGGGTAAGCAAACTCACTGTGCTTTACGCTGTACAGGCTTGGGTCGCCTGAGTACCATTTGGTGTTTATGGGCGGGGCTGACCATGCTCCTAAACGTGTCAATGCTGCGTTTTAGCGCTATGTACGTTATCGCGTCGCATGCGGTTGGTTGATTTCAACATTTTGCAGGTGAGGAAAAACGGATGATCACAGGTAGCATTGTCGCCCTGGCGACGCCGATGAAGGTCAATGGTGACATCGACTGGGAGGCGCTTCGTCGTCTGGTGAATTTCCACCTCGACAACGGTACCGATGCCATTGTCGCAGCGGGCACCACGGGTGAACCAACTACCATGTCATTTGCTGAACACTTTGACGTGATTCGTAGCGTGGTTGAAGAGGTGAATGGCCGGATTCCTGTCATTGCAGGCACCGGTGCCAACGCTACATCTGAAGCGGTTGAGCTGGCGCGCTACGCCGGTGAAGTGGGCGCTGACTACTGCTTGTCGGTTTGCCCCTACTACAATAAGCCCACCCAGGAAGGCCTCTACCAGCACTTCAAGGCAGTGGCTGAGGGCAGCAAGCTGCCGGTAATTCTTTACAATGTGCCCAGCCGCACCTGCTCGGATCTCTACAACGAGACCGTTTTGCGCTTGGCCGAGGTGGATAATATCATCGGTCTAAAAGATGCCACCGGGAACCTTGAGCGTGCCGAAGATCTAATCAATCGCTTGAAAGGCAGTGGCTTTATGCTCTACTCAGGCGATGATGCGACGGCGTGTGACTTTATGTTGATGGGGGGGCATGGTGATATCTCCGTGACCGCCAACGTTGCCCCGCAAGCGATGCACGATTTATGTGCAGCAGCCATTGCGGGTGATGCCGATAAAGCGCACCAGCTCAACACGCGCCTGATGCCGCTGCATACGAATTTGGGGATCGAGTCCAACCCGATTCCAGTAAAGTGGGCGTTGCATCGTATGGGCTATATGGACGCGGGTATTCGCCTGCCGCTGACATGGCTGTCGGAGAAGTACCATGGCACCGTCAGCGAGGCGCTGCAGCTTGCGGGCGTTGTAGAGGAGTAACACGGCGCGATACCCCTTGCTACTCGGCGTTGCCTTGGCCCGCCGAGTATCTAATTTGTTGACTGTTAAGGTGGCTTGATGAGCCCTGTGCTTAAAAAACCTGTGCTTGAGAAACGCGTGCTTAAATGGATACCGCTGGCACTGGCAACGGCGGTTGCGCTTGCTGGCTGCGCGCGAGATGGTTACTACCACGATCGTAACCTGGATTACACCGAAGCTGCCCCTGCCCCGCCCTTAGTGCTGCCTGAAACTCGTAATACCCAGCGTTATCGTGATGTCATGCCAGTGCCACAAGCCGCGACCCAAGGCACGCGGATTGAGAGCGCGGCCGACATCGCGCCACCGCAGTCGTTGACGGTGGGGAGCGGTTTAGAGCCCGATTACGTGGAGCGCCGTCAGGTAGGTAATCAGTCGTGGCTAGTCATCGCCGCTGAAACCGGTGCCGTGTGGCCGCAGTTAGAAGCTTTTGCACGCAGCCGCCAGCTAGGCGTGCAGCAGAGTAATGCCAACCAAGGCGTTATTGAAACCTCTCAGGCGACGCTGCGTTTGCAAAGCGCGTTACGTGCTGGCAGCAGTGAAGTCCGCTGCGAGCAAGGCGGGCAAACCCAGGCCAACTGCCTTGACGCGTTAGAGCAGTACTTAGGTGCGCGCAGCGCGAGCGCCAGTGCATCCTCCTCGTGGACAGCTCAGCGCTTGGCCAGTCAGCAAACGCTACAGATACGTCAGCAAGACGACGAGTGGCAAGTAGTGATACCCCAGCCTGTTGACCGTGTTTG
This sequence comes from Halomonas sp. 7T, assembly GCF_025643255.1. Taxonomy (NCBI): domain Bacteria; kingdom Pseudomonadati; phylum Pseudomonadota; class Gammaproteobacteria; order Oceanospirillales; family Halomonadaceae; genus Halomonas; species Halomonas sp. 7T. Next base: position 2,495,431 of record NZ_CP087112.1, on the reverse strand, counting down.
GGCCGAGCTAAATCACTATTTGGCGCTCGATTTTAGCGTTGAAGGCCAGCGTGATTTACTTGACACCTCTGCGGAAAACTATGAGTTCTTAGTTGAATATATGACGGAAAGCGAGCGTGGTCGCAACCCGCTGCAAATCGTCTTTAGCCCAGATGTGCGCCGTATGTCTCAGGAAATTCGCCTAGCTCTGCAGCCGAATGGTGACCAGACCATACTACGTGCGATCAATGCCAGCGAGCGTCGCTTGAGTGCCGATGATCAGCGCGAGTTGCTTGAGCGTGTCTCCGGCTATTTACGTTAATTTTTAATGCTGCACCCTTTTCGGAGTCCCCATGGAAAAGCGCCAAGAGCTCTATGCCGGTAAGGCAAAATCTGTTTACACCACTGACGACCCTGACGTACTGGTACTGCACTTTCGTGATGATACCAGCGCTTTTGACGGCAAAAAGAAAGAGGCGTTAGCCCGTAAGGGGATGGTGAACAACATTTTCAATGCGTTCATTATGCAGCGCTTGGAAGAGGGGGGAATCCCTACGCATTTTGAAAAGCAGCTTTCTGACAACGAAAGCTTAGTTAAAAAAATGCAGATGATCCCGGTTGAGTGTGTTGTACGTAATATCGCTGCTGGCAGCCTGGTTAAGCGTTTAGGCGTTGAAGAGGGCATTGCCCTGACCCCGCCGACCTTTGAACTGTTTTTGAAAAACGATGAGAAGGGCGACCCGATGATTAACGAGTCGCTGGCGGAAACCTTTGGCTGGGCGACTCCCGAGCAGCTGGCAAAAATGAAAGCGCTAACCTTTAAAGTGAACCACATCCTCAAACAGCTGTTTGCTGAGGGCGATATGCTCCTGGTGGATTACAAGCTTGAGTTTGGTGTGTTCAAAGGTGAGGTGGTGTTGGGTGACGAGTTCTCCCCAGATGGCTGCCGCTTGTGGGATGCCAACACCCGCGAGAAGCTGGATAAAGACCGCTTCCGCCAGGGGTTGGGGGGCGTTATTGAAGCCTACGAAGAAGTGGGTCGCCGCTTGGGGATTACCTTTCCCGCATAGCGATAGCTATGCCTAAAATGGGTCGATTGCCACCACCTCTAAGGTGGTGGCACTGTTTTTAGCACCTGGTTTTATAATAGCGCGAAACTTTACATCGACATCCCGCAGCCGTACGCCGTAAGTACGCTCGCTGGCGCCATTGCGCTGGTAGGCAGGGCGTGGGTCTTGCCCCAGCACCTGCTCGATGAGCGCGTGGAGTGATATGCCGTCGGTCCGGGCGGCGAGGCTTATCTGGGCGGCTTGGCTGAAACACACGGAAAGCCGGTCGGGAGCATGCGGCGCAAAGCCTGCTTTTGCATCGAGTTTTGCCTCTGCCCAAGGTAGGTAGGGTTTAATATCGACCACGGGGGTGCCGCTGATTAAATCGCAGCCTACAAGCTGCAGGCGCACCCCGTCAGATGTGTCGACGTTACCTAGTTCGATCAGCGAAAGGCCTAACCGATTCGGCCGGTGGGTGCTGCGGCTGGCAAACACGCCCACTTTACGATTGCCGCCCAAGCGGGGTGGACGCACTAATGGCGTCCAACGTGTCGGGCTTTGGTGGAAAATAAACGAGACCCATAGGTGGCTAAAGTCTTCTAAGCCGCGCACAGTAAGCGGGTCGTTGTAAGGTGGCATCAGTACGAGGCTAGCATGAGCGTCGGGCGCTAGCCCTGGCTGGCGGGGAACACCGAATTTATCGGGGTAGTCACTTTCGATATAGCCAATGGGCGTGATCGAAAAGTGTTCGCCGTGCGGGCCGTCATCCATCATGATTGCCTTTTGTAAGGGTAGATTGAGAAGTAGTGGGCGTAGTATAAAGCAGCTCAATGGCCTAAGCCTGCTTGAATGATGCACCGAACGATAGCTCAACAGCTCAGAGGTAACGCATGACGAAAATGGAAGAGTCTAAAGCGCCTGCCTCGAAGACGCGTATCGTATATCGCGCGGGTTTAGCGCGAGACGCTGCCGATCAAGCTGAGGTGTTTTATCACGCAGTGATGCAGGGAGCCGCCACGCATTATGACCTGAGCGAGCGCCGTGCCTGGGCGAATGCGCTGCCACGGGAAGCGAGCGCTTGGGCTGCTCGCCAGGCACTTTATACCACCTTGGTGGCAACCTGCGACGGACGCTGTGTGGGCTTTTTAGAGCTGGGTTTAACCACCGGGCGTATCGAAACGCTCTACGTTTGGCCTTCGCTGAGCGGGCGGGGGATTGGCACGACGCTGCTGATTCACGCCGAGCGCCTCCTGTTGGAGCAGGGCCAATCCCATGTGGAAATTGAAGCCAGCTTGGTGCTCTATGAGCGGTTGCTTCGCCGAGGGTTTAACGACCACGGCGAGCAGTGGGTTGAGCGTAGCGGTGAGCGGCTAAAACGTTACCGCATGACAAAACCGTTAAACGCGGTGGAAACCTAAGCGGGTTAGACGTTAAAGGTTTGGGTAATCCGCATGGAGAGGTCGATGGACTGCACGTCTTTGGTCAGGGCGCCGCTGGAAATGCAGTTTACGCCTGTGTCAGCAATGGCTTTTAAGGTCGTCGCATCCACATTGCCAGATGCTTCCAGCGTTGCGCGGCCGCCGTTAATTTCCACTGCAACATGCAAATCTTCCAAGGCGAAGTTGTCGAGCATAATAATATCGGCGCCGGCGGCCAATGCCTGATCGAGTTCTTCAAAGGTCTCCACTTCCACCTCAACGGGAATATCGCTTGCCAGCTTGCGGGCCTGTGCAACGGCAGCTTGGATGCCCCCGCAAGCAGCAATGTGATTCTCTTTGATTAAAAACGCATCCCATAAACCGAGACGGTGGTTATGGCCGCCGCCACAGGTAACCGCATACTTCTGGGCAAGTCGCATGCCGGGTAGCGTTTTACGGGTATCGAGTAAACGGACACCGGTGCCTTCAATTAAGTCGACGTAACGGCGTGTTGCCGTTGCCGTGGCGGAGAGCGTTTGCAGGACGTTAAGCGCGGCGCGTTCGCCGGTGAGCAGACTGCGGGCGGGGCCTTCCAGCTCTAAAAAGCATTGCTCTGCAACGAGCGTGTCCCCATCTGCCGCTTGCCAGCGCAGGGTGACACGACTATCCAAGCGGCGAAATATTTCATCCACCCAGGCGACGCCGCACAGCACCGCTGTCTCTCGGGATATCACTTTAGCGGTGGCCCACTGGTTCTCAGGAATTAACTGCGCGGTAATATCGCCTGGGCCAACGTCTTCGGCCAACAGGTGCGCGGCGCTGGAACGGATCTCTTCGGCAAGTGCGTTTTGATAATGCATGGGGGTCTCTGGGCGTCATCAAGTGTGAACCGCATTATAGTGAAAGTCAGCGTCAACGTAGAGGAGCGTGTGCCCGTGATGAATAATGAAACCACTGGTGGCTGGGAAACGGCGAGACAGGTGGCATCGCCAAACTACGATCGCAGGCCAACCAATGAGGTATCGCTGCTGTTGATTCATGCGATTAGCCTTCCGCCAGGCCAGTTTAGCGGTGGTGCGATTGAAGCGCTGTTCACCAATCAATTAGTACCGGACGAGCACCCTTTTTTTGCGGAGATTGCTCACCTGCGCGTTTCCGCGCACTTTTTAATTCGTCGCGATGGACATTGTGTACAGTTTGTTGATACGGATCATCGCGCTTGGCATTCTGGGCGTTCACGCTGGTGGGACAGGCGCCAACACGAATGGCGAACCGCATTAAATGATTTCTCAGTGGGCATAGAGCTGGAAGGTGATGACTTAACACCTTTCACTCAGGCGCAGTATCAAACGTTGGTGGCTGTGTCCCATTGGCTGATGTTGCGCTACCCATTATTGGATAGATCGCGCATTACCAGTCATGCGCATGTCGCCCCACTAAGAAAAACGGACCCCGGTCCAACGTTTGATTGGGCTTATTTTTACCAGCAGCTAGAGCCAAAGAGCGTGCTGTAATGTTGTTTTATAAATAGGCTTAGGAACGTTGGAAAATTAATTAAGTACTTCACCTGCAAGTAAAACAAACGGTAGTTTGGCTACATTTTTGCGCGCCAATTAGCTGCGACTAAAGCATAGAATTTTTCTTATGTTGCGGTGCAGTAGTTTGTTTTCGATAGACTTTTCCCGCGTGTTGGAATTGGCAGAGTGACGACTTTGCGGTATCTTCGCATATACAAAAGGCTAACTTTTACGACATTTTTGTAGCTTTACTACATTTAAAAGCATGTAGCTCATTGAATGTAGAACGAAAACCCCTGCACGGCGCACATGCGTCGGCTGTTTATTGGCTTGTGGTGGCTAAACACCGCAGCTGCCCCAGGCCCCATGGGTTAGCGGGGCTCATTGTCATTTATCGTCATTCGGAGAGACCTCTATGAGTCTGGAGACAAGAGAAGATCTCGATACGGTCGAAACCACGGAGTGGCTGGACTCCCTGGAATCGGTACTGGATCGTGAGGGCGAAGATCGTGCCCGTTACCTGATGACCCGCCTGGCGGATCGCCTGCGTCGGGATGGGATGAAGGTACCCTTCTCGGTGACAACCCCGCACCGTAATACCATTCCGGTTCACCGCGAAGCCCCCATGCCCGGCGATCTGTTTATGGAGCGTCGCATTCGCTCCTTGATTCGCTACAACGCCATCGCCCAGGTGATTCGCAACAACCGCGCGAACCCAGGGCTCGGTGGTCACATTGCCAGCTTCATGTCGTCCGCCACGCTGTATGACGTGGGCTTTAACCACTTCTTCCGCGCCCCCAAGGGCGACTTTGAAGGCGACCTGATCTACATCCAGGGCCACGTCGCGCCGGGTATCTACGCGCGCTCTTATTTGGAAGGCCGCCTGTCCGAAGACCAGATGGACCGCTTCCGTCGCGAAGTCGACGGCGATGGTCTCTCGTCCTACCCGCACCCGTGGCTGATGCCGGATTACTGGCAGTTCCCCACCGTCTCCATGGGCCTGGGCCCGATTCAGGCGATCTATCAAGCCCACGTGATGAAGTACCTGCATCACCGTGAGCTCAAAGACATGCACGACCGTAAGATCTGGTGCTTTATGGGCGACGGCGAGTGCGACGAGCCGGAATCCCTGGGCGCGATTTCCCTGGCCGGTCGTGAGAACCTCGACAACCTGATCTTCGTGATCAACTGCAACCTGCAGCGCCTGGACGGCCCGGTACGCGGCAACTCCCGTGTCATGGACGAGTTCGAAGGCGTGTTCCGCGGCGCCGGTTGGAACGTCATCAAGGTGGTCTGGGGCCGTCATTGGGACCCGCTGTTCGAGAAAGACAAGAAGGGCGTCCTGCAAAAGCGCATGGACGAAGCGGTCGACGGCGAGTACCAGAACTACAAGGCCAACGGCGGCTCCTACACCCGCGAGCACTTCTTCGGTAAGTACCCCGAAACCGAAGAGATGGTCAAAGACCTCTCCGACGAGGATATCTGGAAGCTCAACCGCGGCGGCCACGACCCGTTCAAGGTCTACGCGGCCTACCACGAAGCCGTTAACCAAACCAACGGCAAGCCCACGGTCATCCTGGCGCACACCGTCAAAGGCTACGGCATGGGCAGCGGCGACGGCGAAGCCGCCAACGAGTCCCACCAGGTCAAGAGCATGGAGTACGAAGCGCTGCGTAAATTCCGCGACCGCTTCGGCATTCCGCTCACCGACGAACAGCTCAAAGAGGTGCCCTACTACAAGCCGGAAGAGGACTCCCCCGAGCTTAAGTACATGCACCTGCAGCGCGAGCGCTTAAACGGCTACCTGCCGAGCCGGCGCAGCGACTTTGAGGCGCTAGAGATCCCCAGCCTCGAAGACAAAACCTTTGCCTCGCAAATGGGCGGCTCCAAAGGCCGTGAAGTCTCCACCACCATGGCGTTTGTGCGCGTGCTCAACGGCCTGGTGAAGGATAAGAAACTCGGTAAGCACGTCGTCCCGATTATCCCCGACGAAGCGCGTACCTTCGGCATGGAGGGCATGTTCCGCCAGCTCGGCATCTACACCTCCGAAGGGCAGAAGTATGAGCCGGTCGATAAAGGCCAGATCATGTTCTACCGCGAGGATCAGAAAGGCCAGATTCTCGAAGAGGGGATCAGTGAAGCCGGCGCCATGTCCGCGTGGATTGCCGCGGCGACGTCCTACAGCAACAACAACGTCACCCTGCTGCCGTTCTACATTTACTACTCGATGTTCGGCTTCCAGCGGATTGGTGACTTAGCCTGGGCCGCCGGTGACCTGCAAGCCCGCGGCTTTATGGTCGGCGGCACCGCCGGGCGCACCACGCTCAACGGCGAAGGCCTGCAGCACCAGGATGGCCACAGCCTGATTCAGGCCTCCACCATCCCCAACTGCCGCAGCTACGACCCGACCTACGCCCACGAAGTCGCGGTGATTATTCAAGACGGTCTGAAGCGCATGTTCACCGACAAAGAGAACTGCTTCTACTACCTCACCGTCATGAACGAAAACTACGAGCAGCCCGCCCTGGAGACGGTGCCCGCGGACGACATCATCAAAGGCATGTACCTGCTCAACGAAACGAAGGGCGACAACGGCCGCGTGCAGCTGATGGGCTCCGGCACCATCCTGCGCGAAGTCGAAGCCGCTGCCGAGCTTCTGGCCAACGACTGGGGCATTGGCGCCGACATCTGGAGCGTCACCAGCTTTAACGAGCTGCGCCGCGAAGCGCTGCTGCTCGAGCGTGAAGGCTTCTTAAACCCGGACGCCGAGGCCAACAAGCCCCACGTCACGAAATGCCTGGAAGGCCGCGATGGGCCGGTGATTGCTTCCACCGACTACATGAAACTCTACGCGGATCAGGTGCGTGCCTGGGTACCGAATGACTACACCGTGCTCGGCACCGACGGCTTTGGCCGCTCCGACACCCGTGAGAAGCTGCGTTACTTCTTCGAAGTCGACCGCTACTTCGTCACCGTGGCCGCGCTGAAAGCGCTGGCCGACCGGGGCGAGCTTGACCGCAAGCACGTCGGCGAGGCGCTGAAGAAGTACGGCATCGATGCCAACAAGCCCAACCCGCTGACCAGCTAAACGCTGCCCGGCGGGCAGGTGCCCGCCGGCTCGATCCGATTTGGAAGGAGCGCGACCTTGAGTAGCGAAATTATCAAAGTTCCCGACATCGGTGGCGATACCGATGTCGAAATCATCGAGATTGCGGTGTCAGAAGGCGACGTCATTGAAGCGGAAGACACCCTAATCACCCTGGAATCCGACAAAGCCAGCATGGACGTCCCCGCCCCGAAAGGCGGCAAGGTGCTCAAAGTGCTGGTCAAAGAAGGCGACAGCGTCTCCGAAGGCGACGACATCGTTGAGCTGGAAGTCGAGGGTGGCGGCGACGAGCAGCAAGAGAGCTCGTCTGACAGCCAGCCTGAAGAGGCTCCAGCCAAGCAAGCAACACCCAAAGAGCCTTCTCAAGAACAGTCTAAAGAGCAACCGCAAGAGCAGAAGCCTGCGGCTAAAAAGTCCGCCGGTGGTAAGCAGACGGTAGATATCACAGTGCCCGATCTTGGCGGCTCGGACAGCGTCGAGATCATCGAGGTGGCCGTAGGCGAAGGCGATGAGGTCGAAGCCGAAGACACCCTGATCACGCTAGAGTCGGACAAAGCCTCCATGGACGTGCCCAGCCCCCATAGCGGCAAGATCGTGGCGCTGACCGTCAAAGAGGGCGACACGGTGTCGGAAGGCGACGTCATCGGCCAGATGGAGATCGCGGGCGACGGTGGTGACGAAGACGAGGCGCCTGCCCAGGAAGCTGAATCCGCCGCCAGCAGTGCGCCGCAAGAAGCGGTTGAGGAAGAGAGTGCCGAAGAAGCGAGCGGCAGCGGCGAACCCGAGCGTAAAGAGATTCGCGTCCCGGATCTGTCAGGCTCTTCTGATGTGCCGATCATTGAAATCGGTGTGGCTGCCGGTGACGAGATCAACGAAGAAGATCCGCTGATCACCTTAGAATCTGACAAAGCGTCGATGGACGTGCCAAGCCCTTATAAAGGCAAGCTCCTAGAGCTGACCGTGAAAGAGGGCGACACCGTCTCTGAAGGCGACGTGATCGGCTATATCGAAGTCGCCGGTACCGAAAAGGCGGCGCCGAAAAAAGCGGCGCCTGAAAAGGCACCGCAAAGCAGCGCTAGTAGCCCATCCAGTGCTAAGCCTGCCGCCAGCGGCGGTACGCCAAGCCCTGAAGCCCAAATGGCCGCGCATAAGCCACGTGATGGCAAGCTGGTTCACGCAGGCCCGGCGGTACGTATGTTAGCCCGCGAACTGGGCGTTGATCTTGGCCTAGTGAAGCCCAGTGGCCCGAAGGACCGCGTGCTGAAAGAGGACGTGCAGGCGTACGTCAAGCAAGCGATTGCTAACCAAGGCAGCGCGTCAGCAGCCGCGCCGGCAGCAACGGGCGGGGCGGGTATTCCTGCGATTCCCGAGGTCGACTTCAGCCAGTTTGGTGAGGTGGAAGAGAAGCCCATGGGCCGCCTGCTCAAGATGGGCGCGACCAACCTGCACCGCAGCTGGCTCAACGTCCCCCACGTGACCCAGTTCGACGAAGCGGATATCACTGAGCTTGAAGCCTTCCGCAAAGCCATGAAGGCCGAAGCGGAAGCGCAGGGCGCAAAACTCACGCCGCTGCCGTTTATGGTCAAAGCGTGTGCCTTTGCGCTGCGTAAGTTCCCCCAGTTTAACGTCAGCCTGAAAGGCGATGGCGATACGCTGGTCTGGAAAAACTACGTGCATATCGGTATCGCGGTGGATACGCCGGAGGGCCTGATGGTGCCGGTAGTGCGCAACGCCGACCAAAAATCCTTGATTGAGATTGCCAAGGAGATGGCGGAGCTGGGCAAGAAAGCGCAAACCAAGAAGCTCAAGCGTGACGAGATGACCGGCGGCTGCTTCACGATTTCGAGCCTGGGTTCGATTGGTGGCACGGCATTTACGCCGATTGTTAATGCGCCGGAAGTGGCGATCTTGGGCGTATCGAAAGCGCAAATGAAACCGGTGTGGGATGGCAGTGCCTTCCAGCCGCGTTTGATGATGCCGCTCTCGCTCTCCTACGATCACCGGGCGATTAACGGTGCCGATGCGGCGCGCTTTACCGCTTTCCTGGCGGATGTGCTAACCGACATTCGACGGTTGTTGCTGTAAACCGTTATAAAGCAGAACGACACACGGCGCCCATTGGGGCGCCGTGTGTGTTTGTAGCCTATTAGCGCCCCAAAACAGGGGTGACCAAAGTACAAGAAACGGCCACTTTGCTGTTTTAACTTAAAAAAGTACTAAAAAAAGCGTCTTTCAGGCTTTTGGAGAGTTGTGTCGTCTTTACGGCACGGTTATTGTCGACTCATTATTTTATTCTATTGCGATCATTCAAGGAGCAGTGCCATGCGTTTAATCCTATTGGGTGCCCCAGGGGCGGGGAAGGGAACTCAAGCTCAGTTTATTTGTGAGCAGTATAAGATTCCCCAAATTTCCACTGGGGATATGCTGCGCACGGCAATCAAAGATGGCACTGAGCTGGGCCTAAAAGTAAAAGAGATCATGAATAGCGGTGGTCTTGTTTCCGATGACATCATTATTGACTTGGTGAAAGAGCGCATTAGCCAGCCAGACTGCGCCAATGGTTTTCTATTCGATGGTTTTCCCCGCACGATCCCGCAAGCGGATGCCATGAAAGAGGGCGGCGTAAAGCTTGACCATGTGCTGGAAATAGCCGTCCCTGATGAAGAAATTGTTAACCGTTTAGCGGGTCGCCGCGTGCATCCGGCGTCAGGTCGCGTGTATCACGTTGAACACAATCCGCCTAAAGAGCCGGGTAAAGATGACGTGACCGGTGAAGCGCTGATTCAGCGTGAAGATGATCAAGAGTCTACCGTGCGTAATCGTTTATCGGTGTACCACGACCAGACCGCCCCGTTAGTTGATTACTATCAGCAGTGGGCTAAAGAAGATCCGCAAACCGCTCCCCAGTACCATCGCGTTGAGGGGATCGGCAGCGTTGCTGATATTACTCGTCAGGTAAAAGAAGCGCTAAATTAAGCGATATGTGCCCTGTATTAACGACGATGGCCCGCCTTGTGCGGGCCATCGTCGTTAAGGCTCTGCAGCGGTATAATGCCTCTCTATTTCTCCTGAGTATGAAACTGCTATGCCATCACTCTTACTCGCGCTGGACGCCTCTTCCAGCGCCTGTTCAGCCGCGCTAATACGTCAAGAGGGAGCAGAGCGTGAGTGTATTGCGCGTTTTGAGCTAACCCCGCGCGCCCACACGCGCCGACTGATGCCCATGGTGGATGACGTGCTGGCAGAGGCGCAAGTCTCTCCCCAGCAGTTAGACGCGGTGGCGTTTGGGCGTGGCCCTGGCTCGTTTACGGGCCTGCGCATCGCAGCAGGTACGGCCCAAGGCTTGGCATTTGGGTTGGATCGTCCCTTGCTGGGCATTTCCACGTTGGAAGCACTCGCGCTTCAGGTTCACCGGCGCTACCATTTTCGCCATGTCGTCACCGCGTTGGATGCGCGTATGGGGGAAATCTACGTGGCGACGTGGCACTGTTTAAACGATAGCGTTAGCCGCCAAAGCAATGAGGTCGTGATGGCACCGGAAAGGTTGCATCTGCCCTCAGATGAAACCGACTGGGTGGGCGTTGGTTCAGGGTTTAGCTTATGGGAGCAGTTTACTGCCGATGTGCAAGCCAACATGACTCAGTACCTTAGTGACCTTGAACCGAGGGCCGAAGAGATGGCGTGGCTTGGCTTGCGTGATTTGGAGACTGGTTTGGGACAGGCGGCCCATGACGCCCAGCCGGTGTACCTACGTAACGATGTGGCGTGGAAAAAGCCCGCATGAGCGATAGCACGTGGCGCACACTGCCTGAAGCGTTAGTGCTGCCTGCTGGGCTTACCTTGGCCCAGCATGAAGGCCAGCTAGCCCTTGTCGGAAGCGAGCAGCAGTATGGTAAGCCGCTAAGCGTTGATTTTGTCGCGGGAAAGGCGGCTCATCGACGCCAGTTTGGGGGCGGCCGAGGGCAGTTGGTGGCCAAAGCCTGTGGCTTAGCTAAAGGGGCAACGCCAAGCATCGTGGATGCTACTGCAGGGCTAGGACGCGATGCGTTTGTGCTGGCAAGTTTAGGCGCAAAGGTACTGTTAATAGAGCGCGTAGCGGCCATTGCTGCGCTGCTAAACGATGGCCTTTCTAGAGCGGCGCAAGCGGAAGAGACAGCCGCGATTGCGGCACGTATGCAGTTGCGCCATGGTGATGCCGCCAATGCCCTGGCTGAGCTGGTGGCCGATGCGCAATTTGCCCCCCAGGTTATTCATCTTGACCCGATGTTTCCCCATCGCGAAAAGTCTGCACTAGTGAAAAAAGAGATGCGCCTGTTTCGAGAGCTGGCCGGCGACGATAATGACGCTCCTAGGCTGCTGGAGGCAGCGTTGGATGTGGCAACGCATCGCGTTGTGGTTAAGCGGCCTCGTAAGGCGCCGCCCATTGCCGGGCCTGCTCCCCAGCATACCCTTGAGGGGAAAACGAGCCGCTACGATCTTTACGTGCATCGTTCGCTAACCCGTTAACGTTTCTCAACGCAAAAAGGAGCCTGTATGCAGCATGCGTGGCGAGAAGGGAATCGCGTTACTCTGCTGCCAGAAGCGTCGTGCTTTCTGCCGGCCATGTTTGAGGCGGTCAGTCAGGCCAGGTACTACGTGCTGGTCGAGCTGTATCTAATGGAGTCGGGCAAGCTTGCGGACCAAGTGTGCGATGTGCTGATGAGTGCCGCTCGGCGTGGGGTAAACGTTTATCTATTGCTGGATGGCTATGGCGCGATGGGCTTGGGCAGCGCTGAGCGTAACCGGCTGCAGCAGGCGGGCATTCAGTTACGACTTTTCAATCCGATTGGTTTTCATTCACTGGCCCGTAATTTAAGCCGTGATCATCGCAAAATTGTCGTAGTAGATGGCAAGGTTGCCTTTACCGGTGGCTTTGGGGCGGTGGATGAGTTCCTGGATGCGTGGTACGAAGTTGCGGTGCGAATGGAAGGCCCGGTAGTGGCGGATTGGGAAACGTTGTTCCGTCGCCTGTGGCGCTCACGGTTAACCCGTGCTGAGAAAGGTAATTTAACGACAACAGGGCTCGCTACGCAGCGACCGCCTGAACGCTATCCTGATGGTGTGTCGGGGCGGGTGGTATCCGCTAGAGGGTATCGCTACCAGGCTATTCGTCACTCACTGTATGGACGTATCAACCAAGCGAATGATCGCCTGTGGCTGTGCACCCCCTATTTTGTACCTACCTTTTCGCTGCGGCGTCGGTTGATCAAGGCGGCCCGGCGGGGAGTTGATGTGCGTCTGCTGTTGCCAGGCTGCGAGCATGACCACCCCGGCGTGCGCTACGCCGGACAGCGTTACTATCAGGCGCAGCTTAAAGCGGGCGTGCGCATTTTTGAATTCCAACCTACCTTTATCCACGCCAAATTTGTACTGGTAGATAATTGGGTCAGCGTGGGGTCATGTAATTTCGACCACTGGAATTTGCATTGGAATCTTGAAGCGAACCAAGAGTTGGAGTCTGAAACCGTGGCCGACGACGTGCGTGCGCTGTTTGAGCGAAATTTTGCCGTCAGCCAGGAGGTCGATCCTGCCGCCTGGGCTGCGCGCCCCTGGGGGCAGCGCGCTAGAGAGTGGATCTATGGTTTGATGGACGCGATGGTTACCCGTCTTAAATAGCTGCCTTGCAGGCGCTTACCTGCGTTTTTTGCCTTTCGCCGGCGTTTTCTTACGCGGTTTGGGTTTGGCGGTTTCCGGCGGTACACGGTAGTGCAAGTAGAGGTCAAGCACTAGCTCAGGCAGCTGAGCAACCAAGCTCTCCTGGTTAGCTTGATCCTGGGCCATTTCCGCCATGTCTGGCTCGTCTTCGAATAGCCCGGACAGCAGCATGAAGGGTAGCAGCAGAGTGGCCGCCGCTTCTTCGTCATCTTGGAACCAGGCGCTCTCATCGCTGAAGACGCCTTCCATAAAGCCCGCGCACCAATCGCCAATCGGCGTCTCTTCAGCGGGTAGGCCATCCAAGGTGAGCTCAAAGGGCAGCTCGGGTAAGCCGCCTTGCTCCAGCACTGCCATCGCGTTGTCCCGCAGCAGGGTGAGCAGATGAATAATGTCATCGCGTTCGGCGTCATTGCGGTAGCTAGGCTCACCCTGAAACAGCTCTTCGAGCCACTGTGCGGTAGGCTGCTCGCTAGGCGCGACTGCCAACGCGACTAAAAAGCCATGCGCAGAAATGAGGTCGAGAGCATCTTCCCCCACCTGCTCGGAATCTAAAAAGTCATCCAGCCTATCCAGCTGCTCATCCTCCAGCAGCGGTTGAGGTGGGACGTTTTCGGACGAATTTTCTGCTGGCACGTTATTGCGCTCTGCCATGGGGAGCCTCGTTTTATAAAGTCGTCTTTGTGAAACGGATGCTGATCGGTAACAATCGTTCGCAACGTTATTAACGGCTAGTTTATCACTAATGAAGACCTCACCACTGCCCACTTGGCCACCTGAGCAATTAGCAGCGTTATCGACTCAAGCGTTGCATAAAGCGGCCCGGTCACGGGTACACGAAGCGTTAGCGCGCTGCCAAGAAGTGTATCCAGAACTGCCAGCACCCAGGGTATGGTTTGACCTAAAAGGGGCCTCTGCAGGCCAAGCGCACCTTGGTAAAGGAGGGCTGCGCTTTAATCCAGTGCTGTTAGAGGGTAATCGCAGCGCATATTTTGATGAGGTCATCCCTCATGAAATGGCCCATTGGCTAGTATTTCACTTGGCAAACGGATCGCGTTTAAAACCTCATGGGCGCGAGTGGCAGTCGGTGATGCGCGATTTGTTTGGTTTAGCGCCCAAAGTAACTCACCAATTTGATATTCAGCAGGCGCAGTCACGGCCTTACGCATATCGGTGTGACTGCCAGATACACTATTTTACCAAGCGGCGTCACTCTTTAGTGGTAAGGGGGCGTCGTTACCGCTGCCGTGAATGTGATCAGACCTTGGTCTACTGCACTATTAGTAAACCTTGAAACAGTTTTAACCTTTTGTTTTTTATATTAAAAATGTTAATACCAATGTCTAAGAGGAAGCCGGCTCAGGTAGGTTTATGCTAGGTAAATATTAAACGAGTCGGTGCGACCAATAATAATGCCGACACCATTTTCCAGAGAGTGCATTTTCACGGATAGAGGCAATTTCATGAGCGAACATAAAAACGTCTACCCGGTACGCGATAGCATCGCCGCCAGTGCGTGGGCAGATAAAGATAAATATGCAGCCATGTATCAACAGTCGATGGATGACCCGGATGGTTTCTGGGCCGAGCAGGCTAAACGTCTCGACTGGATCAAAACGCCCACCAAAATTAAAAATACATCGTTTGCACGCGATAACGTTGATATTCGCTGGTTCGAAGATGGCCAACTGAATGTTAGTGCTAACTGTCTGGATCGCCATTTAGAAAAGCGTGGTGACCAAACCGCCATCATCTGGGAAGGTGATAATCCCAATGATTCAAAGCATATTAGCTACCGTGAGCTTTATGAGCGGACTAACCAGTTAGCCAACGGGTTGAAGTCGCTGGGTATCAAGAAAGGCGACACTGTTACGCTGTATATGCCCATGATTCCGGAAGCGGCGGTGGCAATGCTTGCCTGCGCCCGCATTGGTGCCGTTCACTCGGTCATTTTTGGCGGTTTCTCGCCAGATGCGGTTGCTCAACGGGTGATTGGCGCCGACTCCAAGCTGGTGATCACTGCTGATGAGTCGGTACGTGGTGGCAAGCATGTGCCGCTGAAAGAGAACGTTGACTCAGCGCTCAAGCGTGAAGGAACGGACGTATGTAAAAACGTCCTCGTGGTGAAACGCACCGGCGGCGATATTGAGTGGCAGGATGGTCGCGATCTCTGGTTTGATGAGTTGGTCGACAAACAGTCCACCGAATGCCCTGCAGAAGCGATGGGCGCTGAAGATCCTCTCTTTATTCTGTATACCTCCGGCTCTACCGGCGCGCCAAAGGGCTTAAAGCACACGACCGGTGGCTATCTCACGTATGCGGCAATGACCCACCAATATGTCTTCGACTACCAAGAAGGCGAGATCTACTGGTGTACCGCTGATGTAGGCTGGGTGACAGGCCACAGCTATATTGTCTACGGGCCGCTGGCTAACGGTGCGACTACGTTGATGTTTGAAGGGGTGCCTAGCTATCCCACCCATGGCCGTATGGGCGAAATCGTCGATAAGCACAACGTCAACATTCTTTACACCGCGCCTACCGCTGTGCGTGCCCTAATGGCCCATGGCGATAGCGTTATGGATTCCAGTAAACGTGATTCGCTACGCCTGTTGGGTTCTGTGGGCGAGCCAATCAACCCTGAGGCTTGGGAGTGGTTCTATCGCGTCATTGGTAACGAGAAGTGTCCCATTGTGGATACCTGGTGGCAGACAGAAACCGGTGGCTTCATGATTGCGCCGCTGCCTGGCGCCATTGACCTTAAGCCAGGCTCTGCCACGGTGCCTTTCTTCGGCGTTAAGCCCGCACTGGTCGATAACGAAGGCCATCAGTTGGAAGGGGCTGCTGAGGGGAACCTAGTTATCCTAGACTCCTGGCCAGGTCAGGCGCGCTCTATCTGGGGGGATCACGAGCGCTTCGTACAGACCTATTTTTCTACCTATGATGGCATGTACTTTACGGGCGATGGCTGCCGCCGTGATGAGGATGGCTACTACTGGATCACCGGCCGTGTGGACGACGTTCTCAACGTTTCTGGCCACCGCATGGGTACTGCAGAGATCGAGTCCTCGCTCGTGGCACACTCTGCCGTAGCTGAAGCGGCGGTGGTTGGTTTCCCTCATGATATCAAAGGGCAGGGCATCTATATCTATGTCACTCTCAATGATGGCATCGACCCAAGCGACGAGCTGAAAAAAGAGCTGACCCAGTGGGTGCGTAAAGATATCGGGCCGATTGCCTCGCCGGACGTGATCCAATGGGCGCCTGGATTGCCCAAAACGCGCTCTGGTAAAATCATGCGCCGTATTCTGCGCAAGATCGCCGCGAATGAGTGCGATGGCTTAGGAGACACCAGCACCTTGGCCGACCCATCGGTGGTGGATGAGCTGATTGAGCATCGCGCTAATCAGTAGCGCTGCGTGCCCCTGCTGGTGGGTCGCAGGGGCTGCTTTTCAACACACTTATTTTGAACGAACGAGTTAAGCGATTGCTATGTTGTATCTGTCACATTACGCTAATTCGTAGCAGTGCCGGCCGTGGAGCCGGCACTGCTGTTTTTAATCGGATAACCTATAGATAACAAATTGTGCATGTGATGCTTGGGCATGACGAAGCCCATGGGGTACCATGCTTCAACCGTAAGAGCCTAGCGTCGCGGCGGCAGGCAACCCCGCTGCTCGAGGAACCGGAGGAATATCCATGGCAGTAGCCCATAAGTTTATCGTCGCTGACGACCATCCACTGTTTCGTGCAGCGCTCACCCAGGCGTTACGCCAGTTGGCCCCTCAGGCTGAGATTGTCGAAGCTGACACGATGGCCGCCACTAATGACGTTGTGAATCGTCATCCTGATGCCGATTTGATTTTGCTGGATTTACATATGCCCGGTGCCCACGGCTTCTCGGGCTTGATTCAGCTGCGCGGCCAGATGCCGGATATCCCGGTCGCCGTTGTATCCGGTAGCGATGAGCCCTACGTGGTGCGTCGCGCCATCGACTATGGTGCGTCCGGGTTTATTCCTAAGTCTTCCTCCCTACAGTTAATCGCTGAAGCAGTTGGAGAAATTCTGCAGGGTGAGGTATGGCTACCTGAAGCGTTAGCCAACGTATTGGAAGAGACCAGTGAAGAGGAGTCGCGTTTTGCAGAAGCGATTGCTTCGCTAACGCCACAGCAGTTTCGCGTGCTCAATATGTTGACCGAAGGCCTGTTAAATAAGCAGATCGCTTATGAGCTGAGCGTCTCTGAGGCAACGATTAAAGCCCACGTTACCGCGATTTTGCGCAAGCTGGGCGTACACTCGCGTACTCAAGCAGTTATTGCTGCGCAAAAACTGGAAGTAGAACCGCCTAAAGTCGAGTCGTAACGCGCTTTAGATTGCGGGTTGGCGCCGCGCTTATGGGAACGTAAGCGCGGCGCTGTCGTTTATAAAGAGAGCTATCATTGGCTACTTCTTGCTATGCACTTAGTTAGCGGCTCGGCTAGCTTGAAGCGTGCGTGTTAACAGGGCACGCAGCGCTGCAGGCTTAACCGGCTTCAATAGCAGTTGATAACCCGCCCGTTTAATCTCTTCGGCCACGGCTTCGGTTCGGTCAGCCGTAATCACAATGCCGGGTACAGCGTTTGTGAGCCGATCGCTGAGGGCTTCCAGAGCCATTAAGCCCGTTACTTCGTTGTCCAAATGGTAATCCGCTAAAATAGCGTCCGGGTCGCCATCCATATTGCGCAGGATCGATTTAGCCCCGCCAATACTGGTGGCCGTAAACACCTCGCACCCCCACCCGCTTAGCATGGCAGTCATGCCTTCAAGAATCAGCGTTTCGTTGTCGATACATACTATTCGCGTGCCCGACAGCTTATTGCCACCACGGCGCCCTTGAGGTTCTTGGTCGGTGGGCAAAGTTTCACGTGCTGCCACGACAGGTACACTTACCGCAAACACGGTACCCACGCCTTCCCAGGAGCGTACCTTAATGGGGTGGTCCAGTACCCGGCTCATGCGGTCGGCAATAGAGAGCCCTAGCCCTAATCCCTTTTCGCTCTCTTTATGGCGCGATACCTGATCCAAGCGGCGAAACTCTTGGAAGATTTCCGATAGTTTCGATTCAGGAATGCCGGGGCCGCTGTCCCAAACTTCAATGGAGAGGCGGTCTCCGTAACGACGGCAGCCCAGCAGCACGCGCCCTTCCTGGGTATAGCGAATCGCGTTGGAAAGGAAGTTTTGCACAATACGTCGCAGCATTTGTGGGTCAGAGTCGACCCACTGCTTTGTCGGCACGACGTTGAGATCCAGGCCGCGATCATCAGCCATTACTTCAAACTCAGCGCGTAGCGGGCGGATAATATCTGCCAGTGCAAAGTGGCTGCGCCGCGGGGTGAGTGCGCCGGCATCCAGTTTGGAAATATCCAGCAAGGTGCCGAGCAGCTCTTCGGCGGCCTGAAGGGAGTTATCAATGTGCCCGACAATGCGCTGGGTATCGCTCGTCGTGACGTTTTGCATTAACGCAGAGGTAAACAGGCGCGCAGCGTTGAGCGGTTGCAGCAGGTCGTGGCTGGCGGCAGCCAAGAAGCGCGTTTTGGAGGCATTGGCATCTTCGGCTAGCTGTTTGGCTTGGCGCAGCGCCTGTTCGGCCTCTGCACGCACACGGTTTTCTTGGCGTAGTGCCGCATTGGCTTCAGAGAGTGCCTGAGTGCGCTCTCGGACACGCTCTTCAAGGGTTTCGTTGGTCTCTTTAAGCGCAATTTCAGCTTGGCGGCGCTCGGTAATATCCTGATAAAGCGCAAAAAAGCCCAGTATTGACTGGCTATCGCCAAAGTGGGGCGTGTAGGTCACCAGCATATAGCGCATTGCTTCGTTCACGCGCATCGAGACTTCAAAACTGACGCGCTCCCCTGTTAGCGCACGCTTGGCCCAGGGCAGGCGCTCTTCAGCTTGCTTTACGGGAAGAACCTCTTCGTAACGCCGCCCAATGACAGCATTTCGATCGATGTTAAACGCCTGCTCATACGCGCGGTTGGTAAATAGGTAGCGACACTCTTTATCGAAGTAAGCGATTAACGCTGGCACATTGTCGGTGTAAATGCGGATATTGTTTTCAGAGCGAATCAGCGCCTCTTCGATGCGCTTTTGCTGGGTAATGTCTTGGTAGGTATAGACAAAGCCGCCGCCGGGCATCGGGTTGCCTTGAACTTCCAGTACGCTGCCATCCTGACGATAGCGTACGTAGCGATGGGGCTGACCATCGCGAATGTTATCCAACAGAAGTTGGACGTGCTCTTCGGGGTCTCCTGGGCCGTACTCGCCGTTGTGGGCGTTATAGCGGAAGATGCGATTCATGGGCGCACCCACCCGAATTAAATGGTCAGGGAAGCGAAATAGCTCCAAATAGCGCTGGTTCCACACTACGAGCCTGAGGTTTTGGTCAACAACGCTAATGCCTTGGTTAATATTTTCAATCGTGGCTTGGAGCAGGGCGCGGTTAAACTCCAGTACCTGGGAGGCTTCATCGACGATGGAGATAACATCTGAAATGCCAATGCCGCGCCCTTGAAGAGCCGAGTTGACGACGATCCGCGCGGAGGAGGCACCTAAGACTGAGGCCAAAAAACGCTCGGTAAACTGGATAACGTCAATGGAGGCACGGGTGCCGTCGTCTAGCGGCTTACCTGCCCGGCGTGCATAGTCTTCAAAGGCACGATCTACTTGGCCAGCACCCAGAAATCGTTCGCAGAGTACTTTTAAGTCGCCCACCGTGGTGGCCCCCGTCCAAGGGCGGTTAACCGAGGTTTGACGGGTTTCGACGCTATCGACAAACAGCGATGCCTGGATGCGCTCGACCACGCGCTGGGAGGTGATCTGGGAAACAAAGATGTAACAAAACAGGTTAAGGCCCAGTGAGAGCATAACGCCATGCGTAAAAGTGTCGCCTAGGTTGAGGCCAAACAGCGCCGTGGGCGATAACCAGGCAAGCCCTAAGGGGCCGCCTGCTAGCCATTCCGAGGGCAATACACCCGCATTAATCATGGCGGGCATCAGAAGGCTATAGGCCCAAATGCCGAAGCCCGCGTTCATCCCGACAATAACGCCTAAGCGGTTGCCGCGCTTCCAGTAAAGCCCACCAATCAGCGCGGGGGCAAATTGAGCTGCGGCGGCAAAGGAGAGCATGCCGATAGACGCCAGCGACGTGAATTCAGCAATCAGTTGGTAAAAGCCGTACGCCATCGCCAGTACAGCCACAATGGTTAAGCGGCGTGCTCGCAGTACGAGGCGGCCATAATCACGGGCTTTGGTATCAAACCAGCGCAACCTGAAGAGCGCCGGAATCACGATCTCGTTTGAGATCATAATAGAAACGGCCACTGCCGCGACAATGACCATGCCGGTAGCAGCGGAGAAGCCGCCGATAAACGTGAGTAGCATCAACCATTCGTGCCCTGATGCCATAGAAAGCGCTAATACATAGGTATCAGGTTCTACGCCGCTTTCAGAGAAAAGCAGCAGGCCCGCGGCGGCTAGCGGTACTACGAAAAACGCAATGGCCAGCAAATAGAGCGGGAACAGCCAGCGGGCCTTATTGGCATCGTCTGGGTGGATGTTTTCGACAACTGCGACGTGAAATTGGCGCGGTAGGCAGAGAATCGCCAGCATGGCGAGCAGGGTTTGTGCCCAAAAGCTTTGGCCGAAATCCTGGTTGGCGAGCTGGCGCTGAAGCTCTAGCTGGCTTTCCGCATGACCCATCAGTTCACCAAGGCCATCAAACATTCCCCAGGTAACGAAGATCCCCAGGATGATGAAGGCGAGCAGTTTTATCAGCGACTCAAAGGCAACGGCGTGAATAAGTCCTTCATGGTGCTCAGTGGCATCGGTGTGCCGGGTACCAAAGAGGATGGCAAAAATCGCCATCACAATGGCAACGTAAAAAGCCGTGTCGCCAAACAGCGGCGTATGGGTCATATCCGAGGCGTCCGTCAGTACACCAAAGGTAGTGGAGACGGCTTTAAGCTGAAGCGCGATATAGGGCAGGGTACCAATTAGCGCGACGAGGCTGGCAAAGGCGGCAAGGGATTGGGTTTTACCGTAGCGAGACGCAATAAAGTCGGCGATCGATGTAACGTTCTGGTGCTTCGCCACGCGAATCATCTTAGCCAGCACTGGCCAGAACAGCAGGAAGGTTAGGATAGGGCCGACGAAAATGCTGGCAAATGACCAGCCAGCGGTGGCTGCTTGACCTACCGCGCCATAAAACGTCCAGGAAGTGCAGTAAATCGCTAGCGCTAAGCTGTAGATGATTGGCCGACGGCGGCTGGCACCGTGAGTGCGGGCGCGCCGATCCCCGTGCCAGGCAATCCCAAATAAAATCGCAATATAGAGCAGTGATACCGCGATCAGCAGCCCGCCATGAAACATAATCTCTCCCCATGTAGAGTGCTGCGCTTAGCGTTTAACGCGTGCAAAGTGCCCTATTCTAGGCGAAGGAAGAGGTTACGTCTGCTGTTCCAAAGCGAGTTGGCAAACACGCTCCAATAGCGGCGAAGATTCACGCAGCCTACGCAGCTGGCTAAGTTCCACGTCTTGGGTGTCGGGGTGGATAGGTGCCAGCTCACGGTTTGTGCAGTTCAGCACGTAGGGCTGAGTGGTCAGGATGTCGGTGTGCTGTCGTTCGAATTGGTAGAGAATAAATTCAGCCACCAGCCCGTCGTCAGTGTTGGTTCCAAGCACGTTACTGCTATCGACCACGCTAAACTTGGTCGTCATTGGAAAGGCGAAGGTCCATGGACGCCAAACCGCACTGGACGTATCGCTGGAAATCACGATGGCCGTTTCCGGCAGCTGTGCCTGCTTATGGTCAAACCAGGAGTACTCCACCTGAATCTGGTAACCCAGCATGCCTAATCCACCGCAGACAGGAACAATCCACTTGGGAAGGCGCTTGCCGCTGAGGGTTCTGAGTATCAAGCCAATACCCGCGGCGGCAAGTCCGGCAAATACGGCGGCTACTAAGTGCCAAATCATACAATATCCTTTCTAAAAGCCATCGGGCTTCCCTGAGGAAGCCCGATGGTAAGCTGTCATTCCACGTCTCTATTGGCCGTATGCCTGATAGAAGGAATGATTATGACTTAGTGATCAACTGCTACACCAGCACCTTTCGGATAGCGAACGCTTTCCACCAGGTCTTGAATCTCCTGAGGAGGCTCTTCCGTTGCGCTGGAGACTGCAAACGCAACTGCAAAGTTGATCATCGCACCTACTGCACCGAAGGAGAGCGGAGAGATACCTAGGATCCAGTTGTCTGGTGTGTTAGCCAGCATATTGGTGCCTGGAATAAACAGCCAGCCAAGGTAGGTGAAGATGTAAAGCAGCGTACAGATCAGGCCTGCCAGCATGCCGGCAATAGCACCCTTGCTATTCATACGCTTAGAGAAGATACCCATCATCAGCGCTGGGAACAGGGAGGCACCCGCGATACCAAAGGCAAGTGCCACGGTTTGTGCCGCAAACCCTGGTGGATTCAGCCCCAGGTAGGTTGCTAGCAGAATCGCACCACCCATGGAAATACGCGCCGCGAGCATTTCTCCTTTTTCAGAGATCTTTGGATTGATCATGGTTTTGATCAAGTCGTGGCTAATCGCAGACGAGATGGCCAGCAGTAGACCCGCAGCCGTTGAGAGTGCTGCCGCAATACCGCCCGCTGCAATCAAACCAATAACCCAGCCTGGTAAGTTCGCAATTTCAGGGTTAGCGAGTACCAAGATGTCGTTGTTAACTTCAAGCTCATTACCTGCCCAACCACGGTCAGAGAAGTCAGCAGCGTTGTTGTACATCTGGATACGACCATCGTTGTTTAGATCATTATGAACGATGAGGCCTGTTTCTTCCCAGGTGCGGAACCACTCAGGACGATCTTCGTAGAGAATCGGGTTATCAAGAGCTTCGTCGTAGTTTTCAACTTGACCCGCCATGTCAGGAAAGACGGTGGTGGCAAGGTTCAGACGTGCCATAGACCCTACCGCAGGAGCGGTGAGGTACAGCAGTGCGATAAACACCAGCGCCCAGCCTGCAGACCAGCGTGCATCAGCAACTTTCGGCACCGTGAAGAAGCGAATGATAACGTGGGGTAAGCCCGCAGTACCCACCATGAGCGAGAGGGTAAACAGTACCATGTTCAGCTTGTTATCCACATCGGCGGTGTAGTCGCGGAAGCCTAACGCGTTGACCACTTCGTCTAGCTTAGTTAATAGGGGAAGGCCAGATTCCGTGTGCGTGCTAAACATACCGAACATTGGGATCGGGTTGCCGGTAAGCTGCATGGCGATAAAGACCGCAGGGATGGTGTAGGCAATAATCAGTACGACGTACTGCGCTACCTGGGTATACGTGATGCCTTTCATGCCGCCAAATACGGCGTATAGGAAAACAATCAGCGCGGCGATCCAGATGCCCCAAGTATTGCTGACTTCCAAGAAGCGTGAGAACGCAACGCCGGCACCGGTCATCTGACCGATAACGTACGTTACCGATGCCACGATTAAGCAGACAATCGCCACAAACCGGGCGGTGTTGCTGTAGAAGCGGTCGCCAATGAAGTCGGGAACGGTAAACTTACCGAACTTACGCAGGTACGGGGCGAGTAGCATCGCAAGGATAACGTAGCCGCCGGTCCAACCCATCAAGAAGGTAGAGTTAGCATAACCGCCGGAGGCGAGCAGACCCGCCATAGAGATAAACGATGCCGCTGACATCCAGTCGGCAGCCGTTGCCATACCGTTAGTAATTGGGTGAACGCCGCCGCCGGCGACATAGAAGTCTTTTGTGGAGCCGGCACGCGCCCATATCGCAATCCCGATATAGAGCGCAAAGGAGGCGCCAACAAATAATAAGTTAATTGCAAACTGGCTCATGCTGGCTTACTCCCCAAGGCCAAATTTTTCATCAAGTTTGTTCATCTTCCATGCATAGAAGAAGATCAAAACAATGAAGGTCAAAATTGAGCCCTGTTGTGCAAACCAGAACCCCAGGTCGGTTCCACCAACCGGAATTCCCGCCAGTAGTGGGCGAAAGAGGATAGCGCATCCATAAGAAACGAATGCCCAAACCGCTAGGCATCCAAATATTAAACGGACGTTGGCTTTCCAGTACTCAGCAGCATTGGTTTTGTCGTCTGCCATTGTGTTGCTCTCCACTTGTGATTTTTAGGGTTGGAAAGTGAACTCAAAGTAGCGTGTGATTCATCAAGGCAATCGCACGATGGATACCGCTTTATGTGTAAGTCAGTGCGTCATTTTACGCGCTGCTTACCGTGTTATTTTTACAGCGTTAACCTGTTTAAATGCTAACCAAGAGTGACCGAGTTGAGCAAAGCAAAGAAGGCTTATTGGTATCTGGTAAAGCATTTGGCTAGTGAATTTGATTACCCTGACTGTTTCACAGGTAATACTGGTCAATAAATGCAAAAAATAAATCCCAGACTTTGGTATCAGGCCGCTATGTAAGCAGCAATTCATAGGTTTTTATACGCGGAAATGCTTATTTTTTCTAGTTTTTTTATGATCTTTTGATGTTCGCTCAGGAGGGATGGGACGATGGTCTATGGCTCGCTTAAAAGCAATGTTTGCTACCTTAAATAAAGCCCTCTCTTAGTGCTTAAGATCTGCTTAAAAGGCACTACTTTAGTCGCTAGTAAAACGTCGATTCGACGTTAGCGGCATAGCTAAAGGTATAAGTAGTTGAGTCATCCAAGAAAATATAGCGACTCTGAAGAGACAACTTATTGATAGCAGTGTGAGAGTGAAGTTGGGCTGGCAGAAAAGCGCTTGTAAAAAGAGAGAACTTGCCAGAGGGAGCAGCTGCTAGGACATTAGGCTGCTGTGTCATCAGGTACTTTTTGCCTTTAGTGGAGTGAGGTCACACATGGTAGACGTTGAGCTGTCCCAGCTGCCATTTACGCTGTTGGATGAAGAGGGGCGTGATTATGTTCGCCGTGGAGTAGACTTAGCTTACTTTGACCGAGACGAGATTATTTTAGAAACAGGGCAGTCGGGTGAGTCGGTGTTTCTTATTCACAGAGGCGAAGTTGCTGAGATTGACCCTACATTGCCTGCATCGAGTGCGCGCATCGGCCACTACACGGCGGGTGATCTGTTTGGTGCGATTAGTATTTTAAATGGTAAAAGCCGCTACCGTTTTCAAGCGGAACAAGAAAGCCTGTGCTATATCATGCCCAAAGCGCTATTTATGCAGCTTTGCCGCCATTATCCCGACTTTGAAAATTTCTTTAAGCAGACGCTCTCCCATAAAACGCGCTTGCTGACTGAAAAACGCGCGGAAAGTGGCGTCACCATGGCCGGTTTTATGCTTGCTAAGGTCAGCGAATGCATGCGTGAACCGCTACTCATAGAAGCCTCTGCCGATATTGCCAGTGCTGTTGCCCAATTAAACGAGAGCCATGCCGACAGCCTACTGGTTAAAACCCAGGGCAAGCATGGGATGGTCACTAAAACAGACCTGCTTAATGGCTTAGTGCTCGGCAAGTGCACGAAAGCAACACCTGTTGAAGAGGTGGCCCACTTCTCTCTCGTAACCGTAACGCCACATCAATACCTGTTTGAAGCCCTGGTACTGATGACGCGCCACAAGGTGGCCCGTGTGGTGGTGATGGAGCAAGAGACACTTAAAGGGGTTGTAGAGCTAACCGATGTGTTGAGCTACTTTTCCAGCCGTAGCTATGTTGTTAGCCTGCAAATTGAGCAGGCCAATGACTTGGATGCGTTAGCCACGGCAAGTCGCCGCACCCCTGAGCTGGTAAACGCCTTGATGGCCCAAGGGGTGAAATTACGTTTTGCGATGGACCTGTTGGCCGCGCTCAATGGCCGCATTATGAGTAAAGCCTGGGCATTTACCGTTGATGAAGCCCACCACAACGACAGCTGCATGATGGTGATGGGGAGCGAGGGGCGAGGCGAGCAGATTCTTAAAACAGACCAGGATAACGGCCTTATTTTAGCCGATGACAGCCAGTGGCCTGATGTGGCTGAGCAAATGCAAAC
Organism: Halomonas sp. 7T; assembly: GCF_025643255.1. NCBI lineage: Bacteria > Pseudomonadati > Pseudomonadota > Gammaproteobacteria > Oceanospirillales > Halomonadaceae > Halomonas > Halomonas sp. 7T. The sequence goes on along the minus strand of NZ_CP087112.1, from coordinate 2,469,628 downwards.
GCTGACTGATACGCTGATTCAGCTAGGCTACCCGCCGTGCCCCGGCAACATTATGGTGTCTAACCCCGAGTGGGTGGGGACAGTATCGCAATGGAAAAAAAATATTGTGAAGTGGGCCAGTGCCCGGGATGGCGATAGCTTGATGAAGCTGGCGATTCTGCTTGATGCCCATGCGGTGGGTGGGAATCCTGCTTTATTGGAGAGCGTGCGGGAAGAGCTCTTTGAGCGCTGCTCCCGCGATGAGCTGCTGCTTTCCTACTTTGCCAGAACGGCTCTGCGTTTTTCGACGCCGCTGACGCTATTTGGCTCGCTGAAAAAACCTCAGCACGGTATTGATATAAAAAAAGGCGGCATTTTCCCTATTGTGCACGGCGTACGTACGATGGCGCTTGAGCGGCGGATCAAGGCAACCTCGACGCTAGATCGGTTAGATGCGTTAGCGACAGATGGCCGTTTGGATCGTCGCTTCGCCGATGATTTGGGAGAGGCGCTGGCGCTGTTCACAGAGCTGCGTCTCAAGCAGCAGCTACAGGAGCTTGATGGCGCATCCGAAAAGCGCACTAATCGCGTGGTTGTGCAGGAACTCTCTTCCCTTGAGCGTGATTTACTGCGCGAAGCAATGCACATTGTTAAAGACTTCAAGCAGCGCCTTTCACACCGTTATCATTTGGAGTATTCGTGAGCGGCATGCGATGGTTAGATCGACACGTGACGCTTTTTAGCGGCTCATTGCGTACGCTTCTTCAGCGGGAAAGCGATCGCCGCCGGTACGTTGGCTCTCCCTACGCATGGCTGTTCCAACCCTATATGGGGGAGGAGCAGGTGGCGTTGGCATGTTATACGTCTAATGGTGAGTACCCAGCGGTGAGTGTAGCCGCTGTGGTTCTTAATCAGCGCCATGTCCAAACCAGCCGTGCATGGGTCGCCACAATAGCAAACACTCGCAGCGCGGATGCCGCCACGCTTAGGCGCCAACACCGGGTTTATGGGACGACAGTTGCGCTGTCTCCCAATGCGGAAAACCTTGGGGCGCTTGCTGAATTTATTGGCAACCGGCCTTTGATAGGATGGCAAATAGATCGCTCTCTTGACCGGCTCAATTCGCTGTTCAAGGAAGGGCTTGGTTTTGGCCTACCCAACGCTCAGGTGGACGTGGCTAAACTTCATTATCGGCAATTGCGACGCTTACACCCTTACGTAGATGAGAGTAATGATCTAGGCGAAGCGCTCGAGCGTTGGCAGTTGCCCGCTATAAATAGCCACGGTGTGTTAAGCGACGCTGCTGCGAGTGCGTTGCTGTACATCCGTTTACAGCGTGAGACTGTAACAGCCCAGTATTACTCTTAGGCAATTCCACGGTAATTTGACCACCCTGAGGAAGTGCTAGCAAATGTAGCGAGCTAATTTGGCTTCTGACACCATAGCCCTTTAAAGGTGTTTTCTAAGGAGCGGCTATTTTCATGCAGGCGTTATGGGGCTATATCAGTGAGCAGAGTCAGGTAATTAGCAGCAGTGCGTGGATACTTCTGATTCTTGGTATTTTGTTATCGCTCAGCATTGTCGTGGATACCATTTCGCGCCGCACTGCGCTGCCAAGAATTTCGTTGCTGGTGTTGGTAGGCGTTGGGTATGCGCTGATCCAGCAAGGGCTACTAGGATATGAGGCTGAACCGCTGGGCGGGCTACGCGAGCCGCTAATTAATTTAGCGCTGGTAATGGTGGCGTTTCTACTAGGTGGTGAATTGACGCTGCCACGGCTCAAGTCGACAGGGCCCTTGATATTCGCGTTGTCTGCGGCAGTGGTTGTAGGCTCCCTAATAACAGTATTTGCAGGCTTGTGGCTATTGGGTTATTCGGTGGCTGTGGCGGTAGCGTTAGGCGCTATTTCGGTGGCGACTGACCCCGCAGCCGTCAGCGAGGCTATTCAAGAGAGCGGTAAAAAAAGCCTCGCCGCGCGCGTGACGCTCGGTATTGTGGCAATTGACGATGCCTGGGGCATTATTATCTTTGGGTTAAGCATGGCGGCACTTAGCTGGGTAGGAGCGACTGGCGGTGGAGGCTCTTTAGTGCATGCGCTTTGGGAGCTTGGAGGGGCCGTATTGCTTGGGACATTACTTGGGTTTCCAGCGGCGTGGTTAACCGGCCACCTTAAACCAGGACGCCCAACTCAGGCCGAAGCCTTGGCACTTATGCTTTTGATCGCGGGTCTCTCCAGTTATCTCAATGTTTCCGCGCTTTTAACAGCGATGATTGCAGGTTTTGTAATCGTCAATGTCTCTTCACATCACACGCGCTCCTTTAGCGAAATAGAGCAAATTGAGTGGCCGTTTTTGGTCTTTTTCTTTGTATTAGCGGGTGCAAGCCTCAACTTGGCCCACTTAAGCTCAGCATTGGGGCTGGTTGCTGCGTATATCGTTTTGCGTAGCATTGGGCGCTATATAGGAGGTTATCTAGGAGTATTGGCCATGCGTCGGCGTGAGCCGAGCTTAAATACCGATATTGGCCTTGCGCTGCTGCCGCAGGCAGGGGTCGCAATGGGGATGGCATTGTTGGCTGCTGAGCGTTTTCCTGATCAAGGACGGCTAATTGTGGCAACGGTGGTCACCTCGACGATCGTTTTTGAGCTATTTGGTCCGCTACTGGTCAAGCGCACTGTCACCAACTCAGATCAACACAATACGCATTGATCAACGTTCGGTTATCCGGCGCCATTGCGTTAAAGATAACGCTACGGGTTTGTATTGGGTGAACGTTGTTATAATTGTTAGAATATGTGTCGCTCTCTCTAACCTCGGCAGTGTTTACTATCATGCAACAACCTGATCATTTTGACCCCGCAACGACAGATACGATTTTAGCTGGCAAACAGCTGAATTCGTCTGAGCTTCACGACGCTAAACAGAAGCGCGAATTCAATAAGTTGCAGAAACGTCTGCGCCGTGAGGTGGGGAACGCCATCATTGATTATCAGATGATTAATGAAGGCGACAGGGTAATGGTATGCCTGTCAGGTGGTAAAGATAGCTACACCATGCTTGAGATTTTGCGCAACCTGCAGCGTAACGCTCCGGTGAACTTCTCACTGGTGGCGGTGAATATGGATCAAAAGCAGCCAGGGTTTCCAGAGCATATCCTACCGCGCTATTTAGAGAAGCTAGGTGTGGAATACCATATCCTAGAGCGGGATACCTACTCCGTGGTAAAGGAGAAAACGCCCGAAGGTAAAACCACCTGCGCGCTCTGCTCACGTTTGCGCCGAGGGTCGCTGTATGGCTTTGCTGAAGAAATTGGGGCTACCAAGATCGCGTTGGGTCATCACCGTGAAGATATTTTAGAAACGCTGTTTTTGAATATGTTTTTTGGCGGGACTTTAAAAGCCATGCCGCCTAAGCTGCTATCCGATGATGGAAAAAATATCGTTATTCGCCCGCTTGCTTACTGTAAAGAGGCAGACATAGCCGAGTTTTCACGACTGATGGCGTTTCCCATCATTCCGTGTAACTTGTGTGGTTCACAGCCTAATCTTCAGCGACAGGTTGTTAAAGACATGCTGGCCGAGTGGGATAAAAAGCATCCTGGACGGCTGGAAAGTATGTTTAAAGCAGTCACAAATGTGACGCCTTCCCAGCTCGCCGACCGTCAACTATTTGATTTTGAAAACCTGGAAGACAAACAAGCCGCAATGATGGCCGGACGAATCCAAGCCTTCAACGTGGTATAGACGTCTGTTCGTCTTCTTCGGCCAAGATAATTAACCGTTGCATGTCGAGGATATTAATTTCACGTCCTGACACGGCTACCACGGCTTGTTGCTGAAAACGGCTAAGAATCCGGCTAACAGTCTCCACGGCTAAGCCTAGGTAATTACCTAGATCCGCCCGAGACATAGAGAGCCGGAAGCTGAAGGGCGAGTACCCACGGCGGCGAAAGCGGTCTGAAAGGGTAATTAAAAAGCTGGCGAGCCGCTGATCAGCGGTTTTGCGTGACAACAAACGCATCATGCGCCGATCATCCTTTAGTTCTTTGCTCATGCTCCGGTAGAGCTGTCCCCGCAATTCGGGCAGCTCTTCAGAGAGCGTATCCAGGCGGTCGAAAGGAATTTCGCAAACGGTGGTGGTTTCCAGAGCAATAACGCTGCCGGGGTAATAGTTTTCATCGATACCGTCTAACCCCACCAATTCGCTGGGCAGATAAAAATTGGTGAGCTGATCATTGCCATTACCTTCACTGGTAACCTGTTTAAGGCTACCTGAGCGCACGGCATAGACACTGGTAAACGGGTCTTCCTGACGAAACAGAGATTCGCCTTTTTTAAGCGGCGCGCGACGGCGGATAATTGCATCGAACTGCCCCATATCCTCAAGCTCCAGGGCCAGCGGTAGGCACAACGAACTAAGACTGCAGGTTTGACAGCGCGCTTCTTGCAGCAGTGAACGTCGGGAGCTGGCTTGGTGAGGCATGTAATTCTCCATTTATCATTTGCCATGATAGGCGCCAGACAAAAGCGCCTCAATAGGGTCACATAATCTTTGAGTAACGCTGAGATGATTGACCTGGTAAATAAGCATCGAAAGCCATGGCAATATGACGAATAAGCAGTCGGCCAGTGTGTGTGGCGCTCAAAGAGAGGCCATCACGCATCAGCAAACCGTCCTGCTCTGCCGCGTTAAGCTGCTCAAGAACCGGGGAGAAATAGTCAGCAGCATCAATTCCCCAGCGCTGGCCTATCGCAGCTAAATCAATTCGCATATCGCACATTAAGCGTTCAATAACATCTCGACGTATTAGGTCATCATGATTTAATCGTAAACCTTTTTCAGTCGCTAGCCTACCTTGATCTAACGCTGTCTCAAAGTGCTCAAGAGAAGTAGGGTTTTGCGCATAGACGTCATCCACGCGAGAAATGGCTGAAACACCAAGTCCTACCAAGTCGCACTGGGCGTGGCTGGAGTAACCTTGAAAATTGCGCTGCAGCGAGCCGTTACGCTGTGCAATCGCCAAGCTATCATCTGGCCGAGCAAAATGATCCATCCCAATATGTACATAGCCTGCATTGCTCAGCATCTCAATAGTGGTATGCAAAATAGCGAGTTTTTCATCGGCGCTTGGTAGGTCTTCTTCGTTAATACGCCGCTGGGGCGCAAAGCGGGCGGGCATGTGGGCGTAGTTAAACACTGATAGTCGTGCAGGGTTGAGTTCTATGACTTGGCGAAGCGTATCGGCAAAGCTCTGTTCAGTCTGGAAGGGGAGACCATAGATCAAATCCAGATTGAGGGAGCGAAAGCTCAGTCGATGAGCTTCATCCATCAGTGTTTCGGTGAGCACCCGTGGCTGCACGCGATTGATCGCTTTTTGTACCTGTGGGTTTAAATCCTGTACGCCAAGACTCAGCCGATTAAAGCCCAACGACTGCAAGTGGCGAAGGGTAAAAACATCGGCTTCCCGTGGGTCAATTTCAATGGCGTAGTCACGATCAGGCGACATGGATAAACCAAAGCGCGCATCAAGGCGGTCAATCAGATCGCTCATTTGGGAGAGCGAAAGAAACGTTGGTGTACCGCCGCCCCAATGCAACTGTTGCACTGGTCGATGGGTATCTAAATGGCGAGCAGTTAAGACCATTTCACGGTCGAGCCTAGATAAGTACGGCTCTGCCAGCTGCGTATTCTTGGTCGCAATTTTATTGCAGGCGCAGTAGAAGCAAATTTTGCGACAGAAAGGCACGTGTACATAAAGTGAGAGTGGCCGCTGGTGGTGATTACTGCGTTCTAGCGCTTGGGTAAAGTCGTCTGCGGTGAACTGCTCATGAAAAGCGAGTGCCGTAGGGTAAGAGGTGTAACGTGGGCCGCTTTTGTCATAACGGCGTAGCAGCGCCTCGTCCCAGGCAGTGGCCGAAGGCGCTGCAAGTGTAGGGTGTGAAACGGCAGCAGTGGCTTGTGCACGCATGGAAGGCGCTCCAGGGTTTAAAAGCAAGGTGTCACCAAGCTTGAATAGCAAGATTTCAAAAGCAACAGGGGATAACAGGTGTTTATGCCTGGCAAACAGGCTTAAACGCTGTTAAATGCTAGAACAAGCAAACCATGAAAGCGTTGAGCTATATCAAGTAATGCGTGCCGGGGTGTTAAGGGGTGCTATGCCCCACCAGCGTCCATAATTGCCATACTGCAAAACCAATAATTGTCAGTGCAGCAATGCTACGAGTGGCCGGGTGGCGTATTAGCTGGCTAAGCTGCTGGGCGGCTAAGCCTGTTGCGAGTAGGGCAGGTAGGGTGCCTAATCCAAAGGCGCCCATGAGTAGCGCGCCTTGAAGCGGGTCGGCAATCGCGAGACTCCAGGTAAGCATGGAATAGACCAGACCGCAGGGAAGCCAGCCCCATAATGCGCCAAGGGTAAACGCTTGAGGAAGATGTACAACAGGCATTAAACGGCGCCCCAGCGGCTCTATGTAGCGCCAAAGGTATCGTCCGATGGCTTCGACCTTCAGCAGGCCTTTCCACCAGTTGGCGATATACAGCGCCATTAAGATTAGCATGAGCGCAGCAAATCCCTGCAGTGCAATGCGAGCGGTAGGCGAAAGGGAAATAAACGTCCCTAAAGCGGCCACGATAGCGCCCGCCACCATGTAGCTGAGGATCCGGCCAGCATTATAGCTGAGCAGAAGTCCCCCCATGCGGGCGGGATGGCGCATGCTTGGCGGTACGGCGAAGGTGAGAGCGCTCATAATGCCGCCGCACATGCCAATGCAGTGGGCGCCCCCCATCAAACCAAATACAAACGCCGCCATCACCGGTGGTAAATCTAACCCTGTCGGGTTCATGGCGGCGGCTCTGAGCTATCGGATTTCGTTTGCGCGGAAGTCGCTTTTTTACGCTCGGCACGCTGCTCCTTGGTTAAGTCGTTCTCGTCGTCATCAAATAAAACGCGATGGGCGGGGCCTTCAAGATCGTCAAACTGATCATGTTTCACTGCCCAGAAAAATGCCCAGACCGCGAGGCTCAGCAAGATGAGTGACAAGGGAATCAGCAGATAGAGAATGGTCATGCGCTCACCGGATGAGTAGAGGCTGTCAGCGGGGCAGGAGAGGTACGCCAGCGAGACAAGCGCAGCGCATTACCCACCACGACTAGCGAGCTAAGCGACATGCCGATAGCGGCAAGCCAAGGTGGCACCAACCCCATGGCTGCCAGTGGCAGCGCCGAAAAGTTGTAGCAAACTGACCATAACATGTTTTGTCGCATGATCTTACGGGTGGCTCCGGAAATCTCGATAGCGTCATATATCCGCATCAAGCGTGGGCTGAGGAGCACTGCATCGGCACGCGTGCGGGCTAAGTCAGTGGCTCCGTTCATGGCAATGGCCACGTCCGCACCGGCTAAGATCGGCACGTCGTTGATGCCGTCGCCAATCATGACCACGCACTCGCCCTGTGCCTGTAGTTCGCGTAGTCGCTCAAGTTTCCCTTCAGGCGATTTTCCTGCATGCCATGTCGTGATGTTGAGCTGCTGAGCCAGGCTCTCAACCGCTTCCTGAGTGTCCCCTGAGAGAAGCTCAACCGCTAAACCTCTAGCCTGCAGGGCGGCCACCGTTTGGGCGGCATCTTCACGAATGCCGTCATGCAGCTTAAACCATGCGCGCGGCTCGCTATTCTCGCTCAGCAGTAGCCACTGTCCGGCGCCGGGCAGTGCGATAGCCGTTTTACTGGCGAAGTCGGGCTTGCCTAGGCGCCAAGTGGCCCCGTTGAGCGTGCCTTCTAACCCAGCGCCGGTATAGCTCTGTACATGGCGAGCTTGCAGGGTGGCGTCGCGGAAAGGTCGGAATGCCCGAGCAATCGGGTGCTCTGAGTGTGCTTCTAACGCTGCGGCAATTGCCCTTGTTCGTTCAGTGCTTAATTCGAGCAGTTCAACAGGGGCGCTGGGGCTGGGCAGCGGAAGCGTTTGTACGAGGTGCATTTCTCCTCGGGTTAGCGTGCCTGTTTTGTCGAAAATAACCCGCGTCACGTTTGAGAGCGACTCCATAGCGTCGGCGCGGGTAATCAGTACGCCGCGTTTGCGAAGCTGCCCATGCCCAGCAGTTAATGCGGTTGGGGTGGCCAGGGCTAGCGCGCAGGGGCAGGTGACGACCAGCACCGACAGCATAATCCACAGCACTCTCGAAGGGTCGATGAACCACCAGGCGACGGTAACGCAAGCCGTCACCACCAGCAGGCGCAAAACAAACAGATGCGCCATACGCGCAGCCATCTGGGCAAGCCTTGGGCGGCTGGCAAAAGCGCGGTCGGTTAAGTCCACAATACTCGCCACGCGTGCTTCGCCACCCGCATGGGTAACAGTAACGATTAGCGAATTCTCCATATTCTGGCTACCGCCAGTGACGCTATCGCCAACACGGCGTGTGACCGGCAGATACTCGCCGGTCAGCATGGACTCATCTAGGCTGGATTCACCCTCTTCAATAATGCCATCGGCGGGCACGCCGTGGCCTGGCTTAATCAGTATTCGGTCACCTTTCGCCAGCTCGCTGGCAGGCAGAATACGCTCGCTGCCATCACGTTCAAGGCGGGTAGCTGAAACGGGCAAAACCCCGCTTAAGGCGTTGCCACTGTGGCCGCTACGACGCCTGGCGCGGCCTTCTACATAGCGGCCAAACAGCAGGAAGAACGTAAACATGGCCACTGAGTCGTAATACACCTCACCCACCCCAAAAAGCACCGCATAGCTGCTGGCCAAGTAGGCGCCACCGATGGCAAGCGAGACCGGCACATCCATACCCAGCACGCCGGTTTTAAGGTCGCGCAGCGCATTACGGAAAAAGGGTTGGGCTGAGAAAAGCACTACCGGCGTTGCTAGGGCAAACGATAGCCAGTGGAAAAGTGCATAAAAATCCGCGCTGATTTCACCTGGTCCTGCGACGTAGATCGGGATAGAGAACATCATGACCTGCATCATGCCGACGGCGGCGACAATCAGGCGGCGTACGTTCATGCGCTCTTCGTGCTGCAAACGCGCTTGGGCTTGGTCAGGCTCGTAGGGTTGGGCATCGTAACCAATCGCTGCCAGTTCGGCGAATAGTTGCGATAGTTTGACGACGTTAGGATCCCAGCTTACCCGCAGGCGGTGATGGGTTAAGTTCACCGCACTGGATTGTATGCCCTCAAGGGCATTTAAACGGTGTTCAATTAACCAGGCACAGGCGGCACAGGTAATGCCTTCGACTGCTAATGTCGCCCTCACAAACCCCTCATCACCATCGGTATGCACAAACTGCGCCTGCAGCCCCGGGTCATCAAAAACGGACCAGGTTTCCGCTTTAGCAGCTTGGCGTTCATCAGGGCGTTCAGGTAGCTCGGTGCGGTAGCGGTAATAGCTTTCCAGCCCTCCATCCACAATGGCATGGGCCACTGCTTCGCAGCCTGGGCAGCAAAGCGGGTGGGCGATTTCGTCTAGTTTAATCTGCCACGGTGCCCCAGAGGGCACCGGATTGCCGCAGTGATAGCAGCTAGGAGAGGTGACGGTGGTGCTCATTCGCTTGCAGGACGACCTCCTGGCAGTAGGGCAATGCTATTTTCATCAGGGAAGCGCGCCTCACCGATCAACCGCCAGTCGGCGTTGGTCTGCTCTGGTTGAAGCTGGATATACCAGCGGTAGCGAAGATTATCTGGTCCTTGGGTGATATAGCGGCCATCCCGTACGTGTTCCAAAACAAACTCTTGATCCCGGTCATCCTGGGTTGGGAATATCAGCATCAAATGAAGCTTATCTGGGCGGTCATCGCCTGCTAAGTCCAGCACGATATCGCTGGTCAGCGGGTCGATGCGTAGCTCTGCCGAGAGGTTTAGCTCATTGGCGCGCTCCTGCTTGGCAAACACCATGTTAATGGCTTTCCCATGCTCGTAGTAATCTTCCTGGACCACCATGCCATCTGCGGTTTTGATCGAGACGACCGCAAAGGTGGTACTTAATACAATGGACGTAAACAGTAAGCCAAGTAAAAACCATGGCCAAAATTGCTTGTACCAGGGGGTAACGTTGGGGGAGGACATGGTGTCTTTTTATCTCCTAATGTCGCCCAGAAAACGCGACTCACGCTCAATACGGAGGCTCTCGTCTTGCTGGGCTTGCAAGGTAAATATAATGGGGTGGCTTGGTTCAGTGAGGTCACTTGCATCCACCAGTACTGTCACTATCTGCAGGCGAGCTTCACCTGCTGGAACGCTGACAACGACATCGTCGAGCGTCACACTCGGTAAGCCGGATACGCTCAAGCGATAGGTATGGTCTTGGTTATCTAAGTTGCGAATGTTCAAGCTGTACACATTGCTAATGCGTCCATCTCGAGTCGTTTGATAGAGCTGGGTGCGTTCTCGTTCAACGTCGAATCCTAGCGGCATACGGTCATTCACCGCCCAGGCGAATGCCGCTACCATCACGATGAGTGCCGCGAAATAGCCAAGCAGGCGAGGGCGTAATATGTGACTCTTTTTGCCCTCCAGCGCATTTTCAGTGGTGTAGCGGACAAGACCCCTTGGGTAGCCCATCTTATCCATTACGCTGTCGCAGGCGTCAATGCACGCCGCGCACGTGATGCACTCATATTGCAGTCCATCACGAATATCGATGCCGGTTGGGCACACCTGAACACATAGGTCGCAATCGATACAGTCGCCAAAGCCAGCTTCTCTCGCTTGTGTGTGAGTAAGCGATTTTTTGCGGCTGCCGCGAGGTTCGCCACGCTCTTTGTCATAGGAAACAATGAGTGTATCGCGGTCAAACATCACCGACTGGAAGCGAGCATAGGGGCACATATAAATGCACACCTGTTCACGCAGCCAGCCGGCGTTTAAGTAGGTAAATACTAAAAAGAAGCCTACCCAGAAGTAAGACCAGCCGTGGGCTTCAAGCGTAGGTAGCTCGGTTACCAGCGTGCGAATAGGGGTAAAGTAGCCAACAAAAGTGATGCCTGTGGCGAGCGCGATTACTAGCCAAGCGGCATGCTTAGCGCTCTTACGCCAGACCTTATTGGTGTTGAGTGGCTGTTTGTCTAGCTTGATGCGCTGGTTTCGGGAGCCTTCGATGCGGTGTTCAAGCCAAATAAATAGAAACGTCCAGACGCTTTGCGGGCAGGTGTAGCCACACCAAACACGCCCTGCAAAGACGGTAATGAAAAATAGCCCAAAGGCGCAGATTATGAGTAGCCACGAGAGTAGTACAAACTCTTGCGGGTAGAACGTAGCAGCAAAAATATGGAATTCACGACCGGGTAAATCAAACCAAATAGCCGGGCGGTCTCCCCAGTTGATCCACGGGAGTAAGAAAAATACCAACATGAGCGCCCAGTTAGCGCTGCGTCGAATCTTTTGGAACAGCCCTTTAATTTCGCGCACGTAGATGTGTCGACGCTTGGCGTACATTTCCTGGGTGTGGCTTTCACCAGGAGTGTGATGCCCAACAGTCGGCGGCGTAATATCGTGGCTAGGTATTTTTTCCATGGCAATGATCGCAGCTCACATAGCAGGAATAGACGGCAGCACGGGGAATAGCTGTCAACCAGATAACATCTAATAATGAATAGTGTATCGGGTTGTGGATGAAGAAAGGGTGCGGTATGTAACCGCACCCCTTTAAAGCAGCGTTATGAAACAGTTTAGCGCTGTTTAATCATTAAACCGCAAGCTGTATACATATGCAGCAACTAGGTGAACACGCTCTTCACCAATGTAAGCTGCTTGTGCTGGCATGTGCCCGTTACGGCCATTACGCAGCGTTTGACGAACCGAATCTGCAACGCTTTGCCCCGGCGCTTGATAGAGCCAAATGTCGTTGGTCAGATTGGGCGCGCCGAGAGCAGTGTTGCCCGTTCCGCTGGGTGTATGACACGCAGCACACGCGGCAAGGAAGGTGCTTTCACCGCTGGCCGCACGCTCTTCATCATGTTCAAGATTGGAGAGCGAGAGTACGTACTGTGTGAGATTTTCGATGTTGTTCTCACCCAGCTGCTGCCAGGCGGGCATCAGTCCATTACGGCCGTTATTCAACGACATCATAATGTTTTCTGGTTCGCCACCATACAGCCAGTCGTCATCGGTCAAGTTCGGGAAGCCATAGCCACCCTGCGCATTAGAGCCGTGACATACAGCACAGTTGTTAAGGTAAACGCGCTCAGCTACTTGCATGGCTTCCGCATCTCTGGCCAGCTCAGGAATAGGCACTTCCTGGTATTGTGCAAAGATTGGCGTAAAGCGCTCCTGAGCATCAGCGACCTCTTCTTCCCACTGGCTCTCTTGAGACCAGCCCAAAACACCTGCGAAGTTGCCTAACCCTGGGTAAAGCACCAAATAGCCTAATGCAAATACCACCGTGAGAACGAAGAGCTGGAACCACCACTTGGGCAGCGGGTTGTCATACTCTTCAATGCCGTCGGCGGCATGGCCAGTGGTTTCAACATTACCGTCAGCATCCGGGATTTTATCGGTTCGGCGGTTGGCAAGTAGTATCCAAACGCTTAGAGCGATAGTGCCCAGTGTGATGACAATGATCCAGGCGCTCCAGAAGCTGGATAGGGAGTCACCCCATAAATTATTCATCTGTTTTTATCTCCCCTATCGTGGCGGGAATCTGCTTCGCGATCAGGCGAAACATGCTTATCACGGGCTGGTTGCTCATCACTGTCGTCGGCGAAGGGCAGGTTAGCTGCCTCGTCAAAGTCTGGTTTGCGTCGCTTTGAATAAGACCAAATAAAAATGCCTATAAAAGCGACAATCAAAAACAGCGTAATAAGACCGCGGAAAGTTCCCGTATCCATAGCTTAACGAGTGCCCTCAAGCACAGTTCCTAATTGCTGCAGGTAGGCAACGAGCGCAGTGATTTCCTGCTGGCCTCGAACATCTGCAGTGGCTGTGGCGATATCTTCGTCGGTATAAGGCACGCCTAACTGACGCAGGGTGCGCATTTTAGCCGGAGTGGAATCACCATCGAGGGTGCGCTCAAATAGCCAGGGGTAAGCCGGCATAATAGACTCTGGCACCACATCACGAGGGTTATACATGTGTGCACGGTGCCAGTCGTCGCTGTAGCGACCGCCTACACGCGCCAGGTCTGGACCAGTACGTTTCGAACCCCACAGGAAGTTGTGTTCGTACACTTCCTCGCCAGCAACGTTGTAGTGGCCATAACGCTCGGTCTCAGCACGGAAGGGGCGCACCATTTGCGAGTGGCAGCCAACGCAGCCTTCGCGACGATAAATGTCCCGCCCTTCTAGCTCCAGTGCAGTCAAGGGGCGCAGCCCCTCAACCGGTTCGGTGGTGTCTTTTTGAAAGAACAGTGGAACCACCTCGGCCAAGCCGCCAAAGCTGATCGCAACCAGGATCAAGACGGCGAGCAGGCCAACGTTCTTTTCAACAATCTCGTGTTTCATTGGTCTCAACTTCCCCGGTTTAAGCGGCTTGCGGCGCTGGTTGGCTGATAGCTTCGCGGCCTTTTACCGTCATGTAGACGTTAAACGCCATGATCAGCATGCCCGTGATCCAGAAGAGGCCGCCAATCAAGCGAACAAAGTAGCCGGGGCCACTGGCTTCAACCGATTCAACGAAGGTGTACATCAAGGTGCCGTCAGCGTTAATTGCACGCCACATCAGGCCTTGCAAGATGCCGTTCACCCACATAGCGGCGATGTAAAGCACGGTGCCAATAGTGGCCAGCCAGAAATGCACGGCAATCAGACTGACAGAGTGCATTTCAGTGCGGCCAAATAGGCGAGGAATCAGGTGGTACATAGAGCCAATGGTGATCATGGCTACCCAGCCAAGCGCGCCAGAGTGTACGTGACCAATAGTCCAGTCGGTATAGTGAGAAAGCGCGTTGACGGTCTTAATAGCCATCATCGGGCCTTCAAAAGTCGACATGCCGTAGAACGAGAGCGCCACTACCAAGAAGCGGAGTGTCGGATCCGTGCGCAGCTTATGCCAAGCACCTGACAGCGTCATCATGCCGTTAATCATGCCGCCCCAGGAGGGGGCCAGCAGGATGATAGACATGATCATACCCAGCGACTGTGCCCAGTTCGGCAGCGCGGTGTAGTGTAGGTGGTGAGGACCAGCCCACATGTAGATCATGATCAATGCCCAGAAGTGGACAATAGACAGGCGGTAGGAGTAAATCGGACGCTCAGCCTGCTTTGGCACGAAGTAGTACATCATGCCCAGGAAACCTGCTGTCAGGAAGAAGCCTACTGCGTTGTGTCCGTACCACCACTGCACCATGGCATCCACCGCACCCGCGTAGATCGAGGTGGAATACATGGGGGTCACAGGGATGGCAGCGTTGTTCACGATGTGCAGTACGGCCACCGTGATAATAAACGCAGCAAAGAACCAGTTGGCCACGTAGATATGCGACGTGGTTCGCTTCTTAATCGTCATCAAGAAGACAATCGCGTAGCTAATCCAAACGATGGCAATCAAGATATTGATTGGCCATTCAAGCTCTGCATACTCTTTGGTCGTGGTATAGCCTAGCGGCAACGTCACCACGGCAGAGAGGATGACTGCCTGCCAACCCCAAAAGGTAAATGCTGCGAGCTTGTCAGAGAAAAGGCGTGTCTGACAGGTACGCTGAACGACGTAGTACGATGTCGCAAACAGCGCCGAGCCACCAAAGGCGAAAATTACGGCGTTAGTGTGTAACGGACGCAGGCGTCCGAAGCTCGTCCAAGGTAATCCGAGGTTCAGTTCCGGCCAAACCAACTGTGCGGCAAGGATGACACCAATGGTCATACCTACAATGCCCCACACAACGGTCATAATCGCGAACTGCCGAACCACCTTGTAGTTGTAGGTCGGGTGTTCCAGTGCTGTGCTCATTTCATGTTCCCATCGAACGCGGTTAGGGGGTAACCCGTGGCATTTTGCACGGATGCGGCCACCCGCTTGATGATGCAGGTCAAGATCCAGTCGCGATTCTAGCGCAGCGGGGCCTCAAGCTGAACAAGCCAATTGGAATAACACGGAATGACTAGGAGTATATGGTGTCTCGTTATAGTGAGTTGGGTTTCGTTAACATTGCGCCAGATGAACTGCCTCATGCTATGGAGAGCGCCACGAATCGGCGGTTTATAGTCGATGGCTACGGGCCTTTAGCGATATCCGGAGAGCCACGATTCGGTCGAATACTGTTTGCGCACGGTGCCGGAGCAGGGCACTTGTCAGATTTTATGCGTCAATTTGTCGCGACGTTAGCAGGCGGTGGTTTGCAAGTATTGGCGATTGATTTTCCTTATATGCAGCACGCCTATGAATTGGGAAAACGGCGCCCTCCACCGCCTGTCGGTCACACGTTGGCACACTTTGGTCGATGGTATCAGTTGCTTTGCTCACTTGGATCTTCCCCCCTGTGGGTAGGAGGGAAGTCAATGGGAGGGCGTGTCGCCTCTATGTTTGCAAGTGATGCATTAAAATGTGAGGTCGTTGGACATGAAAAAGGGTGTCCCGGCCTGGTCATTGCAGGCTACCCTTTTCACCCTCCCAGACAGCCCCATAAGCTTCGCTTGGCGCACTTTGCGTCTGTGGGTTGTCCAGCGTTAATTCTCCAAGGCGAACGCGACCCATTTGGGAATATTGAGGAGGTTTCTGGTTATGCACTCCCACCCACTACACAGTTTAAGTGGCTCCGAGATGGCGATCATGATTTTAAGCCGCGTCGGGCCTCCGGGCTAAAACATACGGTTTTGATTGACGAGGCGGCTATTTATGCGGCATCCTTCGTCCGCGCTCACCACACGGTAGCGGCAGGGTGAGCAACGTATTGGTTTGAATCAAAAGATTTAAACACGATGTATTGACATCCAGTCAGGCTTCTGTAGAATGCAGCGCCACGTGACCAGCGGGTGGTTAGCTCAGTTGGGAGAGCACCAGCCTTACAAGCTGGGGGTCACTGGTTCGAACCCAGTACCACCCACCATTTAAATGGTGCCTGGAAGCGTAAAACAGTACTAATTGATGCAGTAGTGGACCGGTAGTTCAGTTGGTTAGAATGCCGGCCTGTCACGCCGGAGGTCGCGAGTTCGAGTCTCGTCCGGTCCGCCATCATCAGTTTATATTGTAATTAGTTGTCGTTATGTGGACCGGTAGTTCAGTTGGTTAGAATGCCGGCCTGTCACGCCGGAGGTCGCGAGTTCGAGTCTCGTCCGGTCCGCCACGATAACTTAAGAAATCAAAGTGTTAAGCATATCCTGTTTAAACGCTTTGGGCGGTTAGCTCAGTTGGGAGAGCACCAGCCTTACAAGCTGGGGGTCACTGGTTCGAACCCAGTACCGCCCACCATTTAAAAGCACTTGTGTGATTAGATGGTTTTAGTGCCTTGATGTGGACCGGTAGTTCAGTTGGTTAGAATGCCGGCCTGTCACGCCGGAGGTCGCGAGTTCGAGTCTCGTCCGGTCCGCCATTCAAGTTGCACATGTGAAAGTTATCAGCACTAGCTGAACGAATTCTAAAAAGCCCGGATCATTGATCCGGGCTTTTTTTATGGCTTGTACTTTGTAGATGGCGTGCAGCCAAAGGCTGCACGCTTGTATTAAGCGATAGCGCTCACACCTGCCTTGGCAATTTGAACATCTTGATCGGGCTTAACGCCGGAAATGCCGACAGCGCCCACCACATGACCATCTACCGTGATTGGAACGCCGCCTGATAGCAGGCCCTGGAGCGGAGCAGAAATAAACGCGGTGCGGCCTCCATTAATCATCTCTTCGAACACTTGGGTTTCTTTGCGGCCAAGCGCTGCGCTGCGTGCTTTTTGTGTGGCAACATCCGCACTGAAAGGCGCTGCGCCATCTAGACGGCGCAGTGCCAGCAGGTGGCCACCGTCGTCGGTGACGGCAATGGTGACAGGCCAGCCGTTGTTGTCAGCTTCTTTTTGAGCGGCATCTAAGACAGTAATGACGTCAGCTTGGCCGAGAATAGCTTTGGTTTGCATGAAAACTCCTTTTTAGTAAGGGGAGGCCGTGCAGCCAGTCAGGCGTGGCAAGCACGGCAAGGTACGTTAGCGGTTATACCAGCGCAGCATCAACCACTTCTACCCAATGACGAACCGGCGTTCGGTTGGCGCTCGCTAAATGTGTTTGGCAACCAATATTAGCAGTTACGATGACCTCTGGGTTGCCTGCTTCTAATGCATTTAGCTTATTATCCCGCAATTGAGTGGCCAGCACCGGTTGGGTAACCGAGTAAGTGCCTGCCGAGCCGCAGCAAAGGTGGCTATCTTGAACGGGCGTAAGTGCAAAGCCCAGCTTGCTGAGTACCCCTTCAACCGCACCGTTGAGCTTTTGTGCATGCTGCAGCGTGCAGGGGCAGTGAAACGCTAGCCGCTGTTGCTCTTTCAGCTGTAGTTTCTCCAAAGGTTCGTCGCGCAGTACTTCGACCAAGTCTTTCGCTAGCGCGCTGACCTTTTGGGCTTTATCGGCATACGCTGGGTCATCTTTGAGCATGTCGCCATACTCTTTAACGAAAGCGCCGCAGCCGCTCGCGGTTTGCACGATGGCTTCTGCACCCTGTTCAATCTGTGGCCACCAGGCATCAATATTGGCACGCATGCGGGCGCGGCCGTCATCTTGAGCGTTTAAGTGGAAATCAATGGCGCCGCAGCAACCCGCTTCATTGACGGGCGTGACGCTGATGCCTAAACGGTCGAGTAAGCGCGCTGTGGCTGCGTTGGTGTTGGGTGAAAGCCCGGGTTGAACGCACCCTTCTAATATTAATACTTTTCGCTCGTGACGTTGGCTGTTCGGCCGCTGGCCGGCATCCACGGGGGCGGGTGGCATTTTGCTGCGCAGTTTGCCAGGGACCAGTGGTTTAAAGGTCTGCCCTAATTTGAGCAGCGCCTGGAAGCGCTTGGGTTCCACCAGCATTTTGCGCAGGGCATATCGCTGGGCGCGCTCTGGGGCCGAGCGTGGCACGCGGCGCTCAATTTCAGCGCGGCCAATATCGAGCAGTTTGTGGTACTCCACCCCAGAAGGGCAGGTGGTTTCACAGTTGCGGCACGTGAGGCAGCGGTCTAAGTGTAGGCGCGTCTCTTCAGTGACTTGATCATCGTCATCGCGACTTTCAAGCAGCTCTTTCATTAAATAGATGCGCCCTCGGGGGCCATCGCGCTCATCGCCCAGCAGTTGGTAGGTGGGGCAGGTGGCATTGCAAAAGCCGCAGTGTACACAGGTGCGTAAAATGCGCTCAGCTTCTTGAATGTGCGGCTTTTGAAGGTCAGCGTCGGTAAAATTCGTCTGCATGTCAGCTCTCCTGATTAAAACGCCGCATAAAGACGACCGGGGTTGAAAATGCCGTGGGCATCTAGCTCCGCCTTCAGGTTGCGATGATATTTTTCAACCACTGGGTTGAGCGGCGTAAACGGTGACGCTGCGCCGCCCTCTGCGTGAGGGGTATAGCAGGTGGCATGGCCGCCTGCCGCTTGGCAAGCCGCGCGCAGGGTATCGGCGTCGAGGTGAGTTTTTACCCAGCGCTGGCTACCGCCCCAGTCGTAGAAGATATCGTCTTCAGCAATATCCAGCGCCAAGCGCGGCGTGTGGGGCGGTAGCGATAGCCGCCACAACGACTTGCCTTCGCTAAGCGTGAAAAATTCGTGCTGCTGATCGCGCAGCTGCTGCCAAAACTCAGCGGAAAGCGCTTCCCCGCCCAATCGTTCTTGGGTGGCGTTAACAGAGCTTGCGCCTCCTTCCAGGCGAATGAAAAGTTCGCCTGCGCGCCATGCGGCGGCGGTTATGGGTAGCGGTTGGCGACCAAGCTCTGAGAGCCTTTTCAGTGCGTCATCTAACCCCATCGTCAGGCGAAGGCTGTGGCTTGCAGTGGGAATGGGCAATACCTTAAAGGAGATATCAGCGAGTACCCCAAGCGTGCCTTGAGCGCCGACCATTAAGCGCGAAAGGTCGTAGCCCGCTACGTTTTTCATCACCTCGCCACCAAATCGCAGCAGCTTGCCTTCTTGGGTAATGACCCGAGTGCCCAGTACAAAATCGCGAGCTGCGCCTGCCCAGGGGCGGCGTGGGCCAGAGAGCCCGGTGGCTACGGCGCCGCCGATGGTGCTGGCCTCGCCGTAGATGGGGGGCTCAAAGGCCAGCATTTGATTGTGTTCAGCCAGCGCGGCGTTAAGCGCGCTTAAGCGTGTGCCCGCGCGAGCAGTCACGACTAGCTCGACGGGATCGTACGACACTATCCCGCTGTGCTCGGCGATGTTTAGCGTTTGCCCCTCCACCGGACGGCCATAAAAGGCGCGGGTGTTGCCCGCCACTATGCGCAGCGGCGTTTGCTCTGCATAGGCGCTGCGGACTTGTTCACACAGCTGGGCAGAAATGTCCTGGTCGGCAGCGTTAATCGCTAGTTCGGTCATGGTGATTCCTAATGATTATTTTCCTAGTGATGGTGATAACTAGGCGCCGCCTTAGAAGCGCGGTAGCTCCGGGTGCGGTAACTCATTGTTATGGACATGCATCGCGCCAAACTCAGCGCAGCGTGCCAGAGTCGGGATATTCTTCCCTGGATTTAGTAAGCGCTGGGGGTCAAATGCGGCTTTTAAGGCGTGAAAAACGCTGATTTCATCGGCCTGGAACTGGCTGCACATTTGGTTGATTTTTTCCCGACCGACGCCGTGTTCACCGGTGATTGAGCCGCCTGCCGCCACGCAAAGCTCAAGAATTTTGCCACCGACATCTTCTGCTAACGCCAGTTGACCCTCTTTGTTGGCATCAAACAGAATCAGTGGGTGCATATTACCGTCACCGGCGTGGAATACGTTGGCGACTAATAGGCCACTCTCCTCAGACAGGGCGGCAATGCCTTTAAGTACCCGCGGCAGCTCCCGGCGAGGAATGGTGCCGTCCATGCAGTAGTAATCGGGTGACATACGTCCAACCGCAGGGAAGGCGTTCTTGCGGCCTGCCCAAAATTTGGCGCGCTCGGCTTCATCGCGTGCCTGCTGAATATCCGTGGCGCCCGCTTTTTCTAATACACGGCGTACGGTGTCGCAATCATCGTCTACATCGGCCTCAACGCCGTCCAGCTCGCAGAGTAGAATCGCCTCTGCTTCAACGGGATAACCCGCTTTGATGAAATCTTCGGCGGCTTTGATAGCCAGTTTGTCCATCATTTCCAGGCCGCCGGGAATGATGCCTGCAGCGATGATATCGCCCACGGCTTGGCCAGCTTTTTCGATATCATCAAAGCTTGCCATCAATACTTTAGCGGTTTCAGGCTTGGGTAGTAGCTTGACGGTGATTTCGGTGACCACCCCTAGCATGCCTTCAGAGCCATTCATCAGCGCGAGCAGATCAAAGCCTGGGGTGTCCAGCGCTTCAGAGCCCAGCGTCATGTGTTCGCCTTCAATGGTCAAAATATCGACCCGCATGACGTTATGCACAGTAAGGCCATATTTGAGGCAGTGTACGCCGCCGGCATTTTCAGCGACGTTACCACCGATGGAGCAGGCTATTTGCGAAGAGGGGTCGGGGGCGTAATAGAGCCCATAAGGCGCCGCTGCTTCAGAGATAGCCAGGTTGCGCACGCCAGGCTGTACTTGGGCGATGCGCGCGTCGGGGTCAACCTTAATAATTTGATTAAACCGCGACATCACCAGCAGCACGCCATGTTCAAGCGGAAGGGCGCCGCCTGAAAGCCCGGTGCCTGCCCCGCGTGTGACAACCGGTACACTTAGCGCGTGGCAGCGTTTCAGAAGGCCTTCCACCTGTTCAAGGGTTTCGGGCATCGCGACCAGCATGGGTAGGACGCGGTAGGCCGCCAGTCCATCGCACTCGAAGGGGCGTAGATCTTCTTCACGGTGAAGTAGCGTTAAAGAAGGAACGGCGCTTTGCAGGTCGCTAAGCACCTCAGCTTTATCACGGTGGACGAATTCGCCATCAAGACGCTCGTCAAAAAGGATATTCATGGCGACATCCTAGCTTTTTATCATGAGAAGTAATGGATGAGTGGTAATGGCCATAGGGTAACGGCAGCACTGTTTTACCTGGTGACCAATTTGAGCTTTTTTTGTGCGCCTGTCTAGGTTGTGGTGCAATGGTCTGACCAGTAATTAGTCGATAGTCACACCCATCCTAGTGGCTTTTATCGCCTTGGCCTTTACGTTGGCTAGCAACATTTGCAATGTGGTCTGACCTGATGGGAGGGGAGGGCTGATCGAAGGAGCGACCAGTGGTAGTAAATAGTGACGATGTTCCCATGGGGCGGCGCACTCCCGAGCATGTGGCTGCTAAGCTCGAAGAGTTAATTCTAGAAGGCGTTTTTCGGCCCGGACAGCTGCTGCCCTCCGAGAGGCGTTTATGCGAGCGCTTAGGCGTTTCTCGCGCCTCCCTGCGCGAAGGATTAAGAATTTTGCGTAGCAAAGCCATTATCAATACGCGTCAGGGGCACGGTTCGACGGTAGCGTCGCTGCTGCCGATGCACCAGCAAAGCCCTTTAATGCATCTGTTTCGTGACCACCCGCGCACGCTGTTTGACTTGCTGGAGGTGCGCGCCTTGCTGGAAGGCGAGTCCGCTTATTTGGCCGCCAGGCGCGGGACGTCTATGGACCGCGTACTGATCACCCGCCGCTACCGAGCACTAGCCGAGTATGCCGCTCAACCCGACGACATTGATGTTGAGCAGTTGGCTCGGCTTGACCACGCGTTCCACTTAGCCATTTCGCAAGCTTCCCATAACCCGGTGCTGGTCCATACGCTGCAAAGCCTAACCGATTTACTGCTGAGCTCCGTATTTGCCTCGGTGAAGCACCTTTACCATCGTCCAGGCCCCCGGGAGATGATCAATCAGCAGCATGCTCAGCTGCATGATACGGTGGTGAGTGGCGATGCTGAGCAGGCAAGGCGCATCGCGTTAGAGCATCTGACCAGTATTAGTGAGCTGTTGCGCGAGGTTGAAGCAGAACATGATCGCTTAGAGCGCTCGGCTATGCGTTTAGAGCAGTGGCAGTGATGTGACAAGATTCGCTGACAGTGCCCCCAAGGCGACAACCCATAAAAAGGAGTAATGCATGGCTATTTATCAGTTTGGCGAGTTTACGCCCGATGTTCGTGAGGATGTGTATATCGCCGAGACAGCCGACGTTATCGGTCAGGTGACGCTTAAAGCGCGTTCAAGCGTGTGGTACCAGGCAGTATTGCGCGGCGATAGCGACCATTTAGAAGTAGGCGAAGAGAGCAATATTCAGGATGGCGCCGTGCTGCACGCGGATCCAGGCTACCCGCTTAAAGTTGGTAAAGGTGTCACGGTGGGGCATCAGGCAATGCTGCATGGTTGCACGGTTGGTGATGGTTGCTTAATAGGTATCCAGGCGGTGGTGCTCAATGGGGCTGTGATTGGGGAAAATAGCTTGGTAGGAGCGGGGGCGTTTATCAAGGAAGGCGCGGTGTTTCCTCCCAACTCGCTGATTGTTGGCTCGCCGGCCAAAGTAGTGCGAGAGCTTTCTGCCGAGGCTGTCGAAGGGCTGAAGCTAAACGCGCAAAGCTATGTGGTGCGCGGTCAGCAACATGCAACAACCCTAAAGCGTATCGGCTAGCCGTTCTGATATGCCTTAAAACGCTACACCCCAGGCCAGGCCTGGGGTGTAGGAAGTGCGCTATCTGGTGATTAGCTCTATGTGCTAACTCGGCTTATTTACATAAGCGGGTCGGTAACGCCGATAACATAGAACGCGATGAGCGCAATAATACCGGTGAATACTAGGTAGTAGATGGTTGGGATAATGGTTTTGCGAATCGTCGCGCCTTCGCGGCCAAGTAAGCCAACGGTGGCTGAGGCGGCTACAACGTTATGGATCGCAATCATATTACCCGCCGCCGCACCGACTGCCTGGAGCGCTACCATCATCGCGGTAGAGAGGCCCAGCGATTGCGCAATGCTGAACTGAAACTCTGCCAGCATCAGGTTAGATACCGTGTTCGAGCCGGCAATGAAGGCGCCCATGGCACCTACCGCGGGCGCAAAGAACGGATAGACCCCCCCGACGCTATTAGCAACCGCCTGCGCCATCATGACTGGCATGGAGACCAGGTCAGCGCCGTTCACACCGGAGTTGATTAGAATACGCACCATCGGCACGGTGAAAATCAGTACGAAACCGGCACCAAAGATCGTCTTGGTGGACTCCGATACTGCTGCGCTCATCTGGCGTGTATTCATTTGATGCAAGAAGTACGTCACGATAACCACGGCAACGATAATGCCGCCCGGCAGGTAGAGGGGCTGCAATCCGCCACTAACACCGGCTTCGCCGAAAATGTTGGCCCAGCTTAGGTTGATCGAGGTAAGCGCGTTACGCAGTGGCTCAACGGTACGAGAAGCGACCAGGAAAATTGCCAGGAGTACATAGGGAATCCAGCCTTTCAGCGTCGACATTGGCGCTTTGCCTGCCACGTCATCTAGCTTGATCTGCAGGTTACCAATCCACTCATCGGGCCATGAGGTAGCTTCGGGAAAGTCCCACGTATCTTTGGGCAGCAGAAACCCTTTACGAGCAGCCGGTACCACAATTGCTAAGCCCACCATTGCGCCAATCATAGACGGGAATTCTGGGCCTAGGAAAACGCCAACCAACGTGTAGGGGACGACGAAAGATACGCCGGTAAAGATAGCGAAAGGCACAATGGAAAGACCCTCTTTCCACGAGCGATTAGCACCAAAGAAACGCACCATGATCAACACTAGAATCAGCGGCATTAAAATACCAACGATACCGTGAGTAATGGCAACGCCATTGGTGATCATCTGGAAAAATACATCCCAGCTTGAGCCCGCTGCTTCTAGCTCAGCGGTAATGCCGATTCGGTCAAGCCCGCTTCCAACACCCACCACAACGGGGGTGCCCACAGCACCAAATGAAACCGGCGTAGACTGGATCATCATGCCTACAACGACCGCTGCCAGGGCGGGGAAGCCAAGCGCTACCATAAGCGGCGCTGCAACGGCTGCCGGTGTACCGAAGCCTGAGGCGCCTTCAATAAAGCAGCCAAATAGCCAGGCAACGATTAACGCTTGGACGCGGCGGTCAGGGCTAATGCCCGAGAAGCCGTTACGAATAGCAGTAATGCCGCCTGAATGCTTTAGCGTATTGAGCAACAAAATAGCGCCAAAAATAATCCACAGCAGGCCGGCGGTCTGAATCAAGCCCTGAACAGTCGACGCAGCTACACGGCTGAATGACATGTCCCAGGCGGTCAGAGCGATAACCGCAGCGGTTAGGAAGACAATCGGCATCGCTATTTTGGCAGGTATTTTAAAGCCTATGAGCAAAATACCTGCTAACAACAGCGGCAGAAATGCCAGGAGTGCAAGTGTCGTTTCATTCATGGGAGGAACTGCCCCTTGTTATTAATTTGGTATGCGCCGCAGTAGCCGACCAGCCTGCGACTGCAATACTGGTTGGGTCAGTGTGAAAGATACGTTTAGGCCGAGAGAATGACTACATTGGAAAATTGGTCTTACCAGCAGAGGGGCGCCATGATATCTGGGTTTATTCTATTTTTAGTTTTCTAGCTAATTGTTTTGATTGAATTTTTAAGTATTTTTAGAAAAAAGGGGGCTGGCAAACTCATTAGACTAATAGACAGTACAGTTGTCATCTAAAAAATAGTTACAGATCTAACGTAGCTTGCGTCGTAAGTGGCTTACGCCCATTGTTATCATCGGTAACACTCTTTAATAACGACAATCAATTTCTCCGAGGTTCTGAAAGTGGCAATTACTCTTTATGATCTGTGTGGGCGGGACGAACAGTTACGCTTTTCACCATACTGCTGGCGGGTACGCATGGCGCTGGCCCATAAAGGTCTGGCGTTTGAGACCGTCGCCTGGCGCTTTCTTGAAAAGGAGGTGTTAGCGTTTGCGGATTACGGCAAGGTGCCCGTCCTTACCGATGGCGATACAGTGGTTACCGACAGCTTCGACATTATGCGCTACCTAGACCGCGCGTATCCGGATGCGCCTGTGCTGGGCGAAGGGGAGAGCTTCCAGCGCGTGCTGTTTTTTAAACTCTTTGTAGAGCGCAGCGTGACCCCGGCACTGTTTCGGATAGTCGTCATGGACTTGCTAAACGCCATTCACCCGGATGATCGCGCCTATTTTCGTGAAACCCGAGAGGCGCGTTTCGGTGCGCGTTTAGAAGACGTTCACCAGCCAGAACAGGGGCGTCAGCAGCTTAAACAGGCACTTGCCCCAGTACGCGATCTATTAAGAGAGAGTGCGTTCTTGGATGGCGATGCGCCAAGCGGCGCCGACTACCTGCTATTTGGTAGTTGGATGTGGGCTTACACGGTGTCATTAGAGGCGTTAGTCGAGCCGGGTGATCCGGTAGACGAATGGTTTAAACGCATGCTTAAGGTGCATAACGGTGTCGCGGGTAAAGCGATAACTGTGCGAGACTTGTCGATGGCGAACTAAAGCACGGAAGCTGGGTTTTAAATTAGCCTGTTACTCTTTTAATGCCGTTATAGGGAGGTTTTTAATCGACTGTTTTATAAAGGTTATTAGGAAGTCGTTAAGCAGTTTTTTGATTTTCAAGAGGTGGCTTGTAAGTGGATGATGAAAATCATGTTGCACTGCACAAAAAGCACTGCTAGCTTTGTAGATAGTTAAAGGTAAACGCCTAACCACTGCCTGCAAAGGCGCACTGAATTGCTAGCACGCTTAAGGAGACTCTCTAATGAATAAAGCAGTCGAGAAAACTAACCAGCAGCTTGAATCCGCATTCGTAACGCCCATGCGTTCTTATACGCTGGCCGCGCTTGATTACTATGAGCTGCTTGTCAGCGCTCAGTTAGACGCGGCGCGTGCGTACTCCGATATGACCATTGCCCAGGCGCGTGTTTGGCTAGATGTCAAAGATGCCGAGGGCTTTAAAAAAGCCATGGATAGCCAGCAAAAAACGGCAACTGATCTTATGGAGCGCATCAAAGGGGATTCTGAAAAAGTCACCTCTATTAGCCAAAGCTTTATGGAAGATAGCCAGAAAAGAGCGGAAGAGAGCACCAAAAAGGCGGTTGAAGCGGTTAAGCAGTAACTCACCGTCGCTCTAAGCTGAAATGCCGCGCCCTTGGGCGCGGCATTTTTGTGGCAGCATAAAACGGCATTTCAAACAATGCGTGTTTAACGCTGCTTTTATAACGCGATGTCTAGCCGTTTTTTCTATCTTTTAACGCGTTCACAGCGGCTGTTCAGCCCGTGCTTTTAGTCGAAAGCGTGCAATACGGATAATTTGTTCAATGGCGGTTTTCCGCTCCTGGGCTAAGTCGTTATCCAGGCGCGTTTCAAACGCGGCCAAGATAGCGTGGCGATCCAAGCCTTTAACGGCAATCACAAACGGGAAGCCGAATTTAGCTTTATACGCGGCGTTTAGCTGTTCAAAGCGCGCAAACTCTTCAGGTGTACACTGATCTAAACCTGCCCCTGCCTGTTCGCGGCTGGAGTCCTCTGTCAGTTCACCTGCCAACGCGGCTTTACCGGCTAAATCCGGGTGCGCTTGAATGACCGCAATTTGTTGCTCGGGCGATGCTTGCTGCAGCATCAGCCCCATTAGATCCGCCAGCGCGTCGGGGGCATTATGCGCTTCACTGAGTCCCTGCTCCCACGCGGCTTCTGCCACCCACGGTGAGTGCTCATAGATATCGCCGTAATGTTCAGTAAAGCGTTCTAGGCTGCAGGCGCTTGGCGCAGGTGAAAGAGTAGGCAAGGGGGAAGTGGGCACGAAAACTCTCCAAAGCGATCTATGGTGAAGTAGCTGTATACAATAAATAGTAGCAACTGTACTCTTTGACCGATAGGTCAGGTTCCGTAAATAATCTTAATACTGATCGCAAATAAGGTGCCGCCTTTAAGGAATGCCCCATAACTGTCATGTAGCGCGCGTTAAACTGATAAGCTAACGACATTAAACGTTAATTTGCATGGTTGGAACGCTATGAACGCACTGCACTTCTCCTCGATCCGTCGCACTAAAATTGTCGCAACCCTTGGCCCTGCCAGCGACCGGGAAGGGGTACTTGAGGCCATGCTCGCGGCGGGTGTAGATGTAGTGCGTTTGAATTTCTCACATGGCACCGCCGATGATCATCGGCGTCGTTTGATGCGCGTGCGTGAAATCGCGTCCCAGCTTGGCCGCAGTGTGGCTGCCTTAGGTGACCTACAAGGCCCTAAAATCCGTATTGCCCGCTTTCGGGACGGAGCGATAGTGCTGAAAGAGGGAGAGCCGTTTGTGCTGGATATGTCGCTGGATAGCGATGCTGGCGATATCCACCAAGTTGGCTGTGACTATAAAACACTCTCGCAAGATGTCTCTGCTGGAGATCGCTTGCTGTTAGACGATGGGCGCGTAGTGCTTGACGTGACCCGCGTTGATGGCCAGCAGGTGCATACCTGTGTGGTGGTTGGCGGTAAGCTTTCCAATCACAAAGGCATCAACAAGCAGGGTGGCGGGCTGTCTGCTCCGGCATTAACCGAAAAAGATAAAATTGACCTAAAAACCGCTGTTGAGATTGGCGTCGATTATTTGGCGATCTCATTCCCGCGCCACGCTGAAGACATGCACGAGGCGCGCCGCCTGCTGGGCGAAGAAGGCAAAGAGATTGGTTTAGTCGCCAAGGTAGAGCGCGCCGAGGCCGTAGCAGACGACGCTACCCTGGATGGCATTATTGAAGCCTCTGAGGCAGTAATGGTGGCGAGGGGCGATCTGGGCGTTGAAATTGGTGACGCCAAGCTGGTGGGGGTACAGAAGCGCATGATCAAGCGTGCGCGGTCGCTGAACCGCGCGGTCATTACCGCCACGCAAATGATGGAAAGCATGATCTCAGCGCCGCTGCCCACCCGCGCTGAGGTGTTTGACGTTGCCAACGCAGTGTTAGATGGCAGCGATGCCGTCATGCTGTCGGCGGAAACGGCCGCCGGTGACTATCCGCTGGAAACCGTAGAAGCCATGTCGCGGGTATGTTTAGGTGCCGAGCGTGAAAAAACCGCTCAAGAATCGGGCCACCGTATGCATGAGGGTTTTTCTCGGCCTGATGAAACCATCGCGCTCTCTGCGATGTACGCGGCGAACCACATGGAAGGCATCACAGCCATTGCGTGTATGACCTCGTCTGGCTACACGCCGCTAATTGCTTCCCGCATCCGCTCGGGCCTGCCCATTGTTGGCTTGGCACATAACCCTATCGCCCAGCGGCGTATGGCGCTCTACCGGGGCGTGGTATCACTTCCCTTTGATACCTCTGAAATGAGTGCCACGGAACTCAACGACCAGGCGCTTACCCTGTTAGTGAAGCAAGGGGTCGCGAAGGCGGGTGACTTCGTGATTCTTACCCGTGGCGACCACATGAATGCCCATGGGGGAACCAATACCATGAAAGTAATGGCCATCACCGAGCTCCACGTCGCGCAAGCACAGGTATAACGCTATGCGTGCACTGCTGTTGACTGTTTTGATGCTCGCCAGCATGCCGGCACTGGCCGGTGCGCAGCCGCCGATAATCGCGGCGGCGTCAGACCTTCAGTTTGCGCTTACCGAAGCGGCCGAGCGCTTCAAAGAGCAAACGGGGTCAGACGTAAGACTGAACTTTGGCTCATCGGGCAACTTTCGCCGTCAAATTGCTCAGGGGGCGCCCTTTGAACTCTATCTCTCTGCCGATGAGGCGTATGTCTTCGCGCTTCATCAGGAAGGCCATACTCTAGATGAGGGCACTATTTACGCCATTGGTCGGCTGGTGTGGCTACAGCGTTCACAGCGCGGGGATTTGCCCGATGAGGCTGCCCCGTTAGCCGGTGTTGAACAAGCGATTGCTGCCCTCGCAAACGGCGCGCGCGAGCGTATTGCCTTGGCAAATCCGGAGCATGCGCCTTACGGCGTTGCCGCCCAGCAGGCGTTGAGCCATGCTTCGTTATGGGCGCCGGTCGCGCCACTTCGGGTGCTAGGAGAGAATGTCTCCCAAGCGGCCCAGTTTGCCTTGGCAGACGATGCCCGCGGTGGCTTGGTGGCTTATTCGCTGGCGTTAGCCCCAGCCCTTGCCCAGCGCAGTGAGTACGTACTGATCCCTGAGGAGTGGCACGCACCGCTGCGCCAGCGCATGGTGCTCACCCGCCAAGCGGGTGACGTGGCGAAAGCCTTTTATGCTTGGCTTCAGGAAGACGAAGCGCTGGCGATTCTCAAGCAGTATGGCTTCAGTACCGAGTAATGGATTGGTCGGCACTGTCTGTTTCGCTCCATTTGGCCGCGTTAACGTGCCTGTTTTTACTTCCCGTCGGAATATGGGCAGGTCGTGCCCTGGCAACGGCAAGGTTTCGTGGCAAAGGGCTATGCGAAGCCCTTATTGCGCTGCCGCTGGTGCTGCCGCCCACGGTGCTTGGGTTCTACTTACTGCAGCAGTTTGGCCGCGACGCGCCGTTAGGCAGCGTATGGGCAACGCTGACGGGAGGCGGGTTAAACTTCACCTTCAGCGGCATTCTGTTAGCGTCATTAATTGCAAACCTTCCCTTCGCTATTCAGCCTATCCAGCGGGCCTTTGAGCATGTGCCCACTAACCTGCGCGAAGCGGCGTGGTGTAGCGGCCTTAGCCCCTGGCAAACCCTTTGGCGTATTGAGCTTCCGCTAGTATGGCCGGGTATTCTTTCGGCTGCCGCCTTAACCTTTGCCCACACGTTGGGCGAGTTTGGCGTCATTTTGATGGTCGGGGGGGCCATTGATGGTGAAACCCGCACCCTGGCGATTGCAATTTACGACCGTGTGCAGGCATTTGATGAGCAGGGAGCAGCGCGTATGTCGGCACTGCTGCTGTTGGTATCGCTCACCACTCTGGGCCTAGTATATGGCCTAGCGGGCAAGCGCAGGTGGGCACGTGGCTAATCTCACGGTAACGGTTGAGCAAAGCGGCCCGATACCGCTCCGTGCGTCGTTTAGCTGCGCGCCGGGTGAGCTGCTGGCGCTGGTTGGGCCATCGGGCAGTGGTAAAACCACGCTGTTGCGCACTATCGCGGGGCTTTACCAACCTAAACATGGTCAAGTGACTTGTGCCGGGCAGAGCTGGTTTTCAACGCCTGAGCGGGCAGGCGGCAAGCGGATTTCGCTCTCTCCCCAGCAGCGCCAAATCGGCATGGTGTTTCAAGATTACGCGCTGTTTCCGCATTTAAGCGCACTGGATAATATTCAGCTTGCCCTTAGCCATCTGCCCAAATCTCAGCGCTATGCCCATGCAATGCAGTGGCTGAGCAAGGTACGCTTGGAGGGATTAGAGGCACGCTTTCCCAATGAGCTTTCCGGTGGCCAGCGCCAGCGGGTGGCGCTAGCGCGAGCACTGGCCCGTGAGCCACGAGTGTTACTGCTAGATGAGCCCTTTTCGGCCGTCGATCAAGTTACGCGACGCCGCTTACAGCGGGAGCTGGCGCTGCTGCGCCAGCAAATACCTATCCCCATTGTGCTGGTTACCCACGACTTAGAGGAAGCCGCGGCGCTAGCGGATCAAATCTGCGTGCTACATAACGGCACCAGCCTTCAGCAGGGGGCACCGGAAGCACTGTTCCGACGCCCCGTCTCTCCGTTAGTCGCGCGGTTGCTTGATCGTCATAATGTCTTTGAGGGCGAAGTGGTGGACTGGAAGGGGCAACGCCGTCTCAAGTGGGGCGAATGGCTGCTGGAAGTCGGCGAGGGGCTCCAGTCGTTTGCCGTGGGCAGGCGTGTTGCTTGGTACCTACCGCCATCGGATATTGTACTGCATCGACGAGGGCGGCCTTCCCAGGGTGAGCGCGAAAACCCTGTAGCCGCCTCCGTGAGTGAAATGGTGGTATTAGGGGGTATTACGTCGATTGTGCTGCGTGTTTCAAATGGCGATATGCTACGTTTCGACATCGCGACGCATGCGGCTAGGCGTAACCAGCTCACGCTTGGCGAGCACGTGCACGTGTCGCTACTGGCGGAAGGCATACACCTGATGCCAGCGCACCGTCCTCATGTGGCACCGCATAACAAAAGGAACTCGCTATGACTATGACGCGCCGTCAGTTGTTAAAAACCTCCCTTGGCGTTTCTCTGGCCGCCAGCTTGCCGATGCCGCTGCTTTCGGCTTGGGCGGTGGCGTCCAGCCAAGCCGCTACGCTACCGCTTGCGATTCACAGCCAGGATGGCCCCCACCGATTGGATGTGGAAGTAGCGGAAACTACGGCTCAGCGCCAGCGGGGCCTAATGGGGCGTGAACACTTGCCGGAGACGCGCGGAATGCTGTTTCGGTTTGAGAGCGAACAGCCAGCGGGTAATGCATTTTGGATGTACCGCACGCTGATTCCGCTGGATATTGCTTATATTGACGGCGAAGGGCGCATTGTCGCGATTAACACCATGCAGCCCTGTGATGCTGAGACGCCGAGAGAGTGCCCTAGTTACCCAGCAGGAACCGCCTATTACTCTGCACTTGAAGTAAACGCCGGTTATTTCGCAGAGCGTGGCATTCAAGTGGGTGACTGTGTGTCCGTGCCTGCTTTAGCGGGGTTCTGCCGCCCCGATAGTTAAACGTGCGTTTTTGCATGCGGTGAATTAGGCGGCGCTGGAACGTCGGCGCTTACCCAGTTTCAAAACGATCAGCGCGATACCCGCCACGACTAACCCGCCGCCGGTAAGCTTGTGAAAGCCTAAGCTATCGCCCATTAGCAGCGCGCCCAGGCCAACGGCGAGAACGGGTATCAGCAGCGTCATTGGCACCACACGATTAACCGGGTGACGCCGCAATAACCCGTACCAAATGCCGTAGGCCACAATCGATGACATCACGGCGGTGTAAATCATCGCCCCCCACCCTAGCCAGCTGGCTTGACGCATCGCCTGCCACTGGCCACTTTCAAATAGCCACGATCCCAGTGCAACCTGTGGAACTGCAAATAGCGCCACCCAGCCTGCTAGTGCCAGCGGGGCAATGGGCGGTCCACGTTTGATTAATAGCTGAGAGACCGCCCAGCCGAATGCACTCAGCAAAAGAATTGCCAGGGGAAGGGGAGTGGGCAACGTGGGCCCACCGGCTAACACAATGATTCCTGAAAATGAGAGCAAAAGGCCCACGATACGTTTGGGGCCCAGTTTCTCGTTAAGAAATACCACCGCTAATAGCGTGGCAAAGGGCGTGCCCATCTGCACCAGCAGCGCACCGGTGCCCGCTTCTGCCTGGCCCAGGCCAATAAACAGTAGCGCAAAGTGCAGGCTGCCAAAGGTGATTGAGAGCAGCAGTAAGAACGGCAGCTGAGCGCGAGCAACCGGATAAAAAGGCACCAGCAGGGCGGCCACTAACATAAACCGGAGGGTGGTCATTAACAGCGGCGGGAGTTCTGCTACGCCTACTTTGATCACGATAATATTGAGTGCCCAAATAGCAATAACAAAGAGGCCTAATAGTAAATCACGAAGCGGCACGTGGCTGTCCCTGAAGTGAGAGAAAGTGAGGTAGCTTAGCAGCAAGCAAGCGACGCAGTAACGTTCAACGCTATTTGCACCAAAAGTTGAAAGTTAAAAGCTCAATCCTTCGCTTTCTTTCAAACCGCGAGTGCCTACAATGGAGAGCTGCTTGGATAACGTGCAGTGCCTGCACATATGCGCTGAGCAGCACTATTCATAAAAAACGCACACCATAAAAACCAAAAAGGATCGACACAATGACGCTGACACGCTCTATGGCTCGTTTCACCGCTGGCTTGGCCGGTGCCGCATTACTTTCCGCTTCGCTTTCTGCCCAGGCGCGTGAGCTTTCGGTTTCCACGGTGTTGTCGGATGCTTTTCCCTGGGGGCAGGCCGCTGAAAAGTGGGCTGAACTGGTGGAGGAGCGTAGTGGAGGAGAGCTGACACTTCGGGTTTATCCAAACTCGCAGCTGGTTTCTGGCGACCAAACTCGCGAATTTTCTGCCATGCGGTCAGGGTTAATTGATGCGGCGGTAGGGTCGACTATCAACTGGTCGCCTCAAGTGCCTGAACTTAACCTGTTCTCTTTACCGTTCTTTATCCCCGATGAGGCTGCCGTCGATGCCGTCACTGGCGGTGACGCGGGTGAAATGGTGTTCGAAGCCATTGAGTCTCGCGGTGTAGTGCCACTCGCCTGGGGCGAAAATGGCTTCCGCCAAGTCTCTAATTCCCGCGGGTCGATTAGCCAGCCAAGTGATTTGGATGGCTTGAAAATTCGTGTTGTCGGCTCGCCACTGTTCCAAGATACGTTCTCAGCACTGGGTGCAGACCCCACGCAAATGAGCTGGACGGATGCCCAGCCCGCGCTGACCACTGGCGCGGTTGATGGCCAGGAAAACCCGCTTTCCGTCTTTGATGTGGCGCGTATCGACCAAGTCGGCCAGGAGCACTTAACTCTCTGGAACTATATGAATGACCCGCTGATTTTTGCCGTCAACCAGCAGGTATGGCGTTCCTTGAGCGAAGAGCATCAGACGTTACTGCGTGAAACCGCTGAAGAAGCGGGCGCATGGGAAATCGCTATGACCCGTGAGGAGGAGAGCGAGCGCCTGGCGGCTATTCAGGAGCGCGGTGTTACGGTAACGGAGCTGACTGACGAGCAGTACCAAGCCTTCGTCGAAGCAACGCAGTCAGTTTATGAAAAATGGGCACCCCGCATTGGTGAAGAGCTGGTAGAAGCCGCTCAAGCGGCTATCGACGCGCGTTAATTACGCCTGATGCTTCAACTGCCGGCCCGATGACTGGGCCGGTAGCTTTTTTAAGAGGTTGCCGATGAAAGGCTTTCCCGATGCGCGCCCCGAACGCTGGCTTGGTGCGCTGTCTCTTGTTGTTATCTCGCTGATTAGCCTGGGGAACGTGGTCACACGCTACCTCACCGGCGGCTCGTTTTCGTTTACCGAAGAGTTTTCGGTTTTTCTACTGGTGGTGCTGACGTTTGCGGGTGCATCGGTGGCGCTGAGGCGTAACCGGCATATCCGCATTAGTTTTTTAGAGCGCGCACTGCCAGGGCGGTGGCGGAGTGCGTTGATTTTGTTCCAGGCAGTGTGCGGGCTGGTCGTGCTGGGGCTGATTACCTGGTACGGCGGCAAGCTTGCTTGGCAGGAGTATCAGTGGGAATCGCTCTCGCCTGGCCTGGGGCTACCTCAGTGGTGGTATCTTCTTTGGTTACCGGTGCTTTCTGGCGCTATGTTGTGGCGCTTGGTTCAGCAAACCCGCGATCGGTTGAAGGGGGAGTTGAATAATGACGCCTGATAGCTGGATGATCCTAGCCTTCGCCGGGCTGCTTATTGCCGGTGTGCCGGTGGCTTTTTCGCTAGCGCTCGCAGGCTCAGTAGGCATCTTGGCAGGGCTATCACCCGATATGCTGGCAACGCTTGGCACCAACACGTACAACAGCATTGCTAAATACCCGTTAATTGCGATACCGCTGTTTATTCTTACCGGGCTGATTTTTGAACGTTCTGGCGTTGCGCTACGTTTAGTGCGCTTTGCCCAAGCGTTAATTGGCCCGCGCCATGGTGGCTTGGCGCTGGTGGCGGTGCTGGTGTGTATGATTATGGGCGGTATGAGCGGCTCCGGCCCCGCAGACGCCGCAGCGGTGGCCATGGTGATGCTGCCAAGCATGACGAAGGCTGGGTACCCCAAGCCGTTTTCGGCCACGCTGATTGCTGCCTCCGCCTCTACGGCGATTTTGATTCCCCCGTCGGTGGCGCTGATTCTTTACTCTATTGTGGTTCCCGGAGTAGACCTTCGCGCACTTTTTGCGGCAGGCCTCTTTCCCGGCATTTTAGCGGGGTTGTCGCTTTTAGTGCCGGCATTAATGGTTTCTAAACGCTACGGATGGGAAGGCGGCACGCCGGTGGAAGGCGCTGAGTTGCTCAGCGTACGCACGACGTTTAAACAGGCGCTGCCCGCCCTTTTTGCTCCGGTGCTCATTTTAGGTGGTCTCCGCTCTGGCCTGTTTACGCCCACCGAAGCTGCGGTGGTGGCGGTGGCCTATGGCACCCTGGTGGGACTGTTTCTCACCAAGGAGCTGTCGCTACGCGATTTATGGGAGCTGCTCGGCGAAGCGGCGATTATTTCTGGGGTGGTGATGCTCATTATCGCCCTGG
Source organism: Halomonas sp. 7T (assembly GCF_025643255.1). Taxonomy (NCBI): domain Bacteria; kingdom Pseudomonadati; phylum Pseudomonadota; class Gammaproteobacteria; order Oceanospirillales; family Halomonadaceae; genus Halomonas; species Halomonas sp. 7T. The sequence goes on along the minus strand of NZ_CP087112.1, from coordinate 2,434,539 downwards.
CAGGCATTTTTGCCTGGGCGGGCACCATGCTGGGCACCTTCCGCCATTTGGCCGAATGGATCATTAGTCTGACTGATAACGGCGTGCTGCTATTGGTGCTCGTGATGTTAGCGGTATTGGTGGCCGGTATGCTGCTGGATGCGATCTCCATCTATCTGATTATGATGCCGATTCTGATTCCTGTGATGCAGCACTTTGAGTGGAACCCGGTGTGGTTCGGGATTCTATTAGCCATGAACATTGCGATTGGACAATTTACACCGCCCGTCGCGGTGAACCTGATGGTTACGACGGAAGTCGCCAAGATACGTCTGGAGCACACTATCGGTTGGGCACTGCTGTTTGTAGTGGCCATGGCATGCGCGCTGGCGCTGGTTGCCATTTTTCCAAGCATTGCGCTGTGGCTGCCGACGATGTTGGGTTACAACGTTTGATAGTTGGCCGGTGCATCCTGTTTTGGTTCTGCTTTTGGTTATTAGTATATTTCTTTTTGTTGTATGTTGTGCCGCTTACCCTACGCCGTATTTACGTTGGAGATAAGATGATATTCCCCCCACGCTTCGCCCCATTAGTGTTCGCATTTTTGATGTCGATCTACATGGTCACGCTGATGACGTTTGTCATCACCTGGGCAAATACGGGCTTGATAGAAGGCTTTTTAGGGCGCTGGTGGCGCGCTTTCTATATTGCTTGGCCCATCGCATTTTGTTTGATTTTGCTTGGTGCGCCACGGCTGCAACGGCTATCGGCAGCGCTTATCAAAAAAGCTGGATGAGCCTTAAACCTGAAGCAAGATAGGTGCATGCTTAAATATTCATAGGCTATGCGCGAAACGCATATTCTTTCGCTCTGAGCACCAATTAACGCCTACTAAACGTTTAAGCCCGCTAGACTTAAAAATTCCTAGCGTTAGCGGTGCTTGAAACACAAGTGCTTGTGACAGAATGGGGTTTCGCCAAACGCGTGTTTTTTCGCTAAAGTAGTAGAAATCGGCACTAACCGCCGATGCAGATAAAAGATTGTCTTGAAAACGTTTTGATATCGAGGCACCTGAAGGGAACCGTTCTGCAGGTGGTTTCAAAGCGCATAACGCTCACAACATCAAGATAAAGAGGTATTTCCATGAAACGCCATGTATTTTCTACCGCTGCCTTTTCAGGCGCGCTGATTGCAGCGGCAAGCTTTGCCTCTCCGGCAGTGGCTCAAGATCGTTACATTACCATCGGTACCGGTGGTCAAACCGGCGTTTACTATGTGGTGGGCCAGTCGGTTTGCCGGATGGTTAACCGCGGCAGCGACGAGCACAATATTCGCTGTAATGCACCGTCTACCGGTGGTTCGGTCGCTAACGTTAACGGCATGAAGAGCGGCGAGCTGGACATGGGCGTGGTGCAGTCGGATGTCCAGTACCGTGCTTACAATGGCGAAGCCAATTTCGAAGAGACGGGCCCTTGGGAAGATATGCGCGCCGTATTTACCATGCACGGCGAGCCGCTCACCGTTGTTGCTCGTGCTGATTCCGGTATTGAAACGATTGCCGATTTCCCCGGTAAGCGCGTCAACATTGGTAATCCTGGTTCTGGCCAGCGTAACACCATGGATGTGGTCATGAATGCGTTCGGTTGGGACGAAGACACCTTTGCCCTTGCCTCACAGTTGGATGCCGCTGAGCAGTCCGCCGCACTGTCGGATAACAACATCGATGCCATGGTGTACGTGGTAGGCCACCCTAACGGTTCTATCCAAGAAGCCACTACGACGATTGATGCGCGTTTAGTACCGGTAACGGGCGACGAAATTGACGCACTGATTGAAGAGTATCCGTACTACACCCGCTCTGTGATCCCGGGTGGCCTATATCGTGGCAATGACGAAGATGTTGAAACCTTTGGTGTTGCAGCAACGTTCGTTTCTTCCACTGCCGTTGATGAAGACGTAATTTACGAAACAGTTAAGGCCGTGTTTGAAAACTTCGATCGTTTCAAGCGCCTCCACCCAGCGTTTGAAAACCTGAACGAAGAAGACATGATTGCTGACGGCCTAACGGCGCCGCTGCACGATGGTGCAGAGCGTTACTACCGTGAGCGTGGCTGGATCGAGTAATTCCGAACCGCCACATAAAGAGCAGCAGGTGAACAGCGTTCACCGCAAGTAATAAAGCGCGGACGCCCAGAGTGTCCGCGCTTCTTGTTGAAAGCGCTGATTGTCAGCGCTGACCATAGGCAGGGCAAGCGTATGCGTGATGACAAACAACCTTCGGCGGCCGCTGATACTGACCTGGAGGATATGGTCGCATCCAGCGATTCCGGGGCACGAAAGCCAGCGGGGGTGCCGGGGAAATTGCTGGTAAGCATTGCGGCAGCGTGGTCGCTATTCCAGCTATGGATAGCATCACCACTCTCTTACATGGTGGGTTTTGGGGTGTTCAGTGCTACTGAATCACGCTCGATACATTTAGCGTTTGCGCTGTTTTTAGCCTTTATGGCTTACCCCGCCTTAAAACGCTCTCCGCGCGATCGTATTCCTCTTCAGGATTGGGCGTTTGCAGCGATAGCCGCTTTTTGCGGCGCTTATCTGTTTCTATTTTACGATGACCTGGCTCGGCGCCCGGGCAGCCCGATTACCCAAGACATCGTTATTGGCGTGATCGGTATTGTTATGTTGCTGGAAGCCACTCGGCGTGCGCTAGGGCCGCCGCTGATGATTGTGGCCGGTTTGTTTATTATTTACTCGCTATTTGGCCCCCACATGCCGGGCATATTGGCCCACCGCGGCGTTAGCCTAGGCGGGTTGATTAATCACCAGTGGTTGGGTACCCAAGGGGTGTTTGGTATCGCGCTGGGGGTTTCTACCAGTTTTGTTTTCCTATTTGTGCTGTTTGGTGCCCTATTGGATAAGGCGGGTGCCGGTAACTATTTCATCAAAGTAGCCTTTTCTATGCTTGGCCACTTTAAAGGTGGCCCTGCTAAAGCGGCGGTGGTGGCGTCGGGCATGACCGGGTTGATTTCGGGGTCGTCGATTGCCAATACGGTGACCACCGGCACCTTTACAATTCCGATGATGAAGCGTGTGGGCTTTAGCGCCGAAAAAGCGGGTGCTGTTGAAGTCGCCTCGTCGGTGAATGGTCAAATTATGCCGCCGGTAATGGGGGCAGCTGCCTTTTTGATGGTGGAATATGTAGGCATTTCTTACGTTGATGTTATCAAGCACGCCTTTCTGCCAGCGATTATTTCCTATATTGCGTTGATTTATATCGTGCATCTGGAGGCGTTGAAGGCTGATATGAAGGGGCTGCCTTCAAGCAACCCTGCGCGCCCGCTGCTTAACAAGGTCCTAGGCTTTATGACGGGGCTGATACTGTTGATGGCCCTCTCTTTTGCCGTTTATTACGGGCTCGGCTGGCTTAAGCCGGTGCTTGGTGAGGCCACTCCTTGGGTAATCGCCGTGGGCTTAGCAGTAACGTATATCGGCTTATTGAAGATCAGCTCGAAATACCCAGAGCTGGAAATGGATGACCCCAATTCAGCCGTCGTAAAGCTGCCTCAAACACGGCCCACCGTGATGGTGGGCTTACACTACATCCTGCCGGTTATTGTGCTGGTGTGGTGTTTGATGGTGGAGCGTATGTCGCCAGGGCTGTCAGCGTTTTGGGCGACGATGTTTATGATCTTTATCATGGTCACTCAGCGTCCGGTGATTGCTTTCTTCCGGGGCCACAGCCAGTTCGGCGCGGATGTTAAAGAGGGCTTTAAGGATCTGTGGGACGGCCTGGTCGCCGGTGCCCGTAATATGATCGGTATTGGTATTGCTACCGCCACCGCCGGTATCGTGGTAGGTGCCGTTTCACAAACTGGCGTAGGGCTAGTGTTGGCGGATGTGGTGGAAATCCTTTCCGGCGGCAACCTGATGATGATTCTGTTGCTAACGGCACTGCTGAGTTTGATTTTAGGCATGGGCCTGCCCACTACGGCTAACTACATTGTGGTCTCTGCACTCATGGCACCGGTCATTGTGCTGCTGGGTCAGCAGAATGGTCTTATCGTGCCGCTGATCGCCGTGCACTTATTTGTGTTCTATTTCGGGATCATGGCAGATGTCACGCCGCCCGTGGGGCTCGCCTCGTTTGCCGCTGCGGCGGTTTCCGGCGGTGACCCACTGCGTACCGGCTTCCAGGCGTTTTACTACAGCCTGCGCACAGCCGCACTACCGTTCCTGTTTATCTTTAATACCGACCTGCTGTTGATTGACGTTACGTTTATGCAGGGGATTGTCGTGTTCATCGTCGCGACCACCGCTATGCTGATATTTGCAGCGGGAACACAGGGTTACATGATTGCTCGTAATCGCTGGTATGAGTCGCTGTTGCTGCTGTTGGTGGCCTTTACGCTGTTCCGTCCTGGCTTTTGGATGGATCGTATTCACGACCCTTACGAATCGGTTCCGCCGGCACAGTTTGCAGAGGCACTAGGTCAGGTGGAGGATGGCAGTAACTTGCGCATCCAAATTGCAGGGGAAGACGATTTTGGTGATCCCATGACCACCTACCTGCTTGTGCCGGTACCTCGCGGCGATACGGCTGAAGAACGCATGGAGCAGCTAGGCATAGAGCTATGGATAGACGGTGAACAAGCGACCGTTGATTTTGTTCAGTTTGGCAGCTTGGCACAGGATATCGGTTTTGACTTCGACCAGGAGATCATCGAAGTGCTTGCACCGGTAGACCGTTGGGCGAAGGAGTGGATGTGGATTCCTGGCTTTGCCATTTTTGCCTTAGTGGTTCTTCTTCAACGCCGCCGCCGTCATACAGACCGGCCGGATAACGCGGCAGCCGCAGCTTAAAGGAGGTCACCATGTACCAAAAGATTCTGTTGCCGGTGGATCTAAACGAAGAGGCGTCATGGAAGAAGGCGCTACCCACGGCAATTACGCTATGTGAAACCTTTGGGGCTTCGCTGCATATTGTGACAGTGCTGCCGGAATTTAAAATGCCCATGGTGGGCGCTTATTTTCCGAAAGATTTTTCCAAAAAGGCGCACGACGCTATTAAAGAAGCGCAGCATGAGTTCATCCAAAAGAACATACCTGAAAGTATCCAAACTCAGAGTGTGATTGTGGATGGCTCACCCTGGGAAGCCATTATTAAGGCCGGCAAAAAGCTGGATGTCGACCTGATTGTCATGGCTTCCCACAATAAGCGGAAATTTGTCGATTACGTACTGGGGCCTAATGCCGAACACGTGGTTCACCACGCGAAAATATCGGTAATGATTGTACGGTAGGCGCCCTGAGTATCTGCACTTACGCCCACAACGCCAGGCCTTGAGCCTGGCGTTGTGGTTTCTGCCGGGTGTCGCCGCTGGTGCTTTTGTGCGTTTGGGAATGTTAGGAGGCGCTAACGCATCAATTTAATTCGCGGGAATAGGTTAATGGTGGATTTTTTGTACTTGCTAGCCTTATTGGCTCTCAGTATTACGGCGTTCAACTACATTAAAAGTACGTTAAGCCATTAAGTTGGAATTAATGTTAAAGGCAAGAATGCAGCCCTGGTACATCACAGGAGTTATGCCATGAATGCGACCACTACAAAAACACAAGACCACGCACATATGCCAACAACTAAAGAGACACCCTCAGTTAAAATCACTATCAATAAAGTGGGAATGGATCGTCCGCGTGCCTGGTTAACGTCTGGCCTTGAAGACTTCCGGCGTGCCACCGCCGTTAGTTTGTCCTACGGCATGTTTTGGGTGGGCTTGAGTATTGCTATTACGTTAGGGGCATTTACTCTGGGATACTGGTATTGGCTATTGCCGATGATTGCAGGTTTTATGTTTGTAGGCCCTTTGGTCGCGGTGGGTTCTTATGGCATTAGCCAAGCGCTAGAGCAGGGTAGAGCGCCTAATTTGGGTGATGCATTTGGTAGTTGGAAACCCCACGCTGGGCAGTTAGCGATGATGGGCGTCATGATGATGATCTTCTTTCTTGCCTGGATTCGCCTAGCCACGCTGCTGTTCGCGCTGTTTTTTGGCTTTGAAGTGCCAAGTCCCGCAACGCTTTACACCGCGCTACTCACAACCCCAGAAGGAATCGGCATGTTGGCTGTTGGCACAGCGGCGGGCGCTATTCTCGCCTTTGGTGCCTTTGCCATTAGCGTAGTGGCTATTCCTACCTTAATGGATCAAGACCTGACGTTTATGGAAGGCATAGAAGCGAGTGTACGCTGCGTTGCGCGTAACTTTCGCCCGATGCTGCTTTGGGCCGCCATCCTCACAGGGTGCGTGTTGGTGGGGGTAATGACCTTTTACATCGGTTTAGCACTTATATTGCCAGTGTTGGGTCATGCAAGCTGGCACGCTTATGAGGAACTCGTGCGCTTTGAGACTATTGAGGAGATAAAAACCTAATCGCTTCGCGTTCAAAACAGCAGCCGTTTAAAGGCGTCCGTTCGTTGACGAAAAACGCGTAAATTACCTGACCTACGAAAAGAGATGGCGTAACCTCTACGTTGTCTCTTTTTTTATTGCTCGCGCTGGGTGGCCGGGATGTATCAGGCTATGCTCTGAGCGCTTTAAAGCGAGGTAGTGGCTGTGAAAGCGTTGTTATTGGGGTGGGTTATGCTGGCGTTCAGCATTCCTCAAGCGGGGCAAGCTGAAACGCAGGCGGCATTGGCGTCGCCGGATGGGCCTGTGATTCTGCAAGTGAAAGGTAATATTGCACGCACGAATACGGCTGATAGCCATAATCGAGAAGCGCATTTTGATAGAGAAATGCTGCAGTCATTATCACAACATACTTTTAAAACGAGCACCCCATGGACTGAAGGCACTAGCCACTATAGCGGGCCGCTAATGCGTACCTTGCTAGAGCACCTGGATGCCGAGGGTGAAAGCGTGCATGTGCTGGCGCTTAACGGTTACGAAGCCACCATTCCCGTTAGCGATTTTTATGATTATGACGTGATTTTGACACTCGAACGCGATCAAAAGGCTATCCCTATCCGCGAGTACGGCCCGTTATGGGTGTTGTATCCTTTTGATCAGAATGAGGAGCTGTTAAGCGAGAAAATACGTTTCAGGGCTGTTTGGCAGGTTATGCATATTAATGTCCATTAACAGCTCTATGGTGAGTACGCCACGCCTGTTGCGTTATCCACGACGTTTTAAAGTCGTGGCGATGATTACCGTGCTGCTGTTTGCCGGGGCGTTGGTCGTTGCGGCGCTGGCAGCTTGGCGGCAAGACCAACTAACGCAAAGCCTGCGAGAAGATACCGCCTGGGTTGTCTATAAGCTGGATCGCGATGCGGTTCAGCTGCTTAATCATTTACTGGCGGCAACCCGTGGACCTATCTCGCCAGCTGAACAGGATGCGCTCAACTTACGCTTTGAACTGCTCTATAGCCGCATTACGTTGCTAAATGAGGGTGAGGTGAACGCCCTATTGCAAAATGTCAGTATGGCAAACGAGCTGCTTGACCAAATCCAGCAGCAGCTAGACACGCTGGACCCCATGCTTGCCCCCCACGACTCTCTCGCCCAGTTGCCCATCACCCTTTTAGAAACAGAGTTGCAGGTGCTCACTCGGCTTACCGAGCGCTTTGTGATCGCGATCAATGGTTATTTGGCCGAATCCGCAACGGAAGAGCGTGCGCTGCTCAGTACGTTATATAACGTATTGATGACACTGCTGATAGGAATGAGCTTGGCCGTTCTGCTCGTCATTGGTTTTCTAGTGCGTGAAATGCGAGAAAGCGCTACCGCGCGGCGTGAACAGGAGCAGCTAAGTCGCCAGTTAGAGGTCACCGCTCAGCAGGCGCAAGCCGCCAACCACGCGAAGTCTGATTTTTTGGCGATGGTCAGTCATGAAATTCGCACGCCGCTAAACGGCGTTATTGGCATGAGCGAGCTGCTGCGCGAGCCGGTCAGTGCTGCTCAGGTAGAAGACTACGCACGCACTATCCACGACAGCGCCAACCAGCTGTTGGCGATGATTAACGAAATACTCGATTTTTCTAAAATCGAAGCGGGCCACTTAACGCTGGAAACGTCACCCATGGCGGTAAAACCGCTGGTGGATAGCGTGATGGCGCTCTTTGAACCTCGAGCCCAAGCAAAGGGGCTTCAGCTAGTGCTGCACATTGACCCCTTAGTACCGGCCTGGGTCATGATGGATGCAGGTAGGCTGAGGCAGATTTTGCTGAACCTGATTGCCAATGCGATCAAGTTTACCGACCATGGCCAGGTCACGCTTCGGCTCTATGCCACTGTGAACGAGCTCTCTTTTGAAGTGAGCGATACCGGCTGCGGGTTAAGCCAAGAGCAGCAGACGCTTCTATTTGAGCCTTTTCAGCAGGCAGATGAAAGCGTCGCTCGGCGTTTTGGTGGAACCGGCTTGGGGTTGGCAATTTGCAAGCGCCTGTGTAACGCCATGCAAGGGCATCTGCGGGTCGTCAGTGCGCCGGGCCAGGGTAGTACGTTCTATTGTGATCTGCCCTTGATTGAGGCGCCCCCCCAAAGTTCCCCGCTGCCTTCTGAACCCACGCGGGACTTTATCGGTACGTCGCTACTGCTAGTTGAAGATAATGCGGTTAACCGAAAAGTGGCCACGGGCCTCCTCTCACGTTTGGGATGTGATGTGGTGTGTGCCGAAAATGGCCAAGACGCGCTGGAGATGGTGCAGGCTCAGCAAGTACATCTTATTTTTATGGATGTTCAGTTGCCGGATATGGATGGCCTGACAGTGACGCGAATGCTGCGAGAGACAGGCGGCTGGCTGGCGAGTGTCCCCATTGTCGCGATGACGGCAGGCGGTGCTGAAGATGATCGAAACCGCTGTCTGGCAGCGGGAATGGATGATTACATCATCAAGCCGCTGTCGCTTCTGTCATTAAGCAACGTTTTATCCCTGCAGCTTTTTCCATCATCGCAGCAGCTGCCCACTTTAGAGGCGTACGCAAAGCCAAATGATGGGCAGGCCCTGCTTAACAGCACCACACTTCAAACGCTGTTGAGTTCTTTAGGGCAGGCGAGCGTTGCTCAGTTGGTCGTGCTCTATCATCAGCAAGTAGATGACTACACGGCACAGCTTGGCGCGTACCTCACCGGGCCTGGCGAACTTTCGAGTGCCGAGGCTAAGCAGGTGGAGCGCTTGGCACACCAGCTGAAAGGCGAATCGCTAAGCGTGGGCGCAGAACAGCTGGCGTGGCGGGCGCAGGGGCTAGAGCTATTGATGACGCAGGCGCAGCGCTCTCACGGCCAAACTGAAGAAGCTTTTGGTGCGTTACGACAAAGTGTTGCGCGTACTCATGGCGCATTGGAGGCGTGGTACCGTGACAACCTCCCTAACGCCTAATGGGCTGCGCTCCGCCGCCAGTCGTCACCCTGAACCCACCAAGGCGGCCATGGAACTGTCCCAGGCGCTATGTCATGCGCAGCTTGGGTTTGTATTGTTTTTCTGCAGCGCCGAGTACCCGTTAGACACCCTCGCTGACGCCCTTAGCGACGCGTTTGGTGATGTGCCACTGAGTGGCTGTACGACGGCTGGGGAGATGACGCCTGAGGGGTATGATCGGGGGTCTATTGTCGCTATTGGGTTTGATCGTCGGGTTTTCGCGGTTGAAACCGAGCTGGTTGATGACCTGGAACACTTTGATCTTACCCGTGCGCAGTCGTTGGTGGACGGCCTACTAGAGCGCTGTCGTCATCAGGCGTTGGCGCCTATTAATGAGCACAGCTTTGCGCTCACGCTGTTAGACGGATTGTCCAGCCGTGAAGAGCAGGTGTTGGCAACGCTGGACGCTGCGCTGGGACGTATACCCAGTTTTGGCGGTTCAGCGGGGGATGATAACCACCTAACGCACACCCATGTGTATGCCAATGGACGCTTCCATACCCGTGCTGCAGTGGTGGTCATGCTGAATACTCGGCTGCCGTTTGAGGTATTTTCAAGTCATCACCTAGTGCCACTGGCTCATAAGCTAGTGGTTACGGTAGCGGACCGCGAGCAGCGGCGAGTACTAGAGCTTAACGGGCTGCCTGCCGCCGAGGTATATGCGGCTTTGGTGGGCTGCCGGGTGGATGAATTGACCCCCCACGTTTTTGCCCAGCACCCTCTTGCGGTGCATCTAGGCGAGCAGCACTACATTCGCTCTATTCAGCGAGTCAACGACGATGGCAGCCTCAGCTTTTACTGCGCGGTGGAGACCGGTATTGTGCTGACCGCCATGCAGCCAGCGCCGCTGTTAGAAGATCTAGAAGCGATGCTGCTCAGCGTGCGCGAGCGCTTAGGCGATACCGCAACGATTATCGGCTGCGACTGTTTTCTGCGCCGCATGGCGCTGGAGTCCCTACAGCAGTTGGATCAGGCATCATCGCTGCTACGCCAGGCGCGCGTCGTGGGATTTAATACCTACGGCGAACAGCACCACGGTATGCATGTGAACCAAACTTTTACGGGGGTGGCGTTTGGCGCTCTTCCAGCTAGCGACAAGCAGTGATGAAACGGCGGATAACGCGACGCTACGCGAAGAAAATCGCCGCCTGCGTAAAGTCTGCCATGCGCTGATGGAGCGGGTCGAGTCGGGAGGCAGCCCCAACGGTGCCCCCTACGCGGCGTTTGAGCGCTCAGTGTTGCTGGCTGAACAGGTGCGTGAGCGTACCGATGCGCTGCACCGCACGCTCGATGAACTCAGCCAGGTGAATGCACGACTATTAGCCGCGAATGCCGAAGCGGAAGCGGCTAATCTTTCTAAAACGAAATTTTTGGCCGCGGTTAGCCACGACTTACTACAGCCCCTAAACGCCGCCCGGTTGTTTGCCAGTGCTCTGGAAACCCATGCGCTGCCTGATGCCTCTCAAGCGCTGGTGGGGCATATAGGGCGCTCGCTGAAAGATGTTGAAGGCTTGCTGGGCACGCTAGTGGACATTTCCCGCCTGGATGCCGGGGTACTGCATGCTGATAAAGCGCCGTTTGCCGTGAGTACGCTGCTGGATGCACTGGCTGAAGAGTACCGGCAGGTGGCGGCCGTTCGGGGCCTGGCGCTGCACTATGTTCCTTCACGTGCATGGGTCGACTCTGATCTGGCCCTACTCGCGAGGGTGGTGCGTAACTTTCTCAGTAACGCAGTGCGCTACACCGAGCAGGGGCATCTGCTGTTAGGCTGCCGCCGCCGTCCCGAGGGGGTGGAGATCATGGTAGGAGATACTGGTCCGGGTATTCCAGAACCGCAGCGCGAAGCAATTTTTTTAGAGTTCCGTCGCGCTAGTCAGCCGCAGGCCCATCATAGTCGAGGCCTGGGCTTAGGCCTGGCGATTGTCGACCGCATTAGCACCATGATAGACCACCCCGTCACGCTGGCGTCACGGCTAGGCCAAGGCTCGCTGTTCTCGATCTTAGTCCCTTACGCAGCGCCCGGCGGCAGCGCAGAAACAGCGCCCCGTTCGCGACTGGATACTCCATGGAACGATGATCCGTTGCAAGGCTGTGTGGTGTGGGTGATCGACGAT